>JADCJJ010000045.1 GCA_020247085.1 Myxococcaceae bacterium | reverse complement strand
CATCAAGACGTCGACGCCGGTCGACCCGGTCAACCTCGAGTTCCGCATCGTCAACACGCTCTGACGGCGACGTCAGAAGGACACGAGCCGCGCCACGCCGGTGAGCTTCCAGATGTCGGGGAGCCCGGTGACGTCGTCGAGCAGCCCCTGCTCGAGCAGCTCCGCTGGCACGAGGCCGCACAGCTTCACGGTGGTGTCGCAGGCCAGCGCCCTCGCCCCCAGCGACCGCGCATCCGCCAGCATGCCCAGGGGCACTGGCGCCCCCAGGCCCGTTCCGCGCGTGGCCGCCGCCGACTCGCGCTCCGTCAGCGGCTTGCCGAAGGTGCCACGGCTCAGGGCCCGCAACGCGTCGAAAGCGAAGACGAAGACGACGTCGTCGCCCATCGCCGCCGCCGTCAAGCCGAGCGACGTCGCCTGCCAGGCGGCCTCGTAGCCACCGGCCGACAGGAAGATCACCAGCCGTGAACCCGACATGCAGCGACGCGGTATACACTCCACTCCGGTTCGACCCAAAGCCCCGGCCGGGGGCTGGAGTGACCTCCCGAATGCCATCGCCTCGCGCTCACCTCACGCTCGTCTTCGCGCTCGCCGCCGGGCCTGCCTTCGCCACCGTCGTCATGGCGCTCAGCCTCGACGAGCTCGTCGCCCGCGCCCCGCTGATCGTCCGCGGTACCGTACAGCGCTCGGTGACGAGCTGGGACGACGCGCACCGCGGCATCTGGACGTGGACCGAGCTCACCGTACGCGAGCCGCTCAAGGGCCGCGCCCCCGCGACGGTGCTGGTGAAGCAGCCGGGAGGCGTCGTCGACGGCGTCGGGCAATCGGTCGCCGGAGCCGCGCGCTTCGAGCCGTCCGAAGACGTGGTGCTCTTCCTCGAGCCGGCGGTCGACGAGAAGGGTGCTTTCGTCTTGATGGGGCTCTCGTTCGGCAAGGTCACGCTCACGTCGGGGCCGGGCGCGACCGTGGCGCAGCGCAACCTCAAGGGCCTCACGCTCGCCCGCCCCGGCCGGGCTGGCCTCGTCGGGCCCATCGCCGAGCACGAGACCCTCGGTACGGCCGACGCCTTCCTCGCGCGCGTGCGACGGCTGGCGACCCCCGGAGGTGCACAGTGAGGCGCCTGCCGCTCGCGCTGCTCCCGCTCGTCGCCGCGAGCGCCTGGGCCGACCCGTCGGGCAAGAAGTGGTTCCTCGACCCCTGCACCACGACGGCGCAGTGCGTGTTGCAGAACGGCGCCACCAACGGGAACCGGGTCTGCACGATGGGGCGCTGCCTGCCCGAGGTGCGCTTCGCGGCGTCCATCGACAACGTGCCTGGGCGCGCGACGCTGCCGGGCCAGCAGCAGGTGCCCTTCGCGACGGTCCTTCAGCGCATGTACGCGTCGTTCGAGCGGTGGACGCTCACCAACCCGACCTGCGACCCGGCGATCTCCTTCGCGTACCTGCCGGGCCTGACCTACGCCAGCCCCCAGGGGTCGGCGAACGTCGCCGGCGGCGACAACGAGAACAACGTCATCTGGTTCAGCGCGCCGAACTGGCGTCACTCGAGCCTCACGCTGGGGCTCACCACCAACACCTTCTACCCGGGCGAGCTCATCGACTCGGACCTCGAGATGAACGCGGCCACCGTTACCTGGGGAGGCGGGAGCGCCCTCGGCTCCGGCGACTACGACTACGAGAGCGTCGTCACCCACGAGGCCGGCCACTTCATCGGGTTCGATCACACCTCGAACTCGGTGGCGGTGATGTTCGCCACCATCGGCACCGGGCAGATCAAGCGCAACCTGGCCGGCCCCGACCTCTCCGACGTCTGCACCGTGTACCCGGGCGTCTCGGGGAGCCAGGGCACGGTCTGCAGCAGCGGCGGCGTCACCTGTCAGGCGGGGCTGGTCTGCGAGGGCGCCACCGGCGCCCCCACCCGCATCTGCACCAGCGACTGCGCCGCCGCCGGCGCCCCCTGCCCCACCGGGTTCACCTGTCAGCCCTCGACGAGCGGCTTCGCGTGCCTGCCGCAGATCGGCGCTCCCGACATGTGCAAGTTCTGTACGTCGGGCCAGGACTGCTCGACAGGGCTCTGCCTCACCGACGGCATGGGGCGGAACTGGTGCTCCCTCGCCTGCAACCCGTCGGTGCCGGGCCAGTGCGGCAGCGGCTTCACCTGCCAGATGTCGGCCGGCGGGAGCTACTGCATCCCCACGGCGCCATGCAGCAGCCAGTGCACCTCCTCGAACGCCGCGACCGCGTGCGCGCCGGGGTACGGCTGCACCGGCGGCACCTGCACGCCCCTGGGAACGCTGGGCTCGCGCTGCGAGGTATCCGAGGTGTGCCCGAGCTGCGCGGCCTGCGCGACCGACGAGGCCAACCCGCAGATCGCCTTCTGCCGCGCCTGCTGCAACGCCGGCGACCCCATCTGCACCGGCTGCTCGAGCACCACGTGCAGCGCCGTCGCCGGGCAGGCGACGATGTGCCTGGGCATCAACGGTCGCAACGAGCGCCTGTGCTACCCGTCGGCGGGCGCGTCGACGTGCCAGGCGTGCAGCACCGCCACGCCGTGCGCTGGCGGCGCCGCGTGCATCGGGGGCCGGTGCCGCGCCACCTGCAACCCGGCGAGCCCCGGGGCCTGCCCCGCGTGTCAGCCCAGCGCCGGCTTCTGCGCGTGCTCGGCCGAAGAGGTGAGCGACGTCAACGAAGCCTGCAGCCTCAGCGGAACGCCCCTGGCCATCTGCCGCAACGGGCTGGCGTGCGTCAGCGGCTTCTGCCGGCAGCGCTGCGACGTCGCCTCGCCCGGCTCCTGCCCCGCCGGGTCGACCTGTCAGGCCTCGGGCGGCGCGTCGGTGTGCCTGCCGGCGAGCTCGGGCCAGCAGTGCGCGACCTGCGGGCCCGGTGGCCAATGCCAACCCGGCCTGTCGTGCTACGCCAACCGCTGCTACCCGCCCTGCGCCATCGCCCTGCCGAACCAGTGCGCGACCTGCGTGCAGGTTGAACCGGATCCGCCCGTGGGGAGCGGCACCGGCATCTGCGCCTGCCCCGACCAGATCGTCGGCCCCGGCTCGAGCTGCCTGCTGCCGACGGTGGCTGCCTGCCAGCCCGGCACGCGCTGCCTGAGCGGCGTGTGCGAGGGCCGGTGCGACCCGCTGAACGCCAACACCTGCCCGGTGGGCCGCGTGTGCGCGGCGCGCATCGGTGACGAGTGGTTCTGCACCGAAGACACCTCGGTGAACGGCGGAGGATCGTCAGGGCCCGGGGGCGGTGGGGCCGGGACGAGCGGAGGCCGGGCGGGCGGCGCGAGCGGCCTCGGCGGCGGCGCCGCGGGCGGCAACGTCAACGTCGAGAACATGGGCTGCACCTGTCAGGGCGGCGGCGCGGCGCTGCCGCTCCTCGCGCTGCTTGGGCTGGGGAGACGCCGGCGCCCTCGCTCGCCCTGACGCGCCCGTCACCCTCCCAGGACCGTCACGGCCCTGCGCTCCCGTTGGCAGGAGACGACGAGGGCCTGCGGAGCCGCGGGCGCAGCCCGAACCGTCACGCCGGGGTCGCGCCGTGCGGGGGCGGCCGCTTCAGCGCTCCTGGCCGGCCGGTGTCGGCGCCGGAGAGAGGTCGACCGCAAGCTGCCGGGCGATGGCGAGGAGCATCGAGCGCAGCCGGTTGCCGAAGCGTGATGGCTTCGACTCGAGCTCGACGGGGTCGAGCGGCTCGAGGTCGACCGACAGCTCGCGGCTGAAAAAGGCGCGGCGGTACAGCGCCTGCCCTCCCAGCCGAACCAGGCGCGCGAACCCGACGAGGTAGACGCCCGCCTTTCCGCCCCGGCTCTCGAGGCCGAACTCCTCGACGACGAGCTCGACGACCGAGTCCACGCCCAGCGGGGCCAATCGCGCCAGATCGGGCTCCCGCGCCGGCTGCTCGTCGACGAGGAACGACTCGAGGAGTGACGCCACCTGCGCCGGCGAGGCGACGCGGTCCCACGGACGCCGCTTCGGCAGCTCGGCCAGCACCTGGGCGCGCAGCGTGTCGGCGAGCTGGTAGCGGTTGAGCGCGCGATCGGTGTCGGTCCCCTTGTCGAGCACGAGGGCCAGCTGTCGGTCGGCCTCGCGCGGGTCCCGGTTGGCGAGGCCCGCGGCGTAGCGTGAGGCGTCGTCCCGGTAGGCCGACGAGCGCGGCCCGGCGCCGTTCTCGACGCGGGCGACGAACGCCGGCCGCTCGAGGGTGGCCAGGGCCTCGGGCGACAACGGCACGTGCGCACAGCCCACGAGACACAGCGCGACCGACGAGGCGAGGCTCCGCATGGCCGCGCATGTACCGCGAAGCCGCTGGACCGGCGAGTCCGTTTCCGCTAACCACGCGCGGTCTTTCAACCTTTCACGCCAACACGAGGGATTGCTCATGGGCAGCCGGTGGTCGAAAGCAGCAGTGATGGTGGCGAGCGCGCTGGCACTGTCGGCGTGCCCCGACAAGAAGGCGGCGGAGCCCCCCCGGCCGCCGCCCGAGCCGCCGAAGCCCGTCGTTCAGCCGGTCGTCGCCAAGCCGCCTGAGATCCGCGCCGAGAAGGAGTGCGCGGCGCCCATCGACCCCGGCCCGACGTCGGACGTGAAGGTCGGCGAGCGCGCGGCGAAGCTTTCGGGCGCTCACCTGACCTTCACCGACAAGGACGCCGACGGTGAGTTCGTCGTCGGCGTGCTCGGGCCCATCAACGAGGACTCGGGAGAGAACCTCTTCGCCCTGAAGAAGTACGTGAAGTTCTTCCAGGAGCAGAAGGCTGACGCCATCATCATCACGGGCGACACGGGCGATCTCGCCCCGGGCATCACGCGCGTCGTCTCCGAGGTCGCCCTGGCGAAGGTGCCGGTGCTGGTGCTCTCGGGCAACCAGGAGTGCCGCGCCGAGTACACCGACGGCGTCACCGCCGCCCAGAAGGAGCACTCGAACGTCATCAACCTCAACGCCGTACGGGCCGTCGAGTTCCCCGAGTTGATGCTCGTGTCGTTGCCCGGGTACCATGACCCCGGCTTCCTCAAGTGCGCGAGGGGCTGCCTGTACCACCCGTCGACCATCGCCGAGGTGGTGCGCGAGGCGAAGGAGGCGAAGGTGCCGGTGGCGCTCGTCTCTCACGGCCCACCGCGCGGCACCGGCCCCCAGGCGATCGACCACGCCGGGACGGCGGGTAACGTAGGGGACGAGGCCGTGGCGAAGGCCATCGCCGAGGCGAAGATCGCGTTCGGCTTCGCCTCGAACATCAAGGAGGCCGGCGGTCGGGCCACGAGTGACACCGCAGGCACCGAGCTCGTCAAGGAGACCACGCCCTCGAAGTCGCTCTTCCTCAACCCGGGCCCGGCCGACACGTTCGGCTGGGAGATGAACGACGCCACCAAGAGCGTCGGCATGGCCGCGGTGGCGAAGTTCAAGGGGGGCGAGGCGTCGTGGGTCGGCTTCCGGCTCAAGCCGCTGACGGCCGCCGAGAAGGCCGAGGCCAAGAAGCTGGCGCCGCCCGCTCGCCCGGCAGCGCCCGAGGCGGGCAAGTAGTCCGCCTCGCGCGAGGACCAGGGGGCCGTCGCCGAGTGGCGCGCCCCGACCTCGCCCGACCGTGGTGTTGAAGGGGCCCGGGGGCTCGAGTCCCACCCGGCGCTCCGACCGGGCGCTGCCCGTGCCCTGGTGGGCGAGCAGCGCTCCGGCACGGGGGGAAGGGACGAGCCCAGGCTCGTCACCGAAGCACCTTCGCTCCGTGACGACGAGGTGGTGACCGGGGCGCCTGCCTTCGCCCCGCTTGCTCGCGGAACGGAGAACGCGCACGTGACCCCACGACCGCCACCGCCGCGCCCGCGTCGTCGCCTCGGAGAGCTGTTGATCGAGGCTGGCGTTCTCGACGAGCTGCGCCTCAAGGCCGCGCTGGTGGAGCAGAAGCGGTGGGGCGGGCGGCTGGGGCGCCTGGTGGTGCAGATGGGCTTCGTCGACGAGGCGTCCATGTGCCGCGTCCTGGCGCAGCAGCTCCGCCTCGAGACCATCGACCTCGACGCCGCCGCGCTGCCGCAGAACGTCTCGAGCCTTCTCCGCCTGGACCTCGCCGAGCACTACGGGGTGTTCCCGGTGGCGTGCGATGCGGACGCAAGCCTGCTCACCATCGCGACCTCCGACCCGACCAACGTCGAGGCGCTCCAGGAACTCGAGTTTGCTACGAACCTGCGGGTGGTGCCCGTCGTCGCGACCGCCTCGGCCATCGACCGGGCCACTCGGCGGTACTACTTCGGTGATGCGCCCGACCCGCGGCAGAGCGCCGACCAGGCGCCCGTCGTCCCGGGCGAAACCACGTTCGAGCTGGTGCCGGTCGTCGCGCCGCCGGCAGCGTCTCCGAAGCGGCCCGAGGCCGTCGCTCGGGCCATGCCCCCGCCGCCCCCGAAGCCGGACCTCGAGGACGAGCTGCGGAAGGAGATCGCGCTGCTCCGGGAGCAGGTCGAGGGCCTCGAGACGATCGTCAGCAGCCAGGTCCGCTCGATGCGCAGCCTCCTCGAGCTGCTCATCGAGGCGGGCCTCATCACGCGTGACGAGTACCTGGAGCGCCTCCACCGCGCCCGCTGACGAAGTGCCTGGGCGAGCGGGGCACGACGCGACCGGCCGTCACACCATCGCGTCGGGGCGCGGCTCGAGCGCGTCGTTCTGGCGGCGGCGGTCGTCGGTGAGAGTCGCAATCAGCTCGAGGATCTGCGGGTGGCTCATGATGAGCTGGCGGAAGTCTGCCTGTGGCAAGCGGAGCAGCGACGTTCGGCGCGCCGTACGCACCGTCGCCGTGGCGGGCGCGCGCGTGAGCAGCGACATCTCTCCAAAGATCTGCCCCTCGTGCAGGCGAGCCAGGTGACGGCCCTGGGCCTCGACGACGACCTCGCCGGTGAGGATGACGAAGAGCCCGTCCGAAGGCTGCCCTTCACGAATCAGCGTCTCTCCGGTGCGGGCCTCGCGCGCGCGGAACCGCTCGATGAGCTCGCGCCGCTCCCGTGGCGTGAACGGCTTGAACAGGGCCGCGCCGTTCATGAGGTTGGTAAGCAGTCGCTGCCGGCAGAACTTCTTCAGCGCCGCGGCGACACTGGGGAACCTGGCCGACAGCCCGGTGAGCACCGAGGCTGGAATCTCGAGCAACTGCGTGTCCTCGGCGATGGCCTCGACGCTGGCGCTCCGGGGCGCATCCGAGAGCAGCGCCATCTCTCCGAAGAAGGCGCCCTCGTCGAGGGTGGCCAGGTCGCGGGTCGTCGCGCCGTCGGTGCGAACGACCCGCACCCGCCCGGCGCAGATCACGAAGAAGCTCGTCCCGACGCTCCCCTGATCGATGATCCGCTCGCCGACCTCGACGCGGCGCAAAGGGCACCCCTCGAAGAGGGCGATGAAGGCGTCTTCGGGCAGGTCCGAGAAGAGCGGAATGCGCGGGAGCGCGCCGGGCACGAGGCGGCCATCGTCAGGATCTTCGATAGCCTCCTCGATGATGAGGTCGAACGAGTCGGACGATCCGGCAGGCGGCATCGCCCGGCCCGCCGCGACCTCGACCGCCTGGAGCAGCGAGTCTCCATCGAGCTCGAGCTCGGTGAAGCTGGCGACGGAGGGCGTCACGGGCGCGGCGGGGGCGCCGACCAGCGCGTCGAGGCTCCGCTCGAGCTCGGTTCGGACCTCGCTCGCTGGTTCGTCGGTTCCGGCGCCGGAAGCGGCTGCGCCCCCAGGCGCCGGTGAATCACCCAGTCCCTCCCCCGGCGGCGCCAGCCACGGTCGCGGCGACCACGCAGCCGAGGCCCTCACAGGAGGTGGCGCCAGCCCGCCAGCCCCGGCCGCGACAGCGAGGCCGGGCGCCTGCTCGGCGGCTGACGCCGTGCCCGCCGCCCGCGCCGACACCAGCGGGTCGCGCGGCAACGAGGACCGCGCTCCGCCGAGCTCGCCCGCCTCCACGGCGGCTGGCACCGGTCTCGGGCTGCGCGACGCGTCAGACCCGTTCCGTGACGACGCTGGCTCGACCTCGACTTCGAGCTCGAAGCCTGACGCGTCGCCCGCGGCTGACTGCGCGCCGCTCGACGCGTCGCCCTGGGCCAGAGACGGTGCCGGCCCCACCTCGAGCTCGAAGCCTGACGCATCGCCCGCAGCTGGCCGCGCGCCGCTCGACGCGTCGCCTTGGGCCAGAGACGGTGCCGGCCCCACCTCGAGCTCGAGGCGCTCGGCGTCGGCCGCGGCCGGCCGCGCGCCGGTCGACACGTCGGCTTCGGCCGGAGACGGTACCGGTTCGACCTCGAGCCCGAAGCCCGACGCGTCGTCAGCGGCGGGCGTCGCGCCGCTCTCGGGCCCGGGCCCCGCCGGCTCCACCTCGAGCTCGAAGCCTGACGCGTCAGGCTGAGCAGGCGGTGTGCCGGTTGACGCAGGAGGTGCGACCGACGTCGCCTCGACGTCGAGTTCGAAGTGCTCCGGCCGTGGAGCCTGCACCGGGTCGAGGGGCGGCGTTCCGGTCACCCGCGCCAAAGCCGATGCGCTCCCGACTCCGGGGTCGGCGAGCGGCGCCGCCGCCGCGCTCTCGTGAAAGGCCTCGCCGATGGGGATCTCGAACTCACCGGTCGCCAGCCTGGAATCGACCTCGATCTCGATGCCCTCGTCACCAGACACCGCGATGGACTCGGTTGCGTCGGTGGCGCTCCCGGGGGAGCCCTCGACACCGGCGTGAGCCGCGACGGGCGAAGCCACCGCCGGCGCAACCGGCGCGGGCGCAACCACCGAGGGCGCGAGCGGCGAGGGAATGCCGGGCCGCGAAGCGCTCGACCGCGCGGCCGCCCGGGCCGATCCACTCTTGCGTGCGTAGAGGTCGGCCAGCATGCGCGAGATCGACTTGTGTGACGGGTCGAGCTCGAGCACGAGCTTCGACGCGGCGATGGCGCGCGGAAGAAAACCATCCCTCGCGAAACCCTCGGCCGCCGCCTGGTAGGCCTCGATGGCCTGGCTTTTCTGGCCAGCCTTCACCCAGGCGTCGCCCATGCGGAGACGGGCCTGCAGGTCCTTCGGCTCGGCCTCGCAGTAGGCCGCGTAGCTCTCGGCGGCTCGCGCAAACTTGCCCTTCGCGAAGAGCTCGGTCGCCTTGTCCTTCATCGAGCGGGTGTCGGTCACCGCGCTCCCTCCGGTGGCGACAGGGCCTGAACGGCCTCGGCGGCGGCGGTGCGGACCCGGAGCGAGTAGTCACCCTTGAGAGCGTCGAGCGCCTCGAGCTGGGCGCGCGCCGGGGCGCCGATGAGCGCCAACGCCTCGACGGCCGCTGCCCGCACCGTCGGGCTGTCGCTGAAGAGCTCCCGGCCGAGGGCTGGCACGGCGTCGGCCGAACGGGTTCGCCCCAGGGCGCCGAGGAGCTCGCGGCGCCCGACCACCGTGTCCTGGGCGAGGAGCTCGACGATGGCCGGAATGGCCTCGGGGGCCTGCAGCTCGGCGAGCAACGTCGCGGCGACGGCCCCGTCAGCGCCGCCCTCCTTGACGAGCCCCACGAGCACGGGAGCCGCGCTCGCCGGCAGCGACTGCCCACGGAGCGGCTCGACGAGGCGAGAGCGATCGCCAACGAGCTGCCCCAGCGCCTCGAAGATGGCGGCGCGGCCCTCGGCCGTCTCCGCGAGGGCCTGGGCGGCCGCGCCCTGAACGAGCCGCTCGGAGTCCAGCAACGCCCCCTTCACCGCCGGCACCGCGTCCTTCCCCAACAGCCCGAGACCGGCGATGGCGGCGCTGCGCAGCGTCGGGCTCGGCTCAACGGTGAAGGGCTCGAGCCGGGCCCGGGCCCCCTCGACCCGCAGGCGGCCGATGGCCCGCAAGAGCGCAGCGAGGAGCTGGTACTGCTCCTCGCTGCCATCGTCGACGAGCTCTGTGGGGGCGCGCGCCTGGAGCGGCACCTTCCCGCGCTCCTTCAGCCGCTGCGCGTCGAGCGCCGCCGTGCGCCTCAGCACCTCGGCCGCGCGTGCGCGCTTGCCGCGCGAGACATCACGCGGGTCGGGGGTCGTCGAGTCGGGGTCGAAGCCGGGGGCGAAGCGCAGCGGCAGCTCGTCGGGGATCCAGTCGGCGCGAAGGGGCTCGACGGCCTTCAGCTCGGCCTCGAGGGCTTTCAGCACCGCGGCGGCGCTCGGCGGGTGCTGGAGCTCGCCGATGGCCTCGACGGCGAGGCGCCGCGTCGTCGGGTCGGCTGCGCTGAGCAGCGGAGCCACCTTCGTCGAGTGCTCCTTGAGCGCCGGCCCGAGCGCAATCAGGGCGCGGAGCGCTGCGTTGGGTGCTCCGCTCCGCAGGCGCTCCAGGAGCGGCTCGACCGGGCAGCCGCCGCGGCGCCGCAGCTCGCGCCCGGCGGCCTCGACCTCGGGCCCACCGCCACCCACCAACACCGAGCAGAGCACCTGGTTCACCTCGTCCGACGGCGGGAGCGCGATGAGGGCCTGCGTCGCCAGCACGCTGGCGGTGCTCTGCTCGAGCGCGACCGCGCCCAGCTTCTGGCGCGCCGCCGGCTCCTTGAGCTTTCCCAAGGCCTCGCAGGCCGCCTCCCGCAGCTCGGGGAAGTTCTCGTCGAGCAGCTCCGTGAGCGCGGGGACGGCGCGAGCGTCGCGGGCGAACCCCAGCCCGCGCGCCGCGGCCGCCGCCAGCACCACGTTCTTGGCCTTGAGTAGGGGCACCAGGCGGTTCACGGCCTCGGGCCGGCCGGAGCGCCCGAGCTCCTCGGCAGCCCCCACGCGCTCGGGCAATGCACCGTCTTCGAGGGCCTTGAGGTTCTTCTCCCACAGCCCCTTCGCCTCGGCGACGACGCAGCTGGCCATCGCGCCGGGCACGTTGGCGCTCTTGAGGCCCTCGACGATGACCTGGCGGGTGCTGCGCCCGCGGCGCAGGTACTGGAGCGTCAGGTAGGTGCGCGCCTTGTCGTTGCGGACGTTGGCGAGCGCCCGGGCCGCGGCGACCTGCACCACGTCGTCGGGGTCGCCGAGGGCCTCGCCGAGCAGGTCGACGACGCGCTCGTCGTTGCTTCGGCCGAGGGCCGTCATCGCCTCGGCGCGCACCATGCCGACCGGGTCGCGGGCGGCCTGCGTGAAGAGCAGCAGATCGTCGGGCTCGAACCTCTGGGCCAGCTTCTTCACCGCGATGGCGCGGTCGTCGGGACGCGGGCTCTGCAGCTGGGCGAGGTGCTGATCGCGATCGCCCGTGCAGGCGCCGAGCGCGAGACAGACCCACATGCCGACGACGCGCGCAACCATGTCGCGTCTCATATCAGCGGCGGGCGCCCCTCGAGCGTGCGCTCTCGCCCCTGGCCGGGGGCGGTGGCGCCGCGTCGTCGGGGCTCTCGTCACGCGCGGGGCCGTGCCGGCGCGGCGGAAGCTTGAGCGGCGCCTCGGCGCTCGCCTTCCCCGCGGCGACGCCGTTGACCCGGCGCACCTCGTCGGCGGTGAGCGCGCGGAGCTGCCCGGGGCGCAGGCCCTCGACCCCGATGCCCGCGTGGCTCGGCCGGTACAGCCGCACCACCGGGTGACCGATGGCGGCGCAGAGGCGCTTGATGAGGTGGGGCCGGCCCTCGGTGACGACGATGCGCAGCCAGGTGTTCTTGTCGGCGCGCTCGAAGCGGCTCACCTCGGCCGGCTGCGCGAAGCCGTCCTCGAGGCGCACGCCGCCGCGGAGCTTCTCGAGGCTGGCGTCCGAGGGGTCGCCCTTCACCTTGGCGAGGTAGACGCGCCGCACCTGATGGCGCGGGTGCATGAGGCGGTTGGCCACCTCGCCGTCGTCGGTGAGGAGCAGCGCCCCCTCGGCGTCGTAGTCGAGGCGCCCCACCGGGAAGACGCGGGCGCGCACGCCGCCGAGCGAGTCCGAGATCGTCGGCCGACCCTGCGGGTCCTTCAGCGTCGTGACGACCCCCGGAGGCTTGTACAGCAGCAGCCACGTCTTCTCGGTCGGCGCCACGGCGGGCTTCCCGTCGACGACGACGAGATCCTTCGAGCCGTCGACCTTCGTGCCGAGGGTGCGCACGAGCTCGCCGTTCACCTTGACGCGCCCGGTGGTGATGAGCGTCTCGGCCGCGCGACGCGACGCGATGCCGGCGCGGGCGAGGAACTTCTGGAGCCGCTCCTGCATGTCAGCTCCCCGCCGGCGGTTCGGGAGGCGGACTGCCGGGGACGGGCGGCGCGCCTGGTGGCTGGGGGGGCGCGGGCGGCTCGAGCACCTTCGCGACCGCCTTCTGCGTGGTGTCGGCCGTCTCGATGGCCTGCTCGAGGGCCTCGAGTGCCTGCTCCGACGCCTTCTCGTGCTCGGCGACCTTTCGCTGGAAGTCGGGGTCGGCGAGGGCCTCGACGGTGCCAGCGGCGGTGGGCCGCGGCGCCTCCTTCTCGACGATCTCCTGGTGCTCCTCGGTGAGCTCGTGGAACTCGCGGAGCGTCGGCAGCGCGTTCAGGTCCTTGAGGGCGAAGAACTCGAGGAACTCGCGCGTGGTGCCGTACAGAATCGGGCGGCCTACCTCTTCCTTCTTGCCGACGATCTTGATCAACCGCCGGTCGAGCAGCGCCTTGAGCACGGCGCCCGAGTCGACGCCGCGAATGTCTTCGATTTCGGGGCGGGTGACGGGCTGGCGGTAGGCGCAGATGGCGAGCGTCTCGAGGGCCGCGCGGGTGAGCCGCTGGGGCTTGACCTTCAGGAACCGCTTCACGAAGTCGCTCGACTCGGGCGCGGTGCGCAGTTGCCAGCCGCCGGCCACCTCGTGCAGCACGACGCCGGCGAGGCCCTCGCGCCGGTCGCCCTGCAGCGCCTCGAGGCCCTTCGCCAGCCGCTCCCGGTCGATGCCGGTGGCGTCGAAGAGCTGGTCGAGGGACTGCGGCTCGGGCGCCACGAACAGCACGCTCTCGATGACGTTCTTCACCTGCTGCTCCGAGAGCTTGCGGGCGCGCGCGACCACCTTCTCGAAGGGCGTCTCGAGGTCCGGCGCGTCGATGGTGGCGGCCTCGACCTCGTCGAGTTCGGGGTCGGTCGAGGGGCCGGCGGTGGCAGCGGCCACCTCTTCCTCCGAGAAGGGCGAGGGCCCTCCAGGCTTAGTGGTACTCACGATCCATCTCCTCCGAACCGAGCTGCTGGGCCGCGTCGGACGACAGGGCGTCGCCGCGCGCACTGATGAGAATCTCGCCGCCGCTCTCACCCTGGAACACGCGCAGGAAGCGGTGCTTGCACATCTCGAGCATCGCGAGGAACGTGATGATGACCTCGGCGCGGCGGCGCATGCCCTCGAAGAGCGAGAAGAAGCCGACCGACGCCCCCGGCCCGGCCGCGCGCACCTGGTCGGCCACGCGCCGCATCGCCGCCGACAGCGACATGACCTCGCGAACCACCTCGTGCTGCTTCTGGGGCACCAGCTTCTCGAGCACGCGGTCGAGCGCCTCGATGAGCTTGTAGACGCTCACCTCCTGGAGCCCGACCTCGTCGGCGTCGATGGGCAGCTCGCCGGTGGGCACCCGCCGGGGGAAGACGTCACGGTCGAGCAGGTCGTTCGTCGCCAGCTGCTCGGCGGCGTGCTTGTACTTCTGGTACTCGAGCAGGCGGCGCACCAACTCGGCGCGGGGGTCGCCGGCGTCACGGGCGGCGTCCGCGGCCTCGGCCGCCCCGGCGCGCTCCTCCCGCGGCAGCAGCATGCGCGACTTGAGGTGCAGGAGCGTCGACGCCATCACCAGGAACTCGCCGGCGATGTCGAGGTCGATCTGCCGCATCCGCTCGAGGTGCCCGAGGTACTTCTCGGTGATGAGCGCGATGGGGATGTCGAGGATGTCGACCTTGTGCTCGCGGATGAGGTGCAGCAACAGGTCGAGCGGGCCCTCGAAGTTGGGCAGCGCGATGCGGAAGGCATCACGCGGCGCCATCACGTCGCCGAGCCCGTCGTCAGGTGCAGGACTCACGTCCTTCACGTCGGCCAAGAAGTCGCTCCCGAGCCGGTAAATCGGCCTCAGCCCCGTATAGCCCAACCGTGGGGAAAGGCGACTGGTGGCCGTTCGACCGGGCCCCGGCGAGGGCGCTACAGGCCGACGGCGTCGCGCACCCGGCGAATCACCGGCGCCGCGAACGCCCGGGCCCGCTGGGCGCCCGACGCCAGGGTGCGCTCGACCTCGGCCGGGTCCTGGAGGAGCTCGTCGTAGCGCGCGCGGGCGGTGCCGAAGGCCTGCCGGTAGCCCTCGAAGAGGAGCCCCTTGAAGTACCCGTACCCGTTGGTCTTCGGATCGCCGCCGGTGCGCCAGGCGCGGTCGGCGTCGGCGAACGCGGGCTCTGGCAGCACCAGCTTGAGCAGCTGGTAGAGCGGCTGGTTCTCGGTTGGCTTGGGCTGGTCTGGCGGCGTCGAGTCGGTCTTGACCGACTTGATCTGCTTCTCGACCTCTCTCTCGGGCGCAAAGAGGTCGACGGTGTTCCCGTAGCTCTTCGACATCTTCTGGCCGTCGCGCCCGGGCACCACCGCCGTCTCATCGCGCGTGCGCACCGAGGGCAGCTTGAACACTCCGGGCACGCGCTCAGGCTCCTGCGGATCGTACCCGGGCACGTACCGCATGTTGAACTTCGTCGCCCAGTCACGGGCGAACTCGAGGTGCTGGCGCTGATCGCGACCGACCGGCACCACGTCGGAGTCGTACAGGAGGATGTCGGCGGCCATCAGCACCGGGTAGGCGAAGAGCCCGAACTCGGGGTCCTCGATGCCCTTGTTGTTCACCTTGTCCTTGAAGCTGTGCGCGCGGTGCAGGTTGGACAGCGGCACGACGGTGCCCAGCACCCAGTAGAGTTCGCCGATCTCGGGCACGTCGCTCTGGCGGAAGAGGGTCGCGCGGGCCGGGTCGAGGCCCAGGGCGAGGAAGGCGACGGCCGTCTCGAAGGTGAGCCGCCGGGCGAGCGCAGCGTCACGTACGCTCGTGAGCGCGTGGTAGTTCGCGATGAAGTACAGCGCCTCGCCCTCGTCCTGCAGGCGCACGAACTCGCGGATCGCGCCGTAGTAGTTGCCGAGGTGGAGGCGCCCGGACGACTGAACCCCGCTCAAGATGCGCTGTGCCATCGCTCGGGCTTGTTGCGAAGTTGCCGCGCGATGTCCACGGGAAGCGCGGCGGCCGTGGTCAGCTCGCCAACGCGCGGCCGCACAGCCCGGCCGACAGGCAGCCGACGACGGTGACGGCGACGTAGGCTCCGCCGGCGACGGGGCGCGCGCTCATCAACGCCAGGGCCTCGGCGTTGAAGGCCGAGTACGTCGTCAGGCCGCCCATCACCCCGGTCGTGAGGAACAGCCGCGCGTCGCCGGGCAGCACCCCGCGCCCGGCGAGCGTCACCGTCACGGCCATGAGGAACGAGCCCACGAGGTTCACCGCGAGCGTGCCCGCCGGCAGGTCGGGCGCCAGGCGGCTCGAGGCGAGCCCCGCCCCGTAGCGCGCCATCGAGCCCAGCGCGCCACCGAGGGCCACCAGCAGCCACGACGTCACGACGCCCTCCGGCGCGACCGCGGGTGGTGGCGATCATACGTGCTGCGCAACCGCTGGCCGTCGACGTGGGTGTAGATCTGCGTCGTCGCCAGGTCGGCGTGGCCCAGCATCGCCTGCACGGCCCGCAGGTCGGCGCCGCGCTCGACGAGGTGCGTGGCGAACGAGTGCCGGAGCTTGTGTGGCGAGAGCGCCTTGGTGATGCCAGCCGTGCGCGCGTGCCGGCGCAGAAGCTTCCAGAAGCCCATTCGCGAGAACCCGGCACCGCGCGGGGTCACGAAGAGCGCCCGGCTCACCCGCCCCTTGAGGATCGCCGGCCGCGCCGAGCCCAGGTAGGCAGCGACGGCCTCGATGGCGTGCTTGCCGAGCGGCACCACCCGCTCCTTGCGGCCCTTGCCCATCACCATGACGTAGCCGTCGACGAGGTTCACGTCGTTCATCGCCAGGTTCACCAGCTCGCTCACCCGCAGGCCGGTCGCGTAGAGCACCTCGAGCATCGCCCGGTCGCGCAGGCCCTGCGGGGTCTCGACGCCCGGCGCCTCGAGCAGCACCTCGACCTCGTCGAGCGTGAGGAACACCGGCAGCGTGCGCGCGTGCCGCGGGGTGTCGAGATCGTCGGTGGGGTTGCCGGGCACCAGCTTCTCGTCCTCGAGGAACCGGTGGAAGCCGCGCAGGGCGGCGAGGTGCCGTGCGGTGCTCCGGGGCGACAGGCCCTTCCGCCGAAGCCAGGCGAGGTGCTCGAGCACGTCGTCTCGCGTGGCGGCGTCGACGCCCCGGCCGCGGCGCCCGAGCTCGTCGAGCCAGTCACGCACGTCACGGGCATAGGCGTCGACGGTGCGGGCCGCCACGTTGCGCTCGGCCCGAAGGTACGTCACGTACAGGTCGAGGAGCCCGTCGCTCACCCGCTCAGTCTACGCGTGAATGCGCGCTCCACCGAAGTTCGTGGCGCCCCGGCCCTCGCCGCCCCGGGTCCGACGAGCGCCGGGCGGTCACAGGACCTGTACGACCCGCCACGGCCCATCGGGCACGCGCGTCACCCGCCGTCGCGCGACAGCGGCGGCTTCTCGCCCGGCTCCTTGCGGCGGGCTACCACCACGCCGTACGTCGCGCTGGAGTGCCCCTGCTGCGCCCGGTGCAGCGCGATCTCGGCCTTCACGGCCTTCGCCTCGCTCGAGTCCGCCTGCTTCGCGAGGGCCGCCTCGACGTCGCGGTAGAACTCGTCCAGCTCGGGGTCTCCGAGGGACTCGACCAGCTCGGGCTCGAAGCCCTCGCCCTCGACGCTTTGCAGGGTATCCCGGGGCGAGACGATCGGCTGCCCCAGCCGCGTTGCCCAGGCGTCGAGGGTGGCCTTCGCCGGAGAGCGACCGACGGCCATGACCCACGTGAGCGCCAGGCGCCCCTTCTCGTCGAGCCACGGGCGAAACCTGCGCGCCATGGCCTGCGGCGGTCCGACGACGCGGCCCAGCGACAAGATGCAGTCGAAGGCTCGCTCCTCGAAGCTCACGCGCTCGAGCGGCTGGTGCACCCACGTCACCCGGTCGGCGATGAAGGCGAGGCGCGCGCGCTCCTTGAGCGCCTCGAGCGCCTTCGTGTCGGGCTCGACGACGGTGATGGAGCAACCAAGGGCCCGGCACAGCGCGAGCCCGCCGAGGCTGCCGTGCAGCTCGAGGAGGCGAGAGTCACCGCTGAGGTTCCCGGTTTGCGCGATTCGACGCAGGAGCGATTCGCTCTGGAAGAGCCGGCGCGCTTCGGCGGGGAGGTGCAGCGGGAACGGGTCAGCCATGGAGCAGGTTCGCCCTTACACAGTTCGCCCGGTGCTGTCATTCGGGCGGCGCATGAAACGACACTTAGAGATAGTAGACGATTCGCGACTCTCTCGAGAGCTGCTCGTAGACAGAGCGGCGCTGCATTTCCGAGGTGAGGGTCACGGACACGGTGAGCGAGACGTACGAGCCCCGGCTCGACGCCTGGCGGCTCAGCGCCCCGGCGCCGAGGGAGAAGCCAAGCCGCGTCGAGAACAGCTCTCGCACGAAGCCCTCGAAGTCGTCGTCGGGCCGGCCCATCACCTTGAAGGCGTAGACGGTGGGGTACGTGATGAGGGGGGGCTGGGCCTTCGCGCTCACAAGAGGTTCGTGGCGAGCTCGGCGAGCTGGCTACGCTCGCCCTTGTTCATGGTGATGTGCCCGGCGATCTTCTCGCCGCGGAACCGGTTGACGACGTGCACCAGGCCGTTGTTCGTCGAGTCGACGTAGGGGTTGTCGATCTGGAACGGGTCGCCGGTGAGCACGATCTTCGTGCCGTCGCCGACGCGCGTGATGATCGTCTTCACCTCATGCGGCGTGAGGTTCTGGGCCTCGTCGACGATGATGTACTGGTTCGGAATGGAGCGGCCGCGAATGTAGGTAAGCGGTTCGATCTCGACGATGCCGAGGTCCATCAGCTCGTGGTACCCGCGCCCGGCCTTCTTGTCCGACCGCGACAGGTTCAACAGGTACTCGACGTTGTCGAAGATCGGCTGCATCCACGGGTTGAGCTTCTGCTCGACGTCACCGGGCAGGTAGCCGATGTCCTTGCCCAGGGGGAAGATGGGACGGCTCACCAGCAGCTTCTGGTAGGCCGCGTCCTCGGTCACCTTCTGCAGGCCCGCGGCGATGGCCAGCAGCGTCTTGCCCGTTCCCGCCTTGCCCACGATGGTGACGAGCTTGATCTCGTCGTTGAGCAACAGGTCGAGCAGGAAGCCCTGCTCCATGTTCCGCGGGCGAATGCCCCACGAGCCGTCCTTTACCTGGCGGTTGAGGGGTACGACGCGCCGCCCATCGAAGCGCCCCATGGCCGTGTGCGAGCCGTTCGCAGCGTCCTTCAGCAGCACGAACTCGTTGGGCGACAGCCTGGCGTCGACGGTGACCTCGCCGCCGGGCTTGTAGAGCAGGTTGATGGCGTCGGCCGTGACGGTGTGCTCCGAGAAGCCCGAGTACAGCTCGCTGATCTCGACCCGCTCGGGCTCGTAGTCTTCGGCGAGCAGGCCGAGCGCGTCGGCGCGAATGCGCAGGTTCGTGTCCTTCGTGATGAAGACCGTCTGCGACTGCGGGTCGCGCTGCCGGGTCTCGATGGCCACCGCCAGAATGCGGTTGTCCATCAGGCCGCCGTCAGCCATCGACTTGGGCAGGTCGCGCTCGACGAAGCTCACGCGCAGCATGCCGCCGTTCGGCAGGGGCACGCCCTCGGCGAGCGTGCCCTCGACCCGGTGGGCGTCGAGATAGCGGGCGATCTGCCGCGCGTTGCGCCCGAGCTCGCTCATGTCCTTCTTGAACTGGTCGAGCTCCTCGATGACGTAGATGGGGATGATGACCGTATTGTCACCAAAGCTGTAAATCGACCGCGGGTCGTGCAGCAGCACGTTGGTGTCGAGAACGAAGTTCTTCCGCGCCAAACGGCCCCCTCGAAGGAGTGGAACGACGGGTGCGACGGCGTCGTCGCACGAGAGACCATACCTGCTCAGCCGTAGCGGATGCTGAGAATCGTGAAGTCGGCGTCGCCCCGGGGCCGCGCGACGGTGACCGAGTCTCCGCGCCGCTTGCCGATCAACGCCCGGGCTACTGGGGAGTCGACCGAGATGCGCCCCGCCCGCAGGTCGGTCTCGTCGGGGCCCACCAACGTGTAGGTCGCCATGGTGTCGTCTTCCTCGTTCTGCAGCGTCACGGTGGCGCCGAAGAAGACCCGATCGGTCTCCTTCTGGTCGCCCGGGGCGATCACCGTCAACGACTCGACCCGCTTCTGCAGGAAACGCAGGCGTCGATCGATCTCGCGCAGGCGCTTCTTGCCGTACAGGTACTCGGCGTTCTCGCTCCGGTCGCCCAGCGCCGCGGCGGCGCTCACCTCGGCGGTCACCTTCGGCCGCTCGATGGTGAGCAGGCGCTTGAGCTCGGCCCGCAAGACCTCCAGCCCGGCCGGCGTGATGTACCGCGTGCCCTTCGGGGCAGGCTCGTCGTCGCCGTCTTCGTCGCCCGGCTCGAGCCCGGCCAGTTCGCCCTCGGCTTCGTCGTCGCCGCCGCCCTCGTCATCGCGTCGCGTTCCCATGGGCGCTCCAGGTAGCACGAGTCGGTGGCGACTCGTGCTATGCGCGCGCCCATGAGACGACAGGTCCTGATGCTCCTCGCGCTGGTGGCGTTCGGCTGCGACAAGGTCGACTACATCGAGATCAGCCCCACGGACGTCGAGTTTCAGTCGCGGGGCGAGTCGAAGAACCTCTCGGCCCGCTGCATGTCCCGCGCAGGGAACCGCGCCGAGCGCGCCGTGCCCACCTGGCGGGTGAAGGACCCCGAGATTGCCGAGATCAACGCCAAGGCCCAGCTCAAGCCGAAAAAGTCTGGCGTCACCGAGGTCATCGCCACCTACAAGGACGTCGAAGCAGCGATCCCCGTGCGGGTCCGCTTCGTCGAGAAGATCGAGGTCGCAAGCCCCACCCTGACGCTCACCGAGGGCGGCGATGCGCAGGCCATCCGCTTGAAGTTCCTGGGCGCCGAGGGGAAAGACCTGGGCAAGCGCGGCGTCACGCTCGCGGTGCGGGACAAGACCGTGGCGACGATCGTCGGCGGTGACTCGGTGCTCCCGTTAGATCCAGGGACGACCACCGTGGACATTCAGGTTGACGGGATCACGGCGTCGGTGGGAGTCACCGTCGAGGCGGACAAGACCGTGAAGAAGAAGTGAGGACAGCAGACGAAAACAACAGGTGCGAGTCGCTAGCTCAGTTGGTAGAGCACCGGCCTTTTAAGCCGAGGGTCGGGGGTTCGAATCCCCCGCGACTCACCAGCTGGCCCCATCGTCTAGAGGCCTAGGACGTGGCCCTTTCAAGGCTAAAACTCGGGTTCGAATCCCGATGGGGTCAACGAAGGAAGACGCGAGCCTGGCGGACATGCGCCGCCGGGCTCGTGTCTTTCGGCCTCTTCATGGGGTGTTCGTCGACGGCCGAGCGCCAGGTCGAGGCCGGGAACGCGGCGGCGGCGGCCGGGGCGTGGCCCAGGGCGCTGTCGGCCTACCGGGCGGCGAGCGACGCGCGGCCCTCTGACGCGAGGGTCAAGGGCCTCGTCGGCATCGCGGCGCTGGCAACCAACGACCCGGCGCTGGCCGCGCGCGCCTGGAGCGAGGCCCTCTCGCTCGACCCGGCCACCTCCGAGGCCAGGCTGGGGCTCGCCCAGCTCGCCGTGACGGCTGCCGACGCCGGCGCGGCGCTGTCCCTGCTCGAGCCCGAGACGTCATCGACGGCCAGACGGCTCCGCGCCCGGGCCCTGCTGCTGCGGGGCGCGCCAGCCGATGCCGAGGCCGCCCTCACCGAGGCCCGCGCGGCGGCCGACACCGAGCCCGTCGCGCCCGAGGCCCACTACCTCGTCGGCTCGGCGCTGCTCGTGCTCTCACGCTTCGCCGAGGCCCAGACCGCCTTCGAGACGGCTGAGCGCGTCGCGCCCCGGTCGGCCCTCGGCGTCTACGGGCTCGCCCGGCTCGCCGCCATTCAGCGTCGGGAGACCGACACCCTGCTCTACCTCAAGGCCGCGAAGAGCCGGCTCGGCGGGTCGTGGCGGGCCGACGCCGTCGCTCGCGACCCGGCCTTCGCTTTCCTCGCGGGGTCCCCCGGGTTTACAGAGCTCATCGGGCTCTGAAGCGCGCCATGCTGCGAAACCTCTTCTGCATCTTCATCGCCGGCGTCTGGACGACGCTCCTCTTCCCAGTCACCATCCTGGTAACGCTGCTCACCTTCGACACCTCGACCACGATGTGGGTGGTGCAGCGCGTGTGGTCGCCGGTGCTGCTCTGGGCCGGCGGCGCGAAGCTGACGGTTCGCGGCCTGGAGAGAGCGGACTTCACCCGGCCGGCCATCTACGTCTGCAACCACCAGTCAACCATCGACATCCCCGCGCTGTTCCTCGCGCTGCCCGTGAACTTCCGCTTCGTCGCCAAGCAGGCGCTCCAGTACGTGCCGGTGCTGGGGTGGTACATGACGATGGCGAAGTTCGTGTTCATCGACCGCTCCAACCACAAGAAGGCCATTCGCTCGCTCGAGCGCGCCGGGGAGCGCATTCGGGGCGGCATCTCGATCGCCATGTTCCCCGAGGGCACCCGCAGCCCCGACCTGGCCATCATGCCCTTCAAGAAAGGGCCGTTCGCGCTCGCCATGAAGGCGGGGGTGCCGGTGGTGCCCATCGCCATCGAGGGCTCCGGGCGCCTGATGCCGAAGAACTCGTGGAACATCACGCCCGGCCCCATCACCATCGCCATCGGCGCGCCGGTCGACCCGGCGCCTTTCGG
Source organism: Myxococcaceae bacterium (assembly GCA_020247085.1). Classification (GTDB taxonomy): domain Bacteria; phylum Myxococcota; class Myxococcia; order Myxococcales; family Myxococcaceae; genus Xiheimicrobium; species Xiheimicrobium aquaticum. Next base: position 20,742 of record JADCJJ010000045.1, on the reverse strand, counting down.
AGACGACCGGGAGGCGCTCATGAAGGCGGTGCGCGACCGGATCATCGATCTCTCGGTCGAGCTCGGCGGGCGCGGCGGCGACAAGGCGACCACCGTGGCCGCGAAGGGCCTCGAAGGCACCGCGCGTCGCCGCGACACGCAGGCGCCGGCATGAGGTGGCTCGCCGCCGCCTGGTGCGGCCTGTCGCTGGCTTGCGTCACCACCGACACCTCGGGGCTGGTGACGGTGCGCGAGCGCCTCGTCTTCGCTCAACAGAAGAAAGACGCTGCCGAGTCGTTGCGCCTGCTCGAGCGGCTCCGTGCCGACGCGCCGGCGGAGCTCGACGTCGCCCGGGCCTGGGTCGACGCGCACGTGCGCGCCGGGCAGACGAGCGCACTCCTCGCCCGCCTCGCAACGCCGACCGACGCCGCGGCCTGGTACGCTCGAGGCCTCGCGCTCTTCGCCGACGCGCGCGACGCGACGGGGCCGGCGCTCGAGGCCTTCGAGCGAGCCATCGCCCTCGCGCCGGGCGAAGGCGAGCTTCACTTCCGCAAGGGCCTCGCGCTGCTCGAGTCGGAGAAGTACGAGGCCGCCGAGGCGGCGCTGACGACGGCGGTGACGGCGAGTCCCCTGCGGGTCGGCTGGCAGCTCCCACGCGCGAAGGCGCTGCACCGCATCGGGAAGACGCGCGACGCCATCGAGGCGATACGCCGGGTCGTCACCGACGACTGCACCCCGCAAGAGGCCGCGACCGCGCGGGCGCTGATGGACGAGATCGCCGACCCCTTCGCCGGGCTGCCGAAGGCGGCGCGCCCCAGGCTCGATCAGGCGCTGAACTGGCTCCAGGTCGCCGACGTGCCGCAGCAGGCGATCACCGAGCTCGAGGAGCTGCTGCGCGAGTACCCCGACCTGGGGGTGCTGCACGCGCTCCTGGGGCTGGCCGCGGCGCGGGTCGACGACGCGGGCCGCGCCATCGAGGCCCTCAAGCGCGCCATCGAGCTCTCGCCTGACGACGGCAAGGCGTACCTGTACCTCGCCGACCTCTACGGCGCCCGCCAGCGCAGCACGCAAGCAAAGGACCTGTACGAGAAGGCGCTCGAGAAGAACCCGTGCCTCGAGGCGGCCTGGTTCCGGCTCGGGGACGTCGCCCTCGAGCGACAGGAACTCGCGCGCGCCCTCGTCGCGTTCAGGACCGCCGTTCGGCTCAGGCCCGACGACTGGTTCGCCCGCGGCAAGCTCGCGCTGGTGTACCAGCTCGAGGCGAACTGGCCGGCCGCAGACCGCGAGCTGAAGGCCGAGCTGGCGCGGAACCCCGAGAACCTCGAGGCGACGCTCCGCCTGGGGCTGCTCCACACAGACAAGTTCCTCAAGGCGAAGCTCGCGGCAGACCGCCAGGTGGCGCGCGTCGAGGCGGCGAAGTACCTCGAGCAGGTGCTCGAGCAGCAGCCAGAGAACGCCCTCGCCTCGCGCGCGCTCGAGCGCGTCAAGCAACCCTGACGGCGCCTCCGGCCGTCCACGTCGCCCACCCAGGGCCGGCCGCCCGCTCCAGGCGATCAACGCGGTGAACGCCCTCTGTGTACGAACCGGAGCTCCGCTGGAGCGCGGCGCTGGGGCCTCCCGTGGCGACCTGCGCCGCGCCCTTCGCGCACGCGGCTTCGGCCCAGCCTCCGACAACCGTCGGGAGCGGCCAGCGGCAGGCCCAGTTCACCGCGCCGTCAGCGCACCACCTCACCAGGCGCAGCGTCGGCGGCGTCGAGGCATCGCCTCCGCATGCGTCGGCCGTCATCTGGTACCATGCGGTGCGTGAGCGAGACTGACCCCTCCGAGCCGAAGGCCTTCGACCCGTCGGAACTCGACCTCGACCTCGACCTGCCCCCACCGCCCGACGCCGCGCCGCTCGAGACGGCTCACACTGCGCCTGCGCCCCTCGAGACCGCGTCGGACCAGCCCCAAACAGCGCCGCCCGTCCCCGCTGCACGCGTGCGCTCCGCGTCACGCGAGACGCCGCTGCCAGCCGCGCCGCGCCCCCCGGTCGGAAAGGCCGTGCTGCAGGAGCGGCTCGTCGACACGCTGCTCAACTCGGGCGCCACGCTGTCCGAGCTCGTCGAGGACTTCCGCTCCTCGGACCGGTTCTTCAAGTACAAGTTCGCCGTACTGGTGGTGTGGGGGGTGCTGTTCACCAGCTCGCTCACCGTGGCCTGCGGCCAGCGCGGCCCGACGAACGACATCCACGCCGTGCTCGTGCGCGCCGGCGAAGCGACGCATCCCATCTACCTCGTCAAGAACGACTCGTCGGGCCCATGGCAGGACGTCGAGGTGCTGGTGAACGGCGCGTACCGCGCGACCAGCGCCTCGCTCGAAGCCAACGGCGGCTCCATCACGCTTTCGCCGGCCATCCTCTACGATGAGAGCGGCAACCTGGCGCCCTCGAGCCTCGTGGTGACTGACATCGTGGTGTCGGTCATCGACCCGTCCGAGACGGTCGTGCTGCTGCGCGCGGGTGAGCCGGTGAGATGAGCTGCCGCCGCGCCGGCCTCAGTGCGCGGCCAGCGCGTCGGCGACCGAGACGAGCGTGCCGATGTCGTCGGCCCCCTGTGGCAGCTCCGGAAGCGCCAGGGCGGTGGCGCTCTGCCCGGCCCGGCGCTCGAGCTCGCCCAACAGCGTCCGGTCTCGCTCCGCGGCCGCCCGCTCGAGCTGCGCCAGGGCCAGCAGTTTCGGCAAACCCGCCTGGACCGCCGGCGAGGCGCCCTCGGGGAGCGACGGCATGGCCCGCCCGGCGTCGGTGACGTGGCTGCGGTTCAGCACGAAGCCGCGGAAGGGCAGCGCGAGCTCCCGGGTCTTGTCGTGGAAGAATGACGCCTCGGTCAACGCCGCGGGCGCCGGTGAGGTGACGAGCAGGAAGGCCACGTCGTCTCCCGAGAGGAAGCGGCGCATCTCGCCGACGTCGACGTTGAGCGACTGGAAGATGCCCGTGAACGTGGTGAGGAACCCGACGAACTCGTGCGCGAACTCCTCTCCGAACACCGCCGAGAGGATCTTCTCGATCACCCGCGAGGCCGTTCGCGCCACCAGGCTGTCGGACTTCGGCAGGAAGGCCGAGATGGCCCGCGTGTCGACCAGCCCCGAGAGCCGCCGCGGCGCCTCGAGGAAGTCGAGCGCGTTGCGGGACGGCGGCGTGTCGAGCACCACCAGATCGTACTGTCCGGCGTGCACGAGGCGATGGAGCGCCTCCATGGCGGTGTACTCGTGCATGCCCGCCACCATCGTCGACACCTGCTGGTAGATGCGGTTCGACAAGATGCGCTGGGCGTCGGCTTCGCTCTTCACCAGGCGCCGAACGGCGCTGTCAGACACCAGCTTGATGTCGAGCATCCAGGCGTCGAGCGTTCCGGTGGTGATGCCGGCGGCGTCGGACCGCTCCTTCGGGATGCGCACCGGGTCGGGTGGGTTTCGAGACACGCCCAGGGTCTCGGCCAGCCGCCGGGAGGGGTCGATGGTGAGCACCAGCACCCGGCGTCCGGCTCGCGCGGCGGCGAGCGAGAGCGCAGCGGCCGTCGTCGTCTTGCCCACACCACCAGCCCCACAGCAGACGATGACGCGCTTGGTCCCCAGCAGCGCGCCGATGCGCACGGACGCCATCGTCAGGCCCCTCCGGTGACGAGCGGCATCGGCGACGCCCCGTCCAGCAGCTTCGCCAGCGCGGGGATCAACCCGTCGTGCGGCAGCTCGGGCGTGACGAAGACGGGCAGGCGGGTATGGCTGCGCAGGCGCGCCAGCTCGCGGTGCGCCACCAGCGGCTTGCGGAAGAGCTCCCGGCCCAGCCACGCGTACTGCTCGACCAGCGGCGTCAGCGCCTCGCGCTCAGCGGCGGTGAAGGGGTCTGCCGGCATGCGGTTCACCACCACGCCGCCCACCGGCATCTTCGTCTTGCCGAGCCCGTCGATCAGCTCGAGGCACTCGCTCACCGGCAGCGTCTCGGGGAGCGTCACGACCCACGCGGCGGCGAGCGCCGGATCGTTCAGGTAGCGCTGGCCCTCCTTCAGGGCCGCGGCGATGGGGCCGCCGGGCACGAGCCGCAGCAGCAGCTCCGGAAGACCGGTCAGCGACAGCGTGTGCCCGGTGGCCGGCATGTCGATGAGGATCAGCTGGTGCGTCGGGCCCCCGCCCGTCTGGTCGCGCAGCGCCGTCAGGAGCTGGAAGAAGACCCCCATCTCGCGAAACGATGGCCCGGCCGACAACAACCGCCGGAGCGCGTCGCTGCTGATGGCCGCCCGGGCGAGCGTGGCCGAGCGCAGCACCGACTTGAGGAACAGCTCCTGACCGGTGCGGGCCAGCAGCGCGCAGCCCTGCACGTTCAGCTCGAGGGGCTCAGGCAGCCGCGGCAGCCGCTCCCGGCCCCAGTGCCGGGCGAGCGGAGAATAGTCGTCGCCCTCTTCGGCGATCTCGGTCACCAGCACCCGTCTGCCGCGCCCCGCCGCCACCTTCGCGAGCGCGGCCGTCATGACCGAGCGGCCGACGCCGCCCTTGCCCGTGATGAGAACGACCCGCTTGTTGACCAGCTCGTCCACTCGACCTCGGTGCCTCGATGCGTACGCCAGGCTCGTCGGTGACGAGCACGCAGGAACACCCTAGCGAAGCGGCGCACGGAGTCCCCCTATTTCTCGCGCACCACCCGGCGCCGCCGGGCAGCTACGCTGACGAACCGGTGACCGAGCCCTTCCGGACGGCGTGGGTGCAGACGACGCGCTTCGGCGTGCTGGCCGGGGTGACGTTACCGTCAGGCCTCGCCCCGGTGCCGGACGAGGCGCTCGCCGGCTTGCACCCGCGCGAGCGACAGCTGGCACGGGCAGAGCGAGGGCGGCGGCAGATCGAGCTCGTCGGGGGCCGGCTCGCCTTTCGCGCCGCGGCCCGGGCGGCGGGGCTCGACGTCGCCGGCCACGCGCTCGTCACCGACGCCGCGGGAGCCCCCATCGCCCCCGCGGGCTGTTCGGTCTCGCTGTCGCACAAAGAGCCCCTCGCCGTCGCCCTCGTGGGCAAGCGCGGAGAGGGGAGCCTCGGCGTCGACCTCGAGGGCGGCGCCCGCGATCGCTCGAGCATCGCCAGCCGCGTGTGCCGCCCCGAAGAGCTCGCCCTGGTCGAGGCGCTCCCCCAGGCCGAGCGCTGGCCCGACGTGATGGTGCGCTTCGCCGTGAAGGAGGCCGTCTACAAAGCCATCGCGCCCGACCTCGGCCGGTTCTTCGGCTTTCAGGCGGCGCGCGTCGACCGCTACGGCGCCTCGGGCTACGCGGTGACGATGTTCCTCGAGCCGGCAGACCCCCGCTTCGACGTCGAGGCCGAGGTGCTGCCGCTCGATGGAGGCAGCGTGGTTGCGCTGGTCCGTGCTCGCCGCGCGTCGACTGACGGCAGCTCCACTGAGAGCCACGCCCTGGCGTCCCGCGGCTGAACGCCGAGTTCGTTCACCATGCGTTCGACGCAGAACGAGTGCGACCGCGACAGCATCGCGACCCGGTAGCGGTTGATGACGGGCGGCCACCAAGGCATCGGCGCGTGGAACCACTCGGCCAGGCGCGCCAACGCCTGTAGCGCGTCGCGGCGCAGGGTGATGCTCCGCGGTGGCCGCCCGCGGCGCCGGGTGACCTCGGCCGACAGGAGCGCGTGCAGCCCGAGCGCCGGAGTGTCGGCCACGAAGTAGGCGCGGCCCGAGGGCAGGCCTCCGAGTGAGCGCTCGGCCGCGCGCAGGTGGGCCTCGACGCACGTCTCGAGCGAGGTGACCGAGAGCTCGGGCGCGCCGTCGCCGATGCGGGGCACCACGCCGAAGCGAACGAACCAGCGCACGAGCCGCTCGAGGTGCCGCTCTCCGGGCCCGAGGACGGCGTGCGGCCGCAGCACCACCGTGCGGGTGACGCCGCGGTGCGCGCGCACCAGGGCGTCTGCGCGGGCCTTCGAGGCGCCATAGGCGCTCAACGCCCGGGCCGGCGGCTCGAGCGACTCGTCGGCAGCCACCACGTCGGCGTCGCCCAGGAAGCCCGACGGCGAACTGGTGAAGACGAAGGCCCCGACGCGCGCGCGCTCGCTGGCCTCGAGCAGCGCCGCCGTCGCGCCGACGTTCTCCCGCTCGAAGTCCGCGGGGCGGCCCCAGTCCCCCACCCGCGCCGCGACGTGGAAGACGACATCGGCACCCTCGAGCGCGCCCCCTGGTACGACGGCGCCCAGGCTCCAGGCGACGTGGGTGGTCCCGCTGGGGAGGCCCGTGGCGCGCCGGGTCAAGGCCACCACCTGCCAGCCCTCGGCGAGCAGCCGCCGCGTGAGCGCGCCCCCCACGAAGCCGGTGGCCCCGGTGACGACGGCCTTCACGAGACACCCCAGGTGAGCGACAGCACTGCCGACGACAGCCCGCTCCCGGCGCCCAGCAGCGTCACCGGCCCACGCGAGAGCGCCCCGGCGTCGGCCGCCAGCGCCACCGCGAGCGGCATACCGACGGGGCCGGTGTTTCCCAGCTCACGGAAGGTGGCGCTCCGCGGGTGCATGCGGTGCCCGAGCAGCTTCTCGAGGGCGGCGAGGTGGGCGCTCCCCACCTGGTGCATGAAGGCCTGCCCGAGCGCGGCGCCACGCTCGCGCGCTGCGGCGAAGGTCGAGGCGATCAGGGGAACGCCCTGGCGGAGAATGCCCGGACCGTTGGCGCGAATCGTCAGGCGGCCCGAGTCCTCGATGCGCCCGACGCAGAGCGCCCCGTGCTCCGTCTGGTTCCGCGTCACGCAGGCGTCGAGCGAGGCGTGGGCGGCACCCCGTCGCGCCGCCGCGAGCACCCAGGCCACCGCGCCGCAGCCCATCGTCAGCGGCACCCACAGCTCGGGCGTCAGCTCGCCCTGGGCCAGCGCCGAGTCGATGGCCACGTCGATGGCCCGCCGCATGCCACCGGCCTCGGCCGCGACGACGACCGCGACCTCGACCGCCCCCGCCTCGATCCGCTCCGCGGCGATGGTCAGCGCGTCGACGAACCCCAGGCACGCGTTGCGTACGTCGAACAGCGCGGCGTCAGCCCCGACCCCAAGCGCCTGACCGACGACATGGGCGCCCGAGGGCTCGAAGAGCCGGTGATCGATGCTGGCGTTGATGACGAGGCCCACCTCGCGGCCGGGCACCCTCGCCTGCTCGATGGCGCGACAAGCCACGCGCGCCGCCACGTCCTCGGGGTCGACGCACGGCTCATACCAGCGGCGGGCCCGAACGCCCGTCTTCGCCTCGAGGGTGCCGCGCGCGACGCCGGCCCGCTCGAGCAGGGGCCACAGCCGCTCCTCGAGCGCCGCGCTGGTGACCTCTCTACCCGGGACCTCGTGCGCCCAGCCAACGAGCCTGACGTGCTTCCAGTGTGTGTGCATGCACACCCCTGAAGCACCGGGCGTACCAGCCGGCATCCCCGCGAGACGCCGACGGCGGGGGCGCAGGCAGGTGCAACCCGCTGCACACGCGCGCAACCCACCGCGAGGCGCCGGCCTCCGCGCGCCGCGAGGGCCGCGTCACCGCGAAGGCGAGAGCGAGGCCGCGAGGCGCGCGAGGCCCTCTTCGATCGAAACCTTCGGGTGGTACCCGAGGTCGCGCTTCGCTGCGCCGATGTCGAACCACTGCGCGTACGACAGCTCGCTTGCGCCGAAGCGGGTGATGAGCGGCTCGCGCTCGACGCCGAAGAGCGCGTAGACGAGCTCCAGGCAGGCGCCGACGCCGTACGCGACGCTCGCGGGAATCGGGCGCCCCACCGGGCCCAGGCCAGCGCTCGCGAGCATCTTGTTCGCCATCGTCCACACGCCGATCGGCGCGTCGTCGCTCACGAAGTAAACCTTGCCGCCGAGTGGAGCCCCCCGGCGCAGCGCGTCGGCGGCCAGCAGGTGCGCGTCGACGCAGTTGTCGATGTACACGGTGTCGCACTTCGGGTCGCGGCGACCGATCTGCCGCAGCCGCCCTGCCTTCGCGCGCGCGACCAGGCGCGGCAGCAGGTGTCGATCGCCCGGGCCCCAGATGAAGTGCGGCCGCAGGGCGATGACCGCGAGCGAAGCGTCCGAGGCGGCCAGCGCGCGCTGCTCCGACAGCGCCTTCGTGCGGGGGTAGTGCGCGGTGAAGTCCTTCGCGTAGGGCAGCGACTCGTCCGCGCCCTCGAGGTCTTCGTGCCCGTGCACGACGCTCGGCGAGCTGGTGTGAATCAGCACCGGCACTCTGGCGGCGCGGCAGCCGGCGATGACGTGGTCGGTCCCGCTGACGTTGATGGCCTCGTAGGCCTTCGGGTCGCCCCAGCCCCCGGCCTTCGCCGCGGTGTGAAAGACGACGTCCATGCCCTCGCAGGCCCTCGCGGTCGCCGCGGCGTCGGTGATGTCTCCGCGGAGCGTCTCGGCGCCGAGCGCCCGGAGCTCGGGGTAGTCGCCGCGGGCCAGCACGCGCACCGTGTCGCCGCGCCGCAGCAGCGCCTTCACCAGGTGGCTGCCGAGGAAGCCACCGCCGCCGGTCACCATCGCCCTCATCGGCCCAGCCCCCTTCCGGTTGCCCAGAGGGCCAGCTTCTCGCGCTCGATCTTCGCGTTGTGGCGCCGGTCGACCGGGAACTCACCCGGGTACACGTGCACGTGACGCACGCCCCGGGTGCTCTCGTGCTGCTGCGCCAGCGCCTTCACCTCGGCGGTCAGCGGCCCGTCGGCGAGCGCCGCCCCGGGCTCCCGCTCGAGCAGCACCACCGGGACCTGCGCCCCCGGCGGCCCCACCCCCACCAGCGCCGAGCGCCGCACCTGCGGGTGGGCGTTGAGCACCTCTTCGACCGGCGTGCTGAACAGCGGCCCCTGCGCCGTCTCCACACGGTGGCTCTTGCGCCCGCACATCCACAGGCGGCCATCGGCGTCGAGGGAGCCGACGTCGCCCATGCGGTGGACGACGCGCTCGCCGTCGACGATCTTCGCCGCCTTCGTCTGCTCCGGTCGCGCCCAGTACTCGCGCGTCACGACGGGGCCGGCGACGGTGATCTCGCCGATGGTGCCCGCCGGCACCTCGAGCGATGGCGACCAGGCCGGAATCGGCGCGTCGGTGATGCGAATGATGCGCACCGTCATCGCCGGGTGCGGCCGGCCGACGCAGACACCCCGGCCCTGCATCGCCTGCGCCCCCGTCTCGCCAAGCACCTCGCGGCTGCCGATGCTCGCCACCGGCAGGGCCTCGGTCGCGCCAAACGGGGTGAAGACCTGCGCGTCGGGGGACAGCATCGCCGCCATGCGCCTCATCACGTCGACGCGCACCGGCGCCCCCGCCGACAGCACGCGCCTGAGCTTCGGCAGCGTGACGCCCTTCGCCTCGCCGTAGCGCCCGAGGTTGTCGACGAGCGCCGGCGACCCGAACATCGTCGTGCACCCGTGCGTGGTGAGCGCCTCGACGAGCTTCGCCGGGTCGGCCCGGCCGGGGAACCGGAAATCCATCTCGGGCAGGACCGCCGTCACGCCCAGCGCCGGGTCGAACAGGGCGAAGAGCGGGAACGTGGGCAGGTCGACCTCGCCGGGCGCGATGCCGTACGTCTCGCGAATCATCCGCACCTGGGCGTCGAAGATCTCGTGCGAGTACACGACCCCCTTGGGGATGCCCGTCGAGCCCGACGTGAAGAGAATGGCCGCCGTCTCGTTCGGCGAAGGCTCCACCATCGGAAAGGGTCCGTCGCGGCCCAGGCGCTTCACCTCGTCGAGCGTGTGCCCGCCCCACAGCAGCCGGCGGCCGACGGTGACGCTCGCCGTGACGGTGCGGAAGGGCTTCGGGAACAGCACCCGCGCCACGTGCGCCGCCGGGATGCCGATGAACGCCTCGGGGCGCACCTCGCCGAGGCACTGCAGGAGCGCCGCGCGGCCGATGCCCGGGTCGATGGCCACCATCACGGCGCCGGTCTTGAAGATGCCGAAGACGAGCGGAAAGAAGTCGGGCCCCGGCGGCACCAGCAGCACCGCGCGCCGGCCCCGCGTCACGCCGATGGCCGCCAGCCCGTGCGCGATGCGATCGCTCGCGGCGTCGAGCTCGCCGAAGCTCATCGTGCGCCAGCCGCCGCGACCGTCGGGCGAGATGATGGCCGCGCGCGACGGGTCGAGCCGCGCCATCGCCGGGAGGTGCGAGGCGATGTTGGCGCTCGTCTTCGGGAGCGCCGCCGCGCTCATGACGCCACCGCGCCGAGCGGGTGCGCGGAGAGGAAGCGCTTCATCAAGGGAACGATCTCGTCGTGCGCGTCCTCGAGCACGTAGTGCCCGGCGTCCTCGAAGACGTGCACCTCGGCCTCGGGCAGCCGCCGCCGCCACTCGGCGAGGAACGCGTCGTCGAAGACGAAGTCTTTCCGCCCCCAGCAGATCAGCATCGGCGTCTGGCGGAGCGCGTCGAGCTTGTCCGAGACCTCCTGCACCAGGGGCCAGGATCGATCCCCCGGCGCCAGCGGAATGTCCTCGACGAACCGCTGCACGGCGATGCGGTGCGACCACGAGTCGTACGGGGCGAGGTAGGCCTGCTTCACCAGCGGCGTCATGCGGCCGGGCCTCGTCGAGCACAGCAGGTTCGCGCCGCGCGAGAAGGCGTTGAAGGCCCGCACCGGCACGGGGAAGAACGGCGCGTAGCGCACCACGCCGATCTGCCACGGCAGCTTGCGCCCCGGCGGCAGCCCGAAGCCCGCGGTGTTCAGCACCACGAAGCGCTTGACCACCCCGGGGTTCTTCGTGGCCCAGGCGAGCCCGATCATGCCGCCCCAGTCGTGCACCACGAGCGTCACGTTCTGCTTGAGGCCAAGCGACGACAGCAGCGCGTCGAGATCGGCCACGCGGCGCTCGAGCACGTACGGGTATGCGTCGTCACCCGGCTTGTCCGACAGGCCGCAGCCGACGTGATCGGGCACGATCACCCGGCACTGCCCGGAGAAGGCGCTGACGAGGTGGCGCCAGTAGAAGCTCCACGTCGGGTTGCCGTGCAGCATCACCAGCGTCTCGCCCTGCCCCTCGTCGAGGTAGTGCATGCGCACGCCGCCCCCGACGTCGAAGAAGCGGCCCTGCCACGGGTAGAGCGAGCGGTACGGCGAGAGGTCGAAGGTCATGTCGTTCACCAGTGAAGCCCGAGCATGAGGCAGTTGAGGCCGCTCCCGATGCCGAGGAAGGCCACGCGCTGACCGCCCTGGAGGAAGCCCGCCTCGTCGGCGAGCTTCGCGGTGATGGGCAGCGAGACGGTGCCCATGTTGCCGAGGCGGTCGAAGGTCGAGAAGTCCTTCGCCTCGGGCACGCCGATGGTGGAGAGGATGTCACGGCGGTTGGCCGCGCCCACCTGGTGGCAGACGACGCGGTCGACGTCGTCGCGGCGCCACTGGCTGGTCTCGAGGAACCGCTCCCAGGTCGCCCGCCCGAGCTCGACGCCATGCGACAGCACCTGCGAGGCATCGGTCTCCATCACGTTGGCCGACTCACCGAGCAGGCCCCGAGACGGGCCCCACCGGCACAGGTGGTGGTGCTGCGGCGCCGCCAGCGCCACCCCTGAGACGAGCCGGTGCTCGGTCGCCGAGAAGTCCGCGGCGGTCAGCAGCACCGCCGCCGCCCCCGAGCCGCCCGTCATGGTGGCGAGCCCGAGCCGGTAGCGCTCCATCGACGGCTCGGCGTTCATGCGCGAGATGGTGGCGTCGATGATCTCGCGGGAGCTCTCCGCCGCGACCACCAGCCCGGCGCGCAACTGGCCCAGCTCGATTCGGTTGGCAACCTCGACCATGCCGTTGAGCAACCCCAGGCAGGCGTTGCTGACGTCGGCCACGACGGCCTCGCCCCCGACGCCCAGGGCCGCGGCGACGGCGCAGGCGGTGGCGGGCTCGAGCTGATCGCGGCTCACGCCGCAGTACAGCAGCGCCCCCACGTCACCCGCCGTCACGCCGCCCTGCTCCAGCGCCCGCCGGCCCGCGCGCGCGGCCACGGCCGCCATCGACGTTCCCGCGGGCCATCGGCGCCTGGCGCGAATGCCGGTCAACGCCTCGAGCTGCCCCGGCGCGATGCGCAGCGCCTGGTGAATCGGCGCGAGCCGCGCGTCGATATCGGCCGAGGTCAGCACCTCGTCTGGCAGCTCGACGCCGATGGCCTCGACGTGCACCTTCGCCCAGCGCATCACCCGTCCTCCGGCACCAGGCGAAGGGCGAAGTCCTTCATCGCGTAGATGAGCTTGCCGTCGCACCGCAACTGCCCGTCGGCCACCACGAGCGGCGCCGGGCCGTCGTCGACGCGCCTCACCTGCGCCTGCACCTGAACGAGCCCGTTGGCCGGCACCACCTGCCCCCGGTATTGCCAGACGTGCGGCTGGCCCACCGCCATCGACTGGGGACGGTGGGTGGCGACCAACGCGGGGAAGCGCTCCCGTGCGTACACCAGCAGCAACTGCTGCATCGCCTCGAGGCCGAGCGAGCCGGGCATCACCGGGTCCTGGAAGAAGTGCGCGGCGAAGAACCATTCGGACGGGTCGACGCGCTTGGAGCCGGCGATACCGCCCAGCCCGTGAGGGCCCCCCTCGAGCGTGAGCGCCTCGATGGTCTCGAGCATCGCGTACGCCCGCGCCGGGAGCCGCAGCCCAGGCCTCGAGGGCACGGGGCCGACCGCGGGCCTGAGCGGTGACTCGACCGGCAGCGTGAAGCTCCGCCCGTCGGGCACCGCCCACGGCGCGACGCCCCGGATGCCGACCTGCTGCGCCAGCGCCGCCGGCGGGAAGAAGCCGAAGCCGGTCTCGCCGCGGTAGACGGGGCCGTCGCGATCGAGCACCTCGAAGTCGAACGACTGCAGCAGCATGCCCCCGGCCCTCGACACCTTCGTCATCCGGGCACGCATGGTCAGCGTTCCGACGCCCGCGCGGACCTCGCGTGTCGCCGTCGCCGCGCCGTCGAGGTTCCGGAAGCTCATCGTCTCGGGCGTCGTCAGCGCCGACCCGACGTACGCCGCGAGGAAGCCGCAGGGCTGCAGCGCCGCCTCGAGCAGCACCGAGAAGGGCATCGCGCCCTGACGGTTCGCCGCGAAGTACCAGGCGTCATCAGGCACGTCGTACTCGCAGGTGAGCCACCCGCCGGGCTCCATCACCAGCGGCGGTGGCTCGCAGGCGACGACGCGGTCGATGAAGCGGAACGGGTCTCTCGGCAGGCGCGCCAGGCGGCGCCCCCCCTCGTCGAACGGCGCGTACGCGGGGCCGAAACACCGCGACGGCTGCCCCTCGCAGTACTCGACGATCTGCTCACGGGTGAAGACCGGAACCGGCGCGCGCCGGCGGCCCCACAGCGCCTCGAGGCGCTCCCGCGTCAGGCCCCGCACGCGCACCGACATGCCCTCCATCTGCACGACGTGCTTGCCGTCGGCGTACATCGACGCGGTGGCGATGACGGTTGGCTCAGGGCCGTAGCCGATCTCGTCGAGCTCGACACGGTACTGCACGCGCTTCGTCGATTGCAGCACCTGGCCGCGGCACTTCAGCTGGCTGGGCTGCCCCTCGAGCGGCGCGTAGTGCAGATCGACGTCGCCGGCGTCATCGACCCAGCCGAGCCGCAGCAGCAGCACCCGCAGCGTGTGCAGACAGCACTCGTACATCAGCGTGCCCGGCATCACCGGGTCGTCGCGGAAGTGGCACGTGAGGTACCAGGCGTCGGGCGAGACGTCGTGCTCCCCCACCACCACGCCCAGCCCCGCCGAGCCCCCGCGGGTGTCCAGCTCGAGGATCCGGTCGACCAGGCGCATGCGCCCGGACGGAAGCCGCAGCGAGGGCGACAGCCGCTCGACGGGGAACCGGCGCCCGAAGGCGCGCTCGAGCTCACCTTCGCGGAGCGCCTCGACCTGCGCCTCGTCGAGCGTCTGCCGGCCGTGCTCCAGCAGCGGCGCGAACGGCGTGAAGGCGCCCTCTCGCGAGGCCAGGCGGGGCGCGCGCGCCTTCGGGCTCTCGGCGACGATGCCCTTGCCCTGCTCGAGCTGCTCACGGCTGAAGAACCCGGCGCAGCCGTCGTACATGGTGATGAACGGCGCCCCGGCGATGGTGCCGTCGAAGCGGAAGAAGAAGAGCCAGGTGTCACCCTGCCGCACGAAGCGGTCGATGCGAATGTCGTAGCGAATCACCTCGCCGGCGCGCGGCAGGTCTCGGTGGAACACCACCTTCGCGTCGAGCAGGCGGTAGACGCGCTCGCCCTTCGTCTGCAGATCGATGCCGAGGTACGCGCTCAGGAACAGGTCGGCCTGACCGGCCTCGACGCTGATGCACACCGGCACGCGGCCACCGTCGAGGTACCAGGCGCCGGCGTGCACGTCGTGCTCGGTGATGCAGCGCCCCGAGGTGAGGCTCCCCGGCGTGCCCTCTACGTCGACAATGCGGTCGACGAGCATCAGCGGCTCGTCTGGCAGCCGCACGCGGGTGGGGAACGCGTCGACGGCGGCGAAGTCGGGGCCCAGCACCTGCGAGAGCTTCCCGACCGCGAACTCGAGGCACAGCGGCCGGTCGAACCGGGGCGCCGGCGCGACGGCCGGCGCCGGAGCGGCCTCGGTGAGGAGCGCGGGCGCGCTTCGAGCGGCCGTTTTGAGCGCCTGGCCGTACCCCAGCGTCGCCGCTCGCTGGAGCTCGAGCACCCGGGTCTGCAGCGCGATGGACTCGCGCGACGCCTCGAGGAAGCGCGCGTGCGCCTGCGCCGTCGCCTCGTTCGCGCGCAACAGCCCCATGAGCGACGGGCCCGGCGACGCCGGCGCCTCGACCGCGCCGCCCGGGGCAGACCCGTTCGCCGCCCCCGGACGTGAAGGCGACGCCGGCCCGCTCCACGGAGAGACGATCGGCGACCGCACCTCGCGCGCGCCGCCGCTCGCCGAGGTCCGGGGCGCCGGCAGCGCACGCCCCCCCGCGCCGCCCTGCCGCAACGCGACGATCCCGGCGCTCGCGTCCCGCCCGGAGCGCTCCGGCCGTGCACCGCCGCCGCCCACCGCCAGAGACGACGTGTCTCCGCCCTCGACGGCATCGAGCAGATCCGGATAGGCGGTTTCGCCAGCGGGCGCGCGCGCGGCAGGCCGGTCGAGCCCCGGCAGCGGGAGCGGCTCCAACGGCGCGCCGCCGAGCTCGAGGCGCAGCGTCTTGGTCGGCCGCGGGCGCTCGAGCCCGGGCGCGTCGGCATACAGCGGCGCGAGCGCCACCGGCCGGCCGGAGTTGAAGACCACCGCGGCGGCCTCGAGCAGCGAGCCGTACCCGTCCTGGCCCCGCTGGCAGGCGGCGACCGCGAGGTGCGGCCGCCCCCGCAAGATGCGGCCGATCATCCGCGTGCAGGAGCCCTGCGGCCCGGGCTCGACGAACACCCGCGCGCCGTCGCGCCACGCCTGCTCGACGAGGGCCGTGAAGTCGAAGCCGTGCAGCGCGTTCGCCAGCACCGACTCGGCGCAGCGCGCCTCGCTCGGCTCGTACGCCCTGCCCCACCCGCAGCTGTAGATGCGGACGCCCGGCGGAGGCGTCGTCGGGAGCAGGTGCAGCGCCCGGTAGGCCTCCTTCACCGGCTCGATGGCCGGCAAGTGAACGAAGGGCACCCCCTCGAGGAAGACCGCCGCGCCGCCGAGCCGACCGACCACCGCGCGTACGTCGTCGCGCCGGCCTCCGATGACGCACTCCCGGGGTGCGTTGACGATGAGCAGCGCCGCCGTGCCCGACAGCACCCGCAGCACCTCGTCCTTCGGGTGCATGACGAGCGCGACGGCCCACTCGGCGTCGGCGCCGAAGGACTGCCTCAAGACGGTACCCGCGCTCGTGAGCTGCGTGCGGAAGAGCTCGCTGTCGAGCGTGCGCCCGAACATGGCGTCGCGGTCGCGCCAGGTGCGGCTGGCGAAGAGCGCCGCCGACTCACCCAGGCTGTAGCCCAGGTACGCCTGGCCCTTCACGCCGAGGCACGTCAGCGCGTCGTGTACCACCAGCCCGTGGGTCACCTGGCGGACGATCAGCTCTGCGAGCCCGGCCGGCCCCGCCGTCACCTCGGGGAAGAGGTGCCGCGAGAAGTCCTTCACCTCGCGCCCCAGCTGCTCGAGCGCCAGCGGGAAGGACAAGGGCAGCGTCTCGCCCATGCCGTCGTAGTGGCTGCCCGAACCCGGGAAGACGAAGGCGAGGTCGCCCTCGATCACCTCGTGCACCGGGAGCGGCGCCTCGAGCCGGCCGAGCAGCTCGGTGACGCTTGCGGCCACGAGCGCGGTGCCCCGCTCGACGGCGCCCTCGCGGCGAAACCACTCGGCCGCCAGCCGGTCGACCGTCGTCGCCCCGTGGGCCTTCGACAGCGCGCGCAGGCGAGGCGCCGACTCGGGCGTCACCAGAAACAACCCGGCGGGCCGCCGGCCGCTCAACACCGGCGCCGGGCGCGCCCCTTCTGCCTGCTCGATCTCGACGGACACCGTCGTGCCATCGCGCGAGGCCTGCCGCACGACGCGCCGCGCCGGCCCGCCCGCGCGCACCAACGGCTGCAGCGGCGGGCCCAGCCTCACCCGGTGATGGAGCCCAAGCGCCTCGACGAGCAGCGCCACGAGCCCCGAGGCGGCGCCGACGTCGCCGAAGCGCCCGGGCCCCGGTCGCGCCTCGTCGAGCCGCGCCTCGACGTCTCGCACCACCGCGAAGACGCGGTCGCCGTCACGCTCGGCATCCGACAGGCGCTTCACCACCAGCGCCACCGCCCCTTCGCCCGGCACCACGCGCTCGCCCAGCGCCTGCGCCGCGAGCACCCGACGGGCATCACCGGCGAGGTCGACGGCGCCGACGATCATGCAATCGACGTCTCTCCGGGCGAGCAGCCGCGCCGCGATCTCCAGCGCCCGCAGCCCGCCGGCCTCCTCGGCCTGAACGCCAAAGCTCGGGCCCCCCAGCCCGAGCTCGCGGGCCAGGCGGCTCGTCACGATGCCCCCGAGCGCGCCGAGCACGCGCTGCGCGTCGAGCGGGGCCGCGACCGTCGCCGCCGCCCTCGTCACCCAGGCCGCCAGCTCGGCCTCGCTCACGTCGACGCCGGCCCGCACGAGGGCCTCGCGCGCGTGCCGCTCGAGCACCCAGCGCACGTGAAACGACGTCGCCTCGAGGTCCAGCGAAAGCCCGACGAGCGCGCCGGTGCGGAGCCGCGGCGCCTCGCCCAACCCGCCGGCCTGCTCGACGGCCTCCGCCGCGACCTGCAGCATCAGGAGCTGCTGCGGCAGCACAGACGGGAGTTCGAGCGGGGGCACCTTGAAGCGCCCCAGTGGCACCTCGAGCGCCTCGATCCACGCCCCCTCGAGCGCCTCGAGCCCTGGCACCCGCCAGCGCCGGGGCGGCCGCGGCCCCAGCCCCGACTCACCCCGCGCGAGCGCGCCGGTGACGGCCTCGACGCCCTCGAGGCAACCGATCCGTGCCCCGAGGCCGACGATGGCGATGGGCTCCGGCCCGACGAACGGGGCCGTCTCGGCGTCGTGGCGTACCGAGGCGCCGGCCGTGTCGCCTGGGGCGCTCGCCTCCGGCGCGCGGCCGTCGACGGCGGGCGGCACGTCGAGCTCCCCGAGCCTGGAGAGACCAGCCCCCGCCTGAAGGGGCGCGCCACCTCGCGGCGCGGCGTGAGCCGTGACGCCCCCGTCGGGCGCGTCGCGCTCGATGAGCAAGTGCGCGTTGATACCACCGAAGCCGAAGCCCGACACCGCCGCGCGGAGCGGGCCATCGCTCCCCCAGGGCCGCGGCGCCTCGAGCACCTCGAACGCCTTCGCCGCCTCGGACAGCGTCGCCGCCGTCACGTTCGCCGTCGGCGGGAGCGTCTGCCGCGCCAGCGCGCCGAGCACCTTCGTGAGCCCGGCGATGCCCGCCGCCGTCAGCAGGTGGCCGACGTTGCTCTTCACCGAGCCGATGACCGGGCGCGCGCCCTGAAACAGCGCGCCGAGGCTCTGCAACTCGACGAGGTCGCCCCGCGGCGTCCCGGTGCCGTGACACTCGACGAGCCCGACGGTCGCAGGGCTGAAGCCGGCCTCGGCGTACGCCGCGCGCATGGCCCTCAGCTGCCCTTCGCCGTCCGGCGACAGCAGCGAGCCGCCGACGTCGTTCGACACGCCGATGCCGCGGATCACCCCGAGCACCACGTCACCGTCACGGCGCGCGGCGGCGAGGCGCTTGAGCAACACCAGCCCCGCGCCCTCTCCAACCACCAGCCCGTCGGCCGTCGTCGAGAACGGCGCGCACACGCCGCTCGGCGACAGCGCCTGCAGCTGCGTGAAGCCGATCTGCGTGTAGAGCGGCTGCGCCAGCGACACGCCCCCAGCCAGCATCGCGTCGGCGCGGCCGGCCTCGAGCTCGAGGCACGCGAGGTGAACGGCGTACAGCGACGAGGCGCAAGCCGCGTCGAGAGTGTACGCCCCACGCCCCAGGCCGAGCAGCCTCGCCACCTCGCCCACGGGCCACGACGTCGGGAAGGCCTCGCGGGGGTCTGCCCGGGTGACGGCGCCCTCGCACACCCGTGGCACCAGCAGCCGCTCCGCCCAGGCCGAGGCGCCGTCGGTCGGCAGCGCGATGTTGGCCACCACCGCGCCCGTGCGCCGCCGGTCGACGGCGCCCCGCGCCGACCGCAGCGCGTCGACGGCGACCTGCAGCACCAGCCTCGAGAGCGGGGTCAGCGCCGCGGCGTCGACCTCGAGCGGTCCCACGTCCAGCTCGAACGGCTCGAGCAGACACGCCCGCCGCGAGCGCGCGCGGTCGACCGCGGCGCCCGCGTCCACGAACGGCTCGACGGGTACGGGCCACCGCCCGGCCGGCACGTCGCGCGCCGCCGACCGCCCGCTCGCCACGAGCTCCCACAGCGCCCCGGGGCCGGGCGCCCCGGGGAAGCGGCCCCCGAGGCCGACGACGGCGATGGCCCGCGGCGCGCTCATGCCTGGGACGTCACCTGGACGGCGACGGCATCGGGCGAGAACGCCCGGTTGAGCGTGCTGCTCACGGTGGCCTCGGCGCCCTCGATGACGGCGAAGCGCGCCCGCTCGACGTCGAGCAGCTCGACGTCGGCGACGATCGTCGCCCCCTCGGTGGCGCGCACGCGGATCGTCGCGGTCACCTCGCCCGGCGCCGGCGTCGCGAGCAGCTCGAGAGCGCCGACCTTCGAGGGCAGGCACGGCGCGCCCAGCCTCGCGCGCGACCAGACGATGAGCGCCTGGAAGACGCCGTCGACCACCAACGGGTCGATCGCCCACGTCCGCGCCGGGCCCGGCACCAGGCGCTCCGAGGTGGAGTGGCTCTCGAACGTCACCTGCAGGCCGTCGGCGCCGAGCGCGTCGATGGCGCGAATCGCCCACAGGCTCGGGCCGTGGAACAGCTGGCTCGCGTACAGCTCGCTCACCGGCGTCGAGAACGGCGCGACCTGCACCAGCGGCGCGACACGCGCGAACGTCGGCGCCGCGCCACGCATCACCGCGACCCCGCGCACGTGGACCACGTCCTTTCGGGAGCGCAGCTCGAGGGGCACCGTGAGCCCGTCGCCCCGGGGCTCCGCCCGGCCAGCCCAGATCGCGAGCTCCTCGCGCTCGTCATCGAAGGTCACGCCGCGGAGCACCCGCACGTCGGACAGCTCGACCCACCGTCGCCCATCGGCGAGCGCCCGGGCCGCCCGGAGGAACCACTCGACGGTCAGGGCGAGCGGCAGCACCGGCTTCCCGTTCAGGCGGTGGTCCGTGAGCACGGGCCAGGCGCGCTCGACGCGCTCCGCCGCGACCAGCGACCACCCGGCCTCACCGGCGTCACCGAAGCCAGCCCCCAGCACCACCTCACGCGGGCCGCTACCGTCGACCGCCAGCTCCTCGACGAAGGCCTTCGCGCCCGCCTCGAGCGGAATGAGCGACACGCCCTCGGCCCGGAAGGCCGCCTCGAGCGCGGGCGTCACCATGCCTCCCGCCCAGGGGCCCCAGTCCAAAGCCACCACCCGGCAGGCGGGTCGGCGCAGCGCCTCGGCCTGCGCGATGGACACGAGCGCCTGGTTCGCCAGCGCGTAGTCGGACTGACCGCGGCGACCGAAGCGCCCGCTGACCGACGAGAAGAGCGCCAGCACCGAGAGCTCGTCTCGACGGGTCGCCTCGAGCACGGCGCGAAGCCCGGCGATCTTCGGGTCGAGCACCTGGTCGACGTCGTCGTCGCGCTTGTCCTCGATGCGCTTGTCGCGGAGCACGCCGGCGCCGTGGACGACCCCGCGAATGGGGCCGAGCGTCTGGCGCACAGTGCCGAGCACGGCCGCCACCGCGTCACCGTCACGCACGTCGACCTGCCGGTAGTGCACCGAGATGCCCAGCGTCGTCATCGACTCGAGCGTGGCGCGAATGTCGCGAGCGGCGAACACCGCGCGCGATGCCTCGGCGAGCTGCCGGGGGCTCGAGCGTGAGCCGACCGGCGCCTGCTCGAGCAGCGCGCGCTTCACCGCGACCTCGTCGCCGGCCGCCGACAGCCAGGCAGGCTCGGCGACGGGCGCGGGCGTTCGGCCCAACAACACGAGCGTCGCGCCGGTGGCCTGGGCCAGCGCCCGCGCGCAGTCGGCCGTCACGCCGCGGGCGCCGCCGGTCACCACCACCACGTCCCTGGGCGCCAGCGGTACCGCCGCGCCGCCGACCGTCGCCTCACGCAGCGCCAGCGTCAGGCGCCCGGCGGGCCCCAGGCCCAGCTCTGCGGGCCCGTCGCTCGTCAGCTCGTCGACGACCACCGTCGCGGCGTCGTCGGCGCCCCAGAGCGGCGAGACGTCGAAGCTCCGGCACCTCACCTCGGGCCACTCGTGCGCGAGCGTCTT
>JADCJJ010000449.1 GCA_020247085.1 Myxococcaceae bacterium | reverse complement strand
CCGAGCGCCAGTGACCTCGACTTCGGCGCCCGACGCCTCGCGACGCTGCGAGACACCAGCGGCGCGGCGCTGCTGCTGTCGACGGTGCGGGACACCGCGGGCGTGCTGGGCCCCTCGTCTCCCGCGCGCTGAAGGTGACGGCGAAGGCCGACGCGGGGCTATTCGGCCGCAGCGGGGTCCGCGCCGGCCTTCCGGCGGGACGCGGCGCGCCGCGTGGACGACGCGCTGAGCCGCGGCTTCTTCCTGCGCAGCGTGGTGCTGAGCCCCGACGGCGCCGACATCCTCAACCCGCAGGACGCCACGCCCGAGGGGTCGTGGGCGACGTGGTCGCGCTGCGGGTACTTCTCCTACGCACAGGTGCACGCGGTGGACTACCGGCCGATGCTCGAGGCGGCGCTCCAGCAGTGGCGAGCCCGCGGCGCGGCCACCGAGCGGCCCGTGCTCGAGGCGACCCAGGCAGCGCAGCGCGTCCCGCGCGAGCGTTGACCGGACTGCGCGGACGGACCCGCGCGCGCCGTCAGGGCCGGCCGAAGCGCACGAAGTAGTTCCAGGCGGCGGCGTCGAGCAGCGCGCCGGACAGCTGCGGCGCCTCGCCCCGGTAGTGGGCGATGTCGATGACCTGCGCGAGGAGATCGCGCGGGTGGCACGCGGCGAAGGCGCGGCGCTGCGGCGCGTAGTGGGCCCCGATGAGCCACCCGATGGCGTCGTGGTCGAACGACACGCCCGCCTTGCGACATGCCGCCTCCCAGATGGCCAGGTACTGGGCCTCGTCGGGCGGGGCGACCGCCAGCTTGTAGCGGACGCGGCGCAGGAACGCGTCGTCCACGAGGTCGGCGGGGTCCAGGTTGGTGGAGAACGCGACGAAGACGTCGAAGGGCACCTGCAGCTTCTTGCCGGTGTGCAGCGTGAGGTAGTCGACGTCGTTCTCCAGCGGGACGATCCACCGGTCGAGCAGCTCCTTCGGCGCAACCTGCTGCCAGCCGAAGTCGTCGATGAGCAGCATGCCGTTCATCGCCTTCAGCTGGAACGGCACCTCGTAGAACTTCACGTCGGGCGAGTAGATGAGGTCCAGCGTCTCGAGCGTCAGCTCGCCGCCCACCACCACCAGCGGGCGCCGCACCCGCACCCAGCGCTGGTCGTGGGCCGGCGCGTCGGGGTCGTCGGGCACCGCGTGGTGCAGCGTGTGGTCGAACACGCGGATGATGAAGTCGTCGTAGCAGCGCACCAGCGCCTGGCAGTGCGCCGTCTTGCCGTTGCCCGGCGGCCCGTAGAAGAACATCGAGCGGCCCGAGTTGAGCGCGGGCCTCAGGCTGTCGAACACCTGCTCCTTGACCACGAGGTCGCCGAAGCTCGCCTGCAGCTTCGCCCGGGTGATGCGTTGCCCCCGCACCGTCTGCGCCGTCACCGCGGCGATGTAGTCCTCGAGGCGTACCGGGGCCGGGCCGTTGTAGCGGTTGCGGTCGAGGAGCTGCCGCAGGAGGTCGGTGGCGTAGGTGGTGAGCGTGTAGATCATCGACGACTTGCCCACGCCGAGGCCGGCCCCGCCCTTGAGGTCGATGTACTTCTGCTTGCGCAGGCCCTCGACGATCTCGTCGACGATGACCTGCAGCAGCTTGATGCGCTGCACGAGGTCCGCCCCGCGCAGCTCGCCGGCGAAGAACAGCGCCTTCAGCACGAGCTCCTCGCCCATCGTGGTCGTCAACCCGGCCTCGGCGAGGGTGCGCGGCTGCGCAGGGAAGAACGCGGGCGCGGCGGCACCGGCGTCCGCCCCGAGGGGGCGCCGAAGCCGCTCGAGGCGTACCCCGTTCCCCGCCGCGCGGGGAACGCGGTGGTGACGGGGCGCGGCCCCGAGGACCGCGGCCGCTCGAGCTCCTCCTCGGTGGGCGGGGCCCCGACGTGCGTCGTCTCCTTCACCATGCGCGAGGCTCCCGGTGACCTCGCGGGGGGCGGCTCCTCGAGCGCTACGCGCGCGCCCGTGGCCCCGTCACAGCGGCCGCTCCTCGAGCACGTTCCAGCCCACGATCCCCGTCGAGGTGGCCCGCGCGTCGGCGTCGACGGTCAGGTACTCGCTGGTGATGGCGGCGAAGTTCAGGCTGAACGAGACGACGGGTCGGCCGCTCCCCGCGGTGACCGAGTAGCCGCTGATGATCGTCTCGGTCAGCACATACTTGAGGAACGCGACGTGCCTGCCCGCGCGGTCGGTCTGTGTGAAGTGCAGATCCGCCCGCCGAGTCGAGCCGCGCAGGGCTTCCTCGAAGAGCTGCGCGTCGACAGAGTCGATTTCCTTGGACAAGGAGACCTCGGACACCGAGGGCGCGGTCGCCTCGCGACGTCCGGCGCCGCTCCGCGAGCCGCTGACGGCTCGACCCATGCCGAGGTTGAAGGTGGAGCACAGCATCCACCCCTCGTAGCCGGGCTCGGTCACCTCTCCCGTGAGGCCTTCGATTCGAACGAACAGCGCCATCGCGTCACCTTTCTTGGAGGACCTTCGGGGCACCCCGAGCCTACGCGATGTTCGCCCGCCCGGGCGTCGCTGCCGCCGCCGCGGCTCACGCCTCGAGCAGCCGCTCGAGCCCCTCGACGAGCGCGGCGAGCGTCACCCGCTCCTCGAAGCGGTCGCTCAGCGCGCGCGCCAGCAGCGGCTCGACCCCCGGCGGCAGACCTCGGGGCAGCGGTGCGGCGCGGGCCCGCTCGATCGCCACCCAGTCGGCGTACGCCAGGGCGCCGCCCGGCGCCATCACGAGGGCCCGCGGCCGCCCCGTCAGCCAGTGCACGAGCACCTGGGCGAGCCCGTGCGCGAGCGCCGTCGGCGAGAGGCCCGTCGGCAGCCCCCACGCCAGGGGCTCGTCCGGGGCGAGGAAGGGCGCGTCCGGCAGCGCCAGCAGACGGAGCGCCCCGTCGGCCGCGCGCCAGAGGCCCCACCGCGGCACCGGCAGCAGGCCCAGCAAGCTCGACGCGTGCCGCTCGAGCCACGGCCCGAGCACCTCGAAGGCGCGCCCGAGCGCCACCGCGTCACGCAGCGCGCCCCGCGCGTCCGGTGCGGGCTCCAACACCGAGAGCCCCTCGGGCAGCTGCAGCCACAGGTGCCGCTGGTGCAGGAACGCCCGCCGGGCCCGGACGAGATGCGGGTGGTCGGGGGCCAGGAGCGCCACCCGCGCCGCGTGCGTCACCTGCTCGGCGGCCGCGTACCGGTCCTCTTCCAGACGCAGCCAGAGCCCCCGCTCGCCGCCCACGGTCGCCTCGGCGACGCGCTCGCCCGGCGGGACGACGCGATGCACCTCCACCGCCTCCACGAGCTCGAGCGGCGTCACGTCACGGCCCAGCGGCACCACCCGTCGCGGGCTCTCCTCGAGGGCCGCGCCGAGCTGCGCCGCGCCCACCCGCACGCCGCGGAGGCGCAGCTCGCGCCCCGGCGCCGCGGCGACGAAGCGCCGGGCCTCGTCGAGCAAGGGCGGCGGCATCTCGTCGAGGGCGCCGCGCAGGTCGATGCACCGCACGCCCGGCATCAGCGACAGCCAGTCCTGGAGCGCGCGCTGCCCGCTGCCGACGCAGACGGCCTCGACGTCGAGGAACGTCTCGCCGAGCAGCGGTCGCCAGTGCGCCGGCGGAGCAGCGTCCGGCAGCAACAGGCGCCGCAGCGCCTGGAGCCGCGGCACGGGCGGAGGGGGCGCGCCGATGAAGGAGGTGTAGGCCAGGTCGAACCTGGCGCGAGAGAGGTCCACGCAGGCCGCCTGGGCACACAGCGGCTGCCGCAGCACGTGAAAGACGAAGCCGGGCTCGCCGGTGACGCGCACCCAGCCCGGGGGCACCTCGCACGGCTCGGCGCAGCTCGCGCCACCCGGCAGGTGCTGGCGGTCGACCTCGACGCAGAAGGGCAACCCGCCCTCGAAGCCCAGGGCCACGGCGCATGGGTAGAGCGCGCGGCGGAGGCCAGGCTCGAGCTCGGCCCGCAGCGCGGCGACGCGCCCCACGTCAACGGGACCGGGGCCGCACTCGAGCCGCAGCAACTCGCCGAGCGGCTCCCCGCGCTCGAGCAGGTGGTCGGCCAACACCATGCGGAGTTCGAGCGCTTCGGGACGCTCAAGCGCCACGCGCAGCAGCGGCTGCTCGGATTCGGTGAACATGTTCCTCCCGGTCAGGTGGAGCGGTGGACGGCGCGAGGCGGGGGCTCAGCGCCCAGAGGCCTGGCGCTGCTTCTCGTGCGCGCGCCCCCAGCCATCGAAGTGCCGCACGGCCGCGTCCCCCCACCCGCTGCACGTGCTGCGTGTTGAGGTACGCGCTCACGGGCGCGGCCACCAGCGGCACGGCGCGCGACAGCGTCTTCAGCCCGCCCTTCGCCAGCAGCGCCGCGGCCAGGCTGCCCAGCACCCGCGGGCTCGAGCGCTGCAGCGGGCCGATGCCGTTGGCGTAGCCGAAGAGGTCGAGCAGCTCGTCCCGCTCGCGCTCGCTCCGGAGCGACACCTTGAAGGCCGTGGCCACCTCGGTCAGCAGCGACAGCTGCAGGTACACCATGCCCACGAGGTCGAGCGGCACGGTGACGGCGCCGAACACGCGGGTCACGCCGCCCACCACCGACGCCAGCTGCTTCTTCTGGTCGATGAGGCGCTGCGCCAGCTCGCGCGGCCCGGCGCTGGGATAGCGCTGCGTCAGCGCGTCGAGGCGCGCGCGGGCGCGCACCGCCTCCTTCTCGACGAGGTCGTGGACGCGCTCATTCGCCAGCCGCCGCAGCCGGGCCGGCGACAGCCGCTGCGCCCCCTTCAGCTGCTCGAAGAGCGGATCGAAGTAGCCCATGCCGTCAGTACCCGTGGTCGACCAGGTAGAGGTCCACCAGCGCGCCCTCCTGGACCCAGAACTGGTTCGACTCCTTCTGGAACCAGCGCGAGTCGGGGCGCGCCTAGCGCACCTCGAGCAGGATGCGGTTGGTCGCCACGTCGGCCACCATGCCGCGGGCCCGGCAGGACGCCGCCGGCGGGTCGCCGAAGCCACCCTCGAGGCACACGTCGTCGCCGGGCGACAGCTTGCGCACGTAGACCTCGGCCAGGTACCGCGCCTCCTCGGAGGCCTCGCCGGCGCGCGAGCCCTGGGAGAACCTCGCGCAGCGGCTCTGCGCCGGCGCCTCGTACTCGGCCACGTTCTCGAGGAAGCCCGACAGCGCCCCCGCCAGCGCCGCGCGCCTCGCGCGCCCTCCAGCATGCCCCGCGCGAAGGCGTCGATGCGCTCGGCGTCCGCGCCGGAGACGTCGATGAAGCGCACGCCCATGCCGTAGCCTCGCTTGTCGGGGACGTTCACCACCTCACCGCGGCAGCGGAACGGCTTGTCGTCGCCCGGCAGCGTGAAGGACAGCTCGACCCGCGCGCCCACCGGGTGCGTGATGGCACGGTCGAAGAAGACGCCCCCCGACGACTCGTCGCGCGTCGAGTGGAACGAGAAGCCCCGCTCGTCGCGCACCTCGACGGGGACGACCACGTTGGCGCGCGTGGCGCGGCGTCGCTCGAGCCCCGAGTCACTCATGAGGATGGAGACGTTAGCGAAAAACGGGGCGCGCGGTCGTCGTCATGCGACCAGCCGGTGGATGCGGCGCACGGCCTCGAGCGGCGGCTCGACGAACTTCATGCGCACCCCGCCCTTCCCGTCGAACGGTCCCAGCACCACCGCGCGCACCGCGAGCGGCGACGTCGGGTCATCGGGCAGGAAGAGGCGCACCGCGAGGACGCGCCCCTTCCGCGGCGTCGGCCCGCCACGCACCGACAGGCCGAAGGTGGACAGGTCGTACGTCTGCGCCATGAAGCGCGTGCCCCCGTCCTCGGTCTCGAGCGCGATGCCGACGGCGGCGCGGGGGCTCGCGCGGCGGTCCCGGAAGCTGCGGCGCTCAGGCGCGCCGCGCTGGATGCGCTCGAACAGCTGCACCGCGGACTCCGGCTGGCGGCCGCGGCGGTCCGCCACCTGCGGGAGCCGCGGGGTGAGCAGCGGCAGCAGCCCCTCGGCGGCCGACGCGGTGCGAGTACGCTTCGAGGAGCTCATCGAGGCGGCAGCGTGGCGCCCCGGGCGGAGCGCCGTCGAACCGTGGGCGCGGCGGGGCGTTCCCTTCCCGGGGCTTTTCCTCCAGGTCGCGCCCATGTCGCACTGGGACGAGGTCACCGCGCACGTCGAGCACCGCGTCACCTTCTCGGAGACGGACGGCCTGGGCTTCGCCCACCACCGCTGCGTGGTGGTGTGGTTCGAGCAGGCGCGCGAGGCCTTCTTCCGGCGCTTCGGGGTGCCCGCCGTCGAGCTGTACCAGAAGGGCTGGCTGCCGGCGGTGCGGCAGCTGAACGTGCGCTACGACAGCTTCCTCGCCTACGAGGACCGGCTGTCGATTCGCGTGGCGCTGACGAAGCTCGGCCGCGTGGTCTGCGACTTCCACTACCGAAGAACAAGTCGAACAAAGCTGAAAACGGGAAGGGCATCGAGGGGGCGTCGGGGCCCGGCGGGCTGCGGGGAAGGGTTTTCGGGGCTGCGCACGGGGCGACCGAAGGCGGAACTCCCGGTCCTGGGGGCCCCCTGGACAGACGAGTGCCTCAAGGACGAGCGCGGTGGACCTGCTTGACGCTTTCCATCAGCCAGCCAGAGACAGCGAGGGCTGGGCGGTGGTGCGTGGCAGGATGAGTCGCGAGGGGTGTTGATGGCCGAGCGGCAACGCCCCCGAGGACGACTCAGGCGCCCGATGCCTCTGGCTCTCCTCCACGGTTTCGCGCTTTATTCGCCTTGTCCGTTGTCCGTCAGGCGCACTGGTGACGGTGCGACTCACGGCGCCGGAGAAGTACAGCCTGGCGAAAGCGACGGTGTCGGTGCGTGGGCTCCCCTCGAGCGTTCACTCAAGACGGGCGTGACGGCGGTGACCGTGCCGCCCATCGGCTGCTTCACGTTCGACCTGTCGGCGCCGGGGCTCGGGCAGGCCACGCAGCGGCTGTGCGTCGAAGGCGCGACCCGCTACGGCGTCGACTTCGTCGTGACGGAGCCCGATGGCACGGCCGGCCGGGAAGGGTGCTCGCTGTCCGGGTGCGCGGATCAGTTCGTCTGCCAAGCGGATGGAATCTGTGGATGATTGAATGTACCAGCTACTACCTCGCCAACGCCTGTCGATGCTGACTGTCGTCGGCCTGTAACGATTTGGTTGAGACGCTTGAACTCTAAAGCGTGAAGGGGTACCCTTAAAAAGCCGAACAAACGATTGGAGAAAAAATGTCTAACATTGCCCCCCCCCCCTGACTACATCACGAAGCGACAGGTTTCGAAGCCCACCGTTGACGCTCGGAGTGCTGATTGCGCTGTCGTTTGTGCTCACTCCGCTTGACGTGTCCGCTGCAGACGAGTGGTCAACAGAGCAGCAACGGGCCGCTTGGAGGGAATGGCTTGAGGCTGAGTCCTTGGGCAACGCAAGTTCGGCTGTCCTGTTCAACGAGGCAGGGAACGTGGCTGGGCTTCATGGCGACTTCCCCGTCCCGAATTTCAGGGTGAGCAGCATCCAGAACTGGCTGCACGCTCATCGACAAATGCTGGGCCTGCTTCCGAACGAGTCCGTTGACATCGACGAGAAGTTGGCCTTCTACGAGGCCTTGCCAGATGGCCCCGAGAACGTCGTCAACGCCCAGACCGGAACGGTCTTCTCGTTCTCCGTCGTCATCGGAGGTGTCAAGGCAGGCCCGGCAACGTTCAAGGTGATTGCCGACAAGCGAACTGGCACTATTCGGGGGTTGTACAGCTCACACGAGCCCACGACCCAAGGCTTCTTCGAACCGAATGTGAGCTACACCGAAGGCAAAGCATGGGATGCCGTCGAGAACTACCTCGGTGCACCGTTTCGTGATCGATCCGCTGCCGCACAGCTGTGGTCAAGCGTGGGCTGGCTGACCGAGCGAACCCCCAAGCGAAAGGAACTTCTTTGGGTTCTCCGCGGAGAGACGGCAGATGGCGACGTTGAGACGTTCATTGTCTCGCCCGCAGGAGTCCTTCATCGGGAGTCAGGCAAGGCCTCGCTCGGGGGTGACGTCCGGCAAGTTCATCGCGCGTACAACACGACCGGAAACATCTATGGACCTCATGGACTTCCTGTGGGTGACGGGAGGGGCGGCGAGAGCATGATGCCGCCGCAGCAGAGGAAGATCATCGCGATGAGGGCCTGAGCAGAGTGAAACCCGTAGGCGCGTCGAGTGATGAGTCGTGTCTTGTTGTT
>JADCJJ010000448.1 GCA_020247085.1 Myxococcaceae bacterium | reverse complement strand
TCGCCTTCGTGCGGGAGCTCTCGCGCAGCAGCCGCATCGACGCGCTGAAGCGGGCGCGCGTCGAGCGCCTCCTCGCCTTCCTCTTGCGGCGCGCCGCCGAAGTGGCCCTGGCGCCCTTCGACGACGCCATCGGCGCCCATCTCGAGGCGGCGACGCTGATGGCCGGCGGGCGCACCTGGACGCTGGGAGAGGCGCTCGGAGAGGCGTGGGCGCTGCCGACGACCGAGGCTCGGGCGCTGGTGTCACGCGAGCGCAGCGCCGCGCTCGAGGCGTGCCGCGGACTCTTCGAGCGGCGCGCCGAGGCTCTCCCAGCGGCCGCCGAGGCAGCCGGCGCCGTGACGGGCCTCGAGTGGGTCGAGGCGGCCATGGGGCGGACGTTCGAGCAGGCGCAGCCGCAGGCCCTCGACGTCTTGCGCGAGTCGGCCGACGCCGCGAGGGACCTGACGGCGTGGGCGCTGAAGAAGGTCGAACCTCAGCTCAGGCCGGCGACGGCGAGGCCCCCCGACCTCGAGCGCGCGCTGGCGGCGCCCTGGTTCTTCGAGGTGCTGCGACAGGAGGACCTGACACACGCCATCACCCGCATGCTGGGTGACCTGGGGTTCCATCCGAGCGCGCACGGGCGGCTCCTCGTCGACACCGACGTGCGCCCGCGCCGGGCCCGCGCGGCGCTGTTCGCGCTCGAGGTGCCCGACCAGCTGCGGCTCGTGCTGACGGCGGCACCGGGGTTCGACGGGTGGGAGGCCTGGCTGGGCGCCTGGGGCGAGGGGCAGTTCGTCGCGTCGATGCCGCGCACGCTGCCCTTCATCGACCGGGTCGTCGGCGACGGCACGCTGGCGCTCGCGATGCGCCGGCTGCACGAGTCGGTGCTGCTCGACGAGGGCTGGCTCAAGCGGGCGGTCCGGGCGACGAGCGCGCAGGCCCGCGAGGTGGCGCGCACCTTCGCCTGGCGCCAGGTGATGGCGCTGCGGAAGGAGGCGGCATCGCTCGCGGTGAGCCGCGACGTGCTCGCGCGAGGCCCCGGCGCCTCGACGGCCGACGCGGCGGCCGAGGCTCTCGAAGGGGCCTGCTTCGTCGCGCCGGAGCGCGGGAGCGCCTGGCTCGAGCTCGACGTCCTCGCGCCGGCTTTGGCGTCACTCGAGGCCTGGGCCCTCGAAGCGCGCCTCGTCGAGGTGCTGCGCGAGCGGTTCAACGAAGACTGGTGGCGAAACCCGGCGGCGGGCCGGTTCCTGCAGGGCATGGCGGGCGCGGGCGCGACCGAGTCTGCGGCGCAGGTGGGAGCACGCCTCGGCGCGACGCCGGCCAGGGCGGTCGACGCCGTTCGACGGCGCGTCGCGGTGATGGGCGCGTGAGCCGTTCGTGGCCGACGCCACCGCCGGCGCGTCGCGCCCCGGCTGCGGCGCACCGGGAGACGGGTCTCTCTTTCGAGGTGCACGCACCTGGGGTGGCGACGTGAGCGCCTGGCGCACCGGAGGTGAAGGCGCTCGGCCGTGGCGCCGAAACGCAACGAGGGCGGCCGAGGCCCGGCGCCCCCATCACAGTGGGAGCTGCCGTGCTCGACTCGCCCTCGCCAGGCGCTCGCGGGGTGCGCAGCTCAGCGCTTCTTGCGGCTCTTCAGCGCCGCAACCACCTTCGCCTTGGTGCCGTTGCGGCTCTTGGCGACGGGCGCCGGCTTGCTACCGCCCTGCGTCATCGCCCTCTGGCGCTTGAGCGCCGACAGGAGCCGCATCTCGAGCAGAAGCAGCTCATCGGCCAGCTCCTCGTTGTCACCGTGCGCCTTCGGGAGCGGCGCATCGAGGTCCACCGGCGCCCCGTACCGCATGCGCAGCGCCTTCTCTTCGACCGGCGTGGTGGTGGTCTTCGTCAGCGCCCGCGCCACCGTCTCCGTCGTCACTACCGCCGTGCTACCGCCCTTCCGCTCCATGGTTGATGCCCTTTCGGAACCTGAACAGCCGGCCATGTACGATGCGGCAAATCCGCAACCTGTGGGCAGTGTAGCGATCGACCTCACGAGGGCAAATTTTCGTCCAGAGCCCGCGGCGCCGCGGCCCGACGTGCAGGCACAAGGCCGATAACCGCCGAAATCACCTGGAGTTCACCGCTCGGCCGGGGCGCGGGCGCCCGCCTTGGGCTTCGCCTTCGACTTCTTCTTCCCGGTCGTCGTCTGCGGCGAGGGCGGGGACTCCGACTCTGACGCCGGCGTCACCTTCGGCTCGGGCGTTGGCGTTGGCCGGTCGTCTACCGGCCGGTCGTCTACCGGCCGGTCGGCCGTCGGCGGCGGCGCAGGTACGGGGGGCGGCGCTCCCTTCGGCGCGGGCGCGGGGCTCAGCTCGGGGGCGTCATCGCCGTCTTCCGGGGTGGGCTCGACGTCAGCGGGCGGTTGGAGCACCGTTCCGCCATCGCCGCGCTCGATGCCGAAGCGCTTGAGCGCAGCGGCGATGCCCTGGGGCTTGTCCTCGTCGGGGAGGAAGTCGGGCGGAACCTCGAGGGTGGGCGAGCGGCCGACGTTCGACAGCGCAGCCTCGAGCGCCACGCGGAGCTCGGCGTCTCCGGCGTCAGAGGCGACGCCGATGCGCCCGTTCATCGAGGCCTTCACCACGACGCTCGTCTCGGCGTCGACGAGCACCTCGCCCTGGAGCGTCTTGGGCTCGCGAAGCTCGAAGAAGGCCCGACGGCGGAGCGTCGTCTCGTCGGCCCCTCCCGCGGGCGCCGGGAGCGGGGGGAGCGCGCGCGGCGCCTCGGCGGCCGGCGGTGCGAGGGACAGCTCGTAGCGCCAGCACACGCGCCCATCGACGGTCTGCGTGCCCTTCGCGGAGAGGGCGAGGCGCCCGCGGAACAGCTGGTCGAAGTCGCGCACGGCGCTGAAGGCCTCGTCGCGCATGCGCTCGGCGATGCCGCGGTCACGCCGTCGCTCGCGGAACCGGCCGGCGCCGTCCTTTCCGTAGGTGCTGCGCGCGTACACCTTGCCGCCGACGCGGATGACCTCGAGCCCCTGGTCGTTCGAGTTCGACACGCGCGCGAGGAAGTCGCCCGAGATGCCACCAGGGCCGGCCAGCAGCTCCCGCGTCTCCTTCAGGCGAACCGAGCGGGCGCCGGCGCTCCAGTCCCACGTCACCGTCGCCAGGTAGGCGTGTGGCCCGAGCCGCTCGGTGGCCTCAGCGGCGCTCATGCCCAGCACGCGGCGCGCGATGGCCGGGCTCGAGGCGACGTCCTCGGGGGGGAGCGTCTCCTTCGCGGCGGCGACGGCCTGGGGCGGGTCCTCGCTCGAGAAGATGCGCTTCTTCGCGGCCTGGTCCACCGGGTCCGGGCACCCGGAGAAGCAGACGGCGAGTGCGGCCAGGGAGAGGGAGCGCATCATCGAAAGCGGCGGCACCCTACCCCGGAACGTTCACCCCTGTCGCGCCGCGTGGGGCGGATGGGAGGGCCCCTCGGTTGAGCCGCGCGTGGCGCCGTACGCCGCTTCCGCTAGACAGCGAGGGCCGCACGCACGCAGGAAGGGCCCTCTCGACGAAAGGCGCGCCGATGACTCGACGACTTGCGACGTTGTCCATCACCGTCGGGCTCCTCGTCAGCTGCGGGCGCACGAGCCTGCCCTGTCTGCCCGAGACGTGCAGCGGGTGCTGCGACGCGCTCGACACCTGCCGTACGGGGACGGCGCCGCTCGAGTGCGGGGCGGGGGCCGCGAGGTGTCAGGCGTGCGCCGCCGGGGCCACATGCCAGGCGGGGCGCTGTCAGGGGGCGATGGGTGGCGGTGCGGGCGGCGGCGCGGCGACGGGTGGCGGCGCGACGGCGGGTGGCGGTGTGGCGGGCGGTGGCGCCGGGGTCGGGGGCGGCGGGGGCGAGGTCGTCATCGCGGCGAAGCGGCTCGCGCCTGACGTGATGCTGGTCGTCGACCGCTCGGGGTCGATGACGCTGCCGCTCGACCCGGCAGACGCCGCGTGCAGCGCCTGCAACGGCACCACCTGCCCACCTGGCTGCGTCACCCGGGGTCGGCACATGCAGCAGCAGGTGACGGCGTTCGCCACCAACCTCGCCGACGTCGCGCGCCTGGGCCTCGTC
>JADCJJ010000447.1 GCA_020247085.1 Myxococcaceae bacterium | reverse complement strand
GCCCGTCGCCACCGTCACGAAGACATCGCCCGCGCGCCGTGAGGTCGACCCCGACTCCGACCAGCTCGCCGTCGCCGCCCCTGAGCGAAAAAAGCCCCGCCCATCGATCGAGCCGAGCCCTCGGGTGCTCGCACGCCCCGCGAACCTCGTCGACGTCGACGAGGCGCCCGAGCCGACGCCGACCCCCAGGCCCGAGGTGAAGCCCGCGACGCCGGTGTGGGTGTGGGTCGTCGTGAGCGTGGTCGCCGTCGGGGGAGTCGCCGCCGGTGGGTACTTCGGTGTGCGCGAGGTGACCCGACCGGTGACGGGGACGGTGAACGCGTCGTGGTGATGGCGCGCGCGACGTGGCTCGGGGTCGTGCTGGCGGCGGTGAGCGGCTGCCAGCCCAAGGTGGTCAACTACTCGCTGTCGGTGGTGACCAGCGGCTGCGCCAGCGCCAACCCCTTCCAGGGCGTTCAGTTCCTGCGCATTCGCGTCACCGGCGAGGGCATGGCCGCGCCGCTCGAGGTCGTCGTGCCGGCGGGTGAGCGCATGGCGACGTTGCCCGAGCTCCCGCCGGGGCCCAACCGCGTCATCGAGGTGCGGGCCTACGACGGAGAGCCGTCGGGCGCGGGGCAGGTCGTCTCCATCGGGCGCACGCTCCCGTTCACCGTGCCTGACGTCGTACCCGAGATGATGGCCGAGGCCGACCTGACGAAGCGCGTCTTCCTCAGGCGGGTGAACGCCTGGTCCGGCGCCGTCGCGGCGACCGACCCGACCACCTGCCAGGCGATGCGCATCGCGCGCGCCGGACACACCGCGACGCTCCTCGGCAACGGCAAGGTCTTCATCGCCGGAGGCTTCAACTTCCCGGCGGGCATCCCCAACCGCGTCGCGCTCTCCGAGGCCGAGGTGTTCGACCCGTCGACCGGTGCCTTCTCGAAGGTACAGGACCTGTCGTTCCGCACGGCGCAGGGGGTGGTGAAGGTCACCAAGGCCTTCCACACCGCGAACCTGCTGAGGAACGGGCAGGTCGTGCTGTGGGGCGGCGAGAACTACCAGGTGAGCATGGGCGTGAACGTCGTCTCACCGACCAGCCAGGTGATCGTCTACGATCCCGAGCGCGACGCCTACGGGGCGACGCAGCGGCAGATGCCGGCGCCGATTCCGCGCTCGCAGCACCGGGCGGTGGTCGACCGGAACGGCAAACTGCTCGTCATCGGCGGGCTGCGCTTCAACACCTCGGGCTCGTTGCCGCGGCTGGTGCCCGTCGCCGAGGTCGAGTGGTTCGACCCCGACGTGCAGCCGCAGGTGCCCCAGGTCATCCCGAACGTGATGGCCCCCCGGGTCGACGGCTCGGCGACGTCGGTGCAGCAGGGTGAGTTCGTCGCCGCCGCCGGCGGCACCGATGGCACGGCGCTGCGCACCGACGTGCAGTTCTTCAAGTGGAACGGGCGCGCCTACGAACTGCAGACGCTGGCCAACCCGCCCAGGCTGGCGGACCCCGGCCGACGAGCGGCCGCGGCGGTGCCGTTCCGCGAGGGCAACGACATGCTGATGCTCGGCGGCTACGGCGACGCGGCGGCCGTTCGCCCCGTCGGCTCGTTCGAGGTAATCCGAGCCGGCGTGGCCACGGTGGCCTCGGGCGCGCTCACCGGCTCCCGCGGGGAGTCCTGCGCGGTGACGCTCGACGACGGCACGGTGCTCGTCATCGGTGGCCGGACGGCCGACGTCAACGGCGCCATGGTGCGCTCCGACTCGAGCACGGTCTCGGTGCGCGTCGATGCCAGCGGGGGCACCACGGCGGCCCCGGGCCCCCCGCTCATGCGCGGCCGGTACCTGCACACCTGTACCTTGTTGGCCGACGGCTCGGTGCTCGTCACCGGCGGCCTCGACGAGACGCCGGCAAACACCCGCGGTGACGTGCTGGCCGACGCGTGGATCTACACGCCGGCGCCGCGGGACTGAGGTCGCCGCTCAGGGCTTCAAGCGGGTGAAGCCCTCGAAGAGGGCCGTCGGCACCCGCCGGCCCTCCACCAGGGTCCACCCGTCGGTGAGGCGCTCGACGCGCGCGGTGCGCAGGTCGAAGATCTCGTCGCCCAGCCGCAGCCACGCGCCGCGGCGCTCCCGCACGGCCCCGCCGTACCGAATGGCCCAGGCGCCGAGCCCCACCAGCACCACCCCGGCGCCGACGAGACGGCCGAGCAGGAGCCCCAGCAGGATGGCGAGGACGCCGAAGAAGACCGGCAGCAGCTGGCGGTCACGGCTTTGGGGTACGCGGACGACCCGCTGCAGCAGGAGCGCGTCGAGCCACCAGGCGAGCTGCTCGGCGCCCACCCGGCCGGCCGGCGCCTCACGTCCGGTGAGCGCCGCGATGCGGGTGGCCAGGGCCGTCACGTCGGGCGGCACCCCGGACAGGGGCGGAAAGGCCGCGCGCAGCGCCTCGACCTCGTCGAGGTGGGGCGCCTCGAGGGCTTGCGCGAGCCGCTCGCCCCAGCCGGCGTCAGTCGGCGCTTCGCTCATGCTTGAGCACCGAGCGCAGCACCGCCTCGAGGTCGTCGCGCGTCAGCTCGCCACGCACGCGCCGCGGCCGGGGCGCGGGTGTGAGGGGCTGGCCTGGCCTCGAGGGGAAGGTGTCGTACCGGCCCGAGCCGTCGGCGTCGATGAAGACGGGGTTGGTGAAGGCCTGCGCGCGCGCGTCGGCGGCGGTGCACACGCCGTTTCGGCACCGCACCTCGGCCCAGACGACGGGCGCCAGCACGCGGGTCGCGCTCCCGGAGCGCACCATCGCGACGAACCAGGTGTCGGCGGTGACGGGCACCGTGAAGGCCTCGCGTACCCGCACGCGGCGCGCGGGGAAGCCGTTGAGCCCGGGTACCGCCTCGAGGGGGAGGGTGCCCACCGGGTAGGTCCGCCGCTGAAGCGTGCGGGCCTCGGGCCAGTCGCCGTTCGCCCGGCCGGGCGCCGCCTCGCGGCCCGGCGCATGGGTGTACAGCTCGAGGGCGTCGAACTGCATCCACTCCGGCGCCTGCACGTCGACCACCAGCTCGATGGGCGTGTTCGGCGGCACCGAGAGCGTCTCGCCGACCGACGCCGTCGGCCCCTGGCCGTCAGCGCGGCGCGCCACCATCGTGACGAACGGCCCCGACGAGCCGACCGCCTTGCCCTGCTTGAGGGCCGCCGTGAGCGCGCCCTGCGTGAAGCGGGCGACGCTGGCGTCGGAGCCGAGGAAGACCCAGGTGCGCCCGGCTCCCCCCGTCTCGGCGTGCCGCGCGTGCGTGTCGGACACCGCGGTGGCCGTCTTCACCCAGCCGCGCGACAAGAACGTCATCCAGTCGTTGGCGACCGAGAGATCGATCGACGGCGCGTTCATCAGCTCGAGCGTATCGAAGTCGAGCGAGAAGAGCCGCGTGTCAGAGGCGGTGGCCGCCGGGTGCGGCTCCATGCGGAACCGCTCCGGCTGCGCCCGCGTCGTGCCGGTGGCCGTGTCGACCTCGAGCTGCCGCAGTGAGCCAGAGCGGCTCCTGCGCGGGTGGTTCATCTGGATGATCGAGTCGGGCCAGGCCGAGCGCACGGCGGCGTAGAGCTGGTCGAGCCGGAGCGTCGGCCCGTCGCCGCCCGCCCAGTCGACGGGAGCGCCGTTGAAGCCATCGCGCAGCACCGCGGGGAAGGCGTTCTGGTGGCCAAAGTCGAAGGGAGACACCTCGCAGCCGACGACCGTCGCCAGGCGCTCCGACAGCCCGAGGTCGCGCACCAGCGGGGCGTAGTCCGTCAGGTAGTCGTGGTCGGTCGCCACCAGCACGTCGACACCCTCGGCCGCGAACGACGCGACGCGCTCGCCCGCTGGCACGCTGCTGTCGGTGCTCCCCACCGAGTGGACGTGGAGATCGGCCGAGATCCAGCCCGTGGTGTCGATGACCTGGGCGAGGGTGGCCGACACCGTCGCGTCGGCCGTCGAGAGGTCGACCCGCTCGCCGCGCATCGGGAAGCCGTCGGGGAAGGCCGAGTACGTGGGGCCGCGCGAGACGAGCACCTCGTAGGCGCCCGGCGGCAGGCGCAGCTCGAGGCGGCCCGACGCGGGCACGAAGTCGACGGCCTGAATGTCGGAGGGCATGGGCTCGAGGTCGAAGTAGGGCCGCAGGCGCTCCCGCTCGCTCGGGCACACGCCCTGGCACCGCACCACCACCTTCGCCGGGAGCGGCCGCCCGAAGGGGTCGTTCACCGAGACGCGGAGCGCGCGGCTCGGCCCCAGGCGCACCGTCACCCGGGCCTCGCCGGTCGAAGGCGCGGCGACGTCGACGGGATTCTCGAGCGCCGCCGCGGGGCTCCCCGTCGACACGCGGTAGTTGCCGACGGGCACGTCGAAGCGCGCCTTGCCTGCCTCGTCGGCCACCGCGAGGGTGAGCTGCTTGCCCGACTCGGCCGAGACGACGGCGACGCGAGCGCCGCGCGCCGGCTGCCCCGCCGCGTCGAGCGCCGTGACGTCGAGCCGCGAGCGCGGGACGCCGTCGAAGGTGAGGAGCTGCGCCTGCACCCGGGCGAGATCGACGTCGATGACGAGGTCGCGCAGCATGACCCGGGGCTCGGCCGGCAGGATGCCGAAGGCGCCGACGGGCTCCCGACTCGTCGAGGTCCATGAGAGCAGCCCGTCCTGGTCCTTGCCGTCGATCACCACCCCGCCGGACCCGCCGATGGCGATGAGTACGCTCCGGGCGGGCGCGCGGCGGTCGCGCAGGGACATGGCGCGGTAGCCGTAGGCGACGCCGTCGGCCTGGAGCCCGAACCACTCCATCGGGTCCGCCAGGCAGTCGCGGGTGCCGAGGGTGCCCGTGCAGCTGGTGGGGTTGAAGAGCTCGACCTCGCCGCCGCCCTCGACGAAATCGCCGACGGCGGTCGTGATGGGCGTGCGCCCGGTGTTGCAGAAGGCGGTGAGCACCCGCACCCGCGACTCACCCGGCGACAGCACGTAGTAGGTCGTCACCAGCAGCGGCAGGGGCGTGTTCGGGTCGCTGCGCAGCGTCACCTCGCCGAGCGTCTCCGACAGGAGCCCGGGCAGGTTGATGCCGTCGATGAGGCTGTCTTCGCCAGTGGCGGCGACGACGGCGTAGCCACCCCTGGAGCCGTCTTCGAGAACCTCGACGCGGCTGACGTTGGGCGTGCGGCCGAAGGCGTAGAAGGGCGAGATCTTTCCCAGCTGGTCGCGCCCAGGCGATCCGGCGGGGCGGACGAGGTCGGCGTCGATGATGGCGCCACCGGTGGGCACCGGGCCGCCGACACGCCCGGCCTGCTGAATCACCACCCGAACCTTGTCGTTGGCGAGCAGCACGTCACCGGTCCGGGCCTGGGCGAAGCCGCCACCGATGCGCTCGTCACCCTGCTCGAGCACCTTCGCGTGCGCGCCCGTTCCGAGCCTCGAGAACAGCGCGGCGTCGTCGAGCTTCACCTCGCAGCGGGCCGGCGGCATC
>JADCJJ010000446.1 GCA_020247085.1 Myxococcaceae bacterium | reverse complement strand
TTTCTCGTCTCGATGGCGCCGGGCGAGCTGGTGCGCGTGCTCTCGCCGCGCCTGGTCGACTGCGCGCAGGAAGCGGGCCCGGTCGCCACGGTGGGGTGAGGCCGAGGGCCGCTCCTCTGCGCCGTGCGCGGCCGTTGTCAGAGCCCCAGCTGGAGCATCTCGCCGACGACGCGGCGGATGAGCTCGCGCCTCACCAGCTTCCGCGCGTGCTCGAAGGCCCGCGGCGCCGGCGCGCCCTTGCCGAGCTTCGCGGCCGTACGCACCACGAGGTCGACGCGGCTCGGCTCGAGGTGGAACGGCCGGCGCGCGTCGGCCTTGAGGAAGTAGTTGAGCCCGCGCACCTCGAGCAGCTTCTCGAGGGTCCTGCGGGATGCCGCGACGAGGGACAGGTCGATGATGTCCGCCATGTGAGCCGGTCTTCTCCGCTGGTTTCTGCCGCCCGTCCAATTCGCCTCTCGCGGTTCGGGAAACTTGCGCTCAGCCGCGGCGGGGCCTCGAGCGCCGGGGCCGCGATGAGGGGTGGCAGCGCTCGGCCGCTCGGGGCACGCTGTGCGCCGTGGAGTGGCTCGACGACGTCAGGCGGTGGCGCGCGGGGGACGCCGAGGCGACCGAGCGGCTGCGCGAGTACGTCGTGCCCTTCGTCCACGGCGCGCTCCTCGCCCGGCTCCCGCACCACCTCGCAAATCAGCTGACGCCCGAGGCGCTCGGCGCGCTGCTGTCGCGGCCCGACCTCGTCGAGGCCGAGGCGGGCTTCGTTCGCCATGCGGTGGCGCTCGCTACGCAGCTCGCCGGCCAGTCGAGCGCAGCCTCGCTCCAGGAGCGACCGACCTCCGACACCACCCGCAACGAGGGCCGCCAGTGGCTCGAGCGGCTGCGCGGCCTGCCCGACGAGGTCCGCGAGCGGGTCATCTGGAGGCTCGTCTGGGGCATTCCCGGGCCAGAGCTCTGCGAGGTGCTGGGGGTCGAGGCCGGGCCGCTCCAGCGCGAGCTCGAGCGCGGCGTCGGAGACACGATGGCGCCGCGGCAGCACCTCGGCGGCGCCGGCTACGTGTGGGACCTGTCGGGGGAGCCGTCGACGGCGCTCGCGCGCGCCGAGACGTACGCGATGTCGCTCCGGTTCGACCCCAACGAGCCGCCCGAGTCGGCCGACGCCGCCTTCACCGCCGCCACGTTCCAGGACCTCAGCGACTCGGTGGTGACCGACTCGAGCAGCCACGGCCCAGCCCGGCCGGCCGCGCCCCGCGTGGCCTCGCCGGTGCTCGAGGCGCGCCTGCCCCGCTCACCGAAGGCCGGCGGCTTCGACGCCGACGAGAAGACGCAAGGGGCCGTCGACATCCCCGCGGCGGCCCGCGGCGTGGTCCCGAAGCCCGACGCCCAGCCGGCGTCGAAGTCGGCACCCCGCGCGGCCCTCGCTGCCCCACCTGAGCGTCGCGCCGACGGCGCCGCGGCCCCCGTTTCGCCCGACGACGAGCGCTCCGGGCGGCGGCGGAGCCTGGTGGCTCATGACGAGCGCGCCGCGAGGCGGCGCAGCGCCTCGTCGTCGAGCGCTGCGGACGAAGACCGCCAGGGCCGGAGCCGAGCCGCTGCCAGGGCCAGGGGCGATGGTGAGCCGCCAGGGCGCCGACGCGAGCCTGGCCGCACCATCACCACCGAGGCCCCGGCCGTCGCCGGCGCCAGGCACACCCTCGAGCTTCCCGCGGAGGACACCGCCAGGCTCGCCGACGCGCCGAAGAGGGCACGCCAGGGTCCGATGCCCGAGCGCCAGCCCGCGTCGGGTCCGGCGGTGTCGCTCACCGCCCGCTTCGTCGCCCTCGGCTTCCTGGGGGTCTCGCTGGCGCTGGCGGTGCTGTGGCGGCTCGGCGCCTTCCGATGAAGCGCTCCCTGTGGGCCGCGCCGAGAGGCCGTCCCTGACGCGGGCGCGGCGCCTCGACCGGAGACCGCCGTGTCGTACGCACTGACGAGCCGTGTTCGTCGTGCACGCGGTGCTTCGCCCCGGGTGCTTTCCGTCAGCTCCGCCGCCGACCGTGTCCGACGCGGTCTCGGCGCTTCGTCTCGGGGGCTCCCCGCTGGGGAGTGAGCCGTCGCTGGGCCTCGCGCTCGAGCAGCCGCCAGGCCTCGTAGCGGTCGTCGGGCAACGCGCCGCTCGCCAGCGCGGCATGCACGGCGCAGCCCGGCTCCTCGAGGTGCCGGCAGTCGTTGAAGCGGCACCCCGCGGCCAACGCCTCGACGTCGTCGAAGGCGCGCGTCAGCCCCTCCTCGGCCGCCCACAGCTGCACCTCGCGCAGGCCCGGGTTGTCGATGAGCGCGCCACCCTTCGGCAGCACGACGAGCTCGCGCGTGGTGGTGGTGTGGCGGCCCTTGCCGTCGCCCGTCAGCGCCCCGGTGAGGCGCGCCTCGTCGCCTACGAGGCGGTTCACCAGCGTCGTCTTCCCGGCGCCGGAGCTGCCGAGCACCGCCGTCGTCTTGCCGAAGCCCACGAAGGCCGCCAGCGCGTCGAGCCCGGTGCCGTCGAGCGCGCTCACCACGTGCACTGGCACCTCGCCGGCGATGGCCTTCGTCTCGTCGAGGAAGAAGGGCAGCTCGTCGCAGAGGTCTGCCTTGTTGAGCACCACCACCGGCTGGGCGCCGCTCTCCCAGCACAGCGTGAGGTAGCGCTCGAGGCGCCTCAGGTTGAAGTCGAGGTCGAGCCCCATCACGACGAGCAGGAAGTCGATGTTGGTGGCGATGACCTGCGGCGCGTGCTGGGTGCCAGCCACCTTGCGCACCACCGCGCTCTTGCGGGGGAGCACGGCGTGCACCAGCGCCTCGCCAGCGTCGGGGATCCGCGCCGCAACCCAATCTCCCACGGCCGGGAACGCCTCGACGCTCTCGGCCTTGTGCAGCAGCCGGCCGCCCGTTCGGGCCCAGTGCTCCCCGCGCCGCGAGTGCACCTTGAGCTGCTTGCGCGAGACGAGCACCACGCGGGCTGGCTCGAGCCCCTTCCCGACGTAGGCCGCCAGCGCCGCCTCGAAGCCCGGGCTCCACCCCAGGCTGGCGCGCCAGTCGGTCGCCTCCGTCACTTGAGCGGTACCAACCGGTTCTTCTCGGGGTCCCACAGCTTGAGGCGCAGCGCCGTGAGCACGTCTCGCGGGTGCCAGCTCGTCTCGCCGGGGTGCCGCAGCTCGGGGATGGCCTGCATCGCCTCGGGCAGGCGATAGAACGGAATCGTCGCGTTGAGGTGGTGCACGTGGTGGTAGCCGATGTTGGCCGTCATCCAGTTCATGAACGGCCCCATCTTCAGGTAGCTCGACGAGTCGATGGCCGCGCCCGAGAAGGTCCAGGTGCTGCGGTCGGCGACGTTCATGCCGGGGAAGTTGTGCTGCGCGTAGAAGAGGTAGGCGCCCGTCGCGGCGGCCACGGCCATCGGCACGAGCCACCCGAAGACGTAGGCGTCGAGGTGGCCCGCGAGGCCCAGGCCGACGCCGAGGCCGACGACGGTGACCATCGAGACCAGCCCGCCCCAGTGCTTCGAGGGCGCCCGCAGGAACGGTGAGAGGTTCATGCCGACGCCGAACACCGTGAAGATGGCGAGCAGCATGTTCAGCGGGCTGCGGATGAAGCGGTACATGAGCCGCTGGCCCGCCGGGAGCGCCGCGTACATCGACGGCGTCAGCATCGGGTAGCTGCCGATGTGCGAGCCGATGAGCTTCGCGTTGTGCTGGTGGTGGTAGTTGTGCGTCTCGCGCCACACCGACGGCGGCGTCATGATGAACATGCCGAAGACGAAGAAGAGCGCCTCGGCCAGCTTCGACTGCCTGAGGATGGCGCCGTGCTGGTAGTCGTGGAAGAGGCAGAAGGTGCGCACGGCGGTGAGGCCGGCCAGCACCGAGAAGGGCAGGCGGAGCCACCAGGTCGGCAGCGCCACGGCCCCCGTCACCAGCGCGCCCAGCACGAGGAACGTCGTCGTCGTGTAGGCCCACGAGCGCGTCACGTCTTCGGCGGTGAACTCGCGCGAGTGGAGCAGAATCTCTTTCTCGGGGCGCCGGCCCTCGGGCGTGGTGGCGCGCACGGGCTCGACGGTCTGGGGCGCCGACGTCATGGGGGCCGGCACCGGCTGGGGCCCAGGAGCGTTCATCACCGAAGCGGTCGTCATGGCGGCCAAGGCGCTAGCACACCCGGCGCGCGGAAATGAAGCGGGTGCCGCCCACCCGAACGCCCCGGCGGGGCCCCGTCACCTCGTGCGCTGCGGCAGCGTTCCGGTCGCGGTGGTGGGCGTCAGCCCCTGGCCAGTCGCGGCCGCCGGCATGGCGCCGGTGTTTGGCGGAGGCAC
Source organism: Myxococcaceae bacterium (assembly GCA_020247085.1). GTDB lineage: Bacteria > Myxococcota > Myxococcia > Myxococcales > Myxococcaceae > Xiheimicrobium > Xiheimicrobium aquaticum. The sequence continues at coordinate 9,844 of JADCJJ010000446.1, read as the reverse complement.
CTTGTCGGCGAGCGCCTTGGGCAGCGGCCCGCCCGGCACGAAGAGGAAGTCCTCGCTCTTTCCGGCGGCGGCCTTCGCCTCGGCCGCGGCCTTGCGGGCCTGCTCCGCGGCGGCGGCGGCCTGCGGGTTCGGCACCTGCACCGCCCGACCGGCCAACTTGGCGTCGATGAAGAAGAACTTCGTCGCCACGGTGACGCCGAGCAGCTTGCGGCAGCGCTCGTCGTCGAGGCTCGTGTAGGCCGGGGCCTTGCCCTCTGGCAGGGTGATGACCTCGGGGCCCGTCACGCAGCTGCCGAAGCGCCGCTGGAAGTCACGCTCGGGCATGCCCGGCTGCGGCGTCGCCGGCTCATCGGGCGCCTTCTCGGCGGCGGGCGCTGGCTCCGGCGGCGCCGGGGGCGACGGCGGGCTGGGAGGAAACACCACCTCGGGCGACACCTCGGCCACTGGCGGCCGCGCCGCCTCGGCGCGCTCCCGCTCGACGCGGGCCCGCTCCTGCTCGATGGTGGCCACCAGCGCCTGCGCCTTCGGGCCCTCTCTCGACCCGGGCGGCGTCGCCTTGAGGGCCGCGAGCACCTGGTCCATCTCGGGGGCCGGGTAGGCGTCGTCACCCTCGCGGGCGACCAGCACCTGGTAGCTGCGCTCCGCTTCGTAGAACGCCGGGTACGACTTCGCCCTGCACCCGCTGAGCCCCACCCCGACGACGACGCACAGCCCCAGCCAGAGACGCATGTCGGGCATTGTCTCCGAAAGCCCCCCGACTCGCCAGTTGACGAACCGGCCGGTGAGCGCCGGGGCAGCCGCGTCAGTCGACGTTGTCCCAGCGGTAGCTCTCGCGGTCGAGGGCGTCGTCGGCGAGCGACTTGATGAACTCGTCGTCGTTGTCGTCGATCTTCGACATGTTGCCCCGCACGCGGCGGCGCACCTGGCCGGTCAGCACCTCGAGAATCTCGACCTCTTTCGTCACCTGCCCGACGCCCTTCTCCTCGATGGCCGTCGACACGCGCGACAGCGTCGAGGCCAGCATGAAGAGGTCGATCATGATGTCGGCCAGGCGCCGGCTGGCGAACTGCTTGCCGATGATGTTCTTGCCGTGCTTTCGCAAGATGCGGTCGACGGCGGTGGCGAGCTCGCGGGTCAACTCCTCGAAGACGACCTGGTTCCGCGACAGGGCCGGCGAGAGCCGCGTGAACTTCGTCTTCTCGCGCTTGACCCGGTCGGTGGCGAGCGAGGCGCGGCGCAGGGCGTAGTCCGAGATGACGCCGAAGCCCTTGATGGGGTTGTTGAAGATGCCCTTCAGCGAGTCCGACAGCTCCTTGAGCCCGCTGCCGACCTCGTTCATCGCCGTCAGCGCGATGAACAGCCGCAAGATGTCGTTGGTGCCCTCGTAGATGCGGTTGATGCGCGCGTCGCGCAAGATGCGCTCGTAGGGGAACTCCTTCATGAAGCCGTTGCCGGCGGCGATCTGCAGCGCCTCGTCGGCGGTGCGCCACAGCGCCTCGGTGCCGAACACCTTGGTGATGGCCGCCTCGACCGCGTACTCCTCGCTGCCCGAATCGATGAGGTGGTTCACCATGTTGACCGCCGACTCGGTCGCGTAGCAGTCGACCACCATGTGGCCGAGCTTCTGCTTGACCAGGCCGAACTCGGCGATGGGCTTGCCGAACTGCACGCGCTCCTTCGCCTGCCTGGTGGCGAGCGAGATGAGCTTCTTCATGCCGCCCACCGTGCCGCCGCCCAGGCCCGTGCGCCCCGAGTTGAGGATCTTCATCGCCACCTTGAAGCCCTTGCCCACCTCGCCCAGCACGTTCGCCGCCGGCACCCGCACGTTGTCGAAGTGCACCGTGGTGGTGCTCGAGGCGCGAATGCCCATCTTGTCTTCGTGAGGGCCCACGCTGACGCCGGGCTGGTCGCGGGTGACGATGAAGGCCGTCATGTTGCCGCGCTCGGCCTGCCCGCCGGTCTTCGCGAACACGGTGAAGAACTGCGCGATGCCGCCGTTGGTGATCCACAGCTTGTTCCCGTTGAGCACCCAGTCGTCGCCGTCCTTCACGGCGGTCGTCTTGATGCTGGCGGCGTCGCTGCCGGCGCCCGGCTCGGTGAGGCAGAACGCGGCGATGAGCTCGCCGGTCGCGAGCTTCGGCATGAAGCGCGCCTTCTGCTCGTCGGTGCCGAAGAGCAGCAGCCCGCGCATGCCGATGGACGAGTGGGCACCCACGGTGACCGCCACCGAGCCGTCGTACTTCGCCAGCTCCTGCAGCGTGCGCGAGTAAGCGGTGGCCGACAGCTGCATGCCGCCGTGCGCCTCGGGGATGACGAGCGAGAACAGCCCGAAGGCCTTGAGCTCGTCGACGAAGGCCGCCGGCAGCTCGCCCTCGTCGTCCCACCGCCTGAAGTCCTGCTCGTGCGGCTTGAGCAGCTGCTCGATGGACCCGCGAATGGCCTTGAACGTCTCCTGCTCGGCGGCCTTCATCTTCGGGTAGGGGAGGATGAGGTCTTCTTCGATGGTGCCGAAGCAGAGCTGGCTGATGAACGAGGGGCTCGAGGCGTTCGCGGGCATGGCTGGGTTGTAGCGCGCGCGCGGCTGGCCTTCACCGGCGGCGTGGCGCCCCGCTCGGTCGGTCAGGCCCGGGGCCCCCGCCGCCCTCGCGCCCGAGCCGCCAGCACCGATGCCGTCGCTGGCGAAAGTCCGCCGGGAGCGTCTTCGCCGTCAGCTCCTCGGCGCCTTCGAGGCGCGGCCCCGGCGCGAAGTCGACGAAGTTGGTCGAGAAGTACAGGGCGCCGCCCGGCGAGAGCCGCTCGAGGCAGCGCTCGAGCAGAAAGGCGTGGTCTCGCTGCACCTCGAAGCGTCGCCCCATCTTCTTCGACGCCGAGAACGACGGTGGGTCGGCGACGATGACGTCGTACTCGCCCCGGTCGTGCTCGAGGAAGGCCAGCGCGTCGTCGCGCAGCACCCGGTGCCGGGGCCCCGTCGCGAAGCCGTTGAGGGCCAGGTTGCGCTCGGCCCACGCGCAGTAGGTGTTCGACAGGTCGACCGTCGTCGTCTCGACGGCGCCGCCGGCCAGCGCGTGCACCGTGAAGCTGCCCGTGTAGGCGAACAGGTTCAGCACCCGGGCGCCCTGCGACGCGCGGCCCACCAGGCGGCGGGTGAGGCGGTGGTCGAGGAACAGCCCGGTGTCGAGGAAGTCGGTCAGGTTGCACTCGAAGCGCCGGCCGTACTCCTCGACGGTGACCAGCCGCGTCGGCCCCGGCGCCTTCTCGAAGGGCGCCTCACCCCACGGCCGCGGCTCGTGCACCTTCACCACGACGTCGGCGGTCGCCACCTGCAGGCCCTGCGCGCAGGCCTGCTGCACGCCGGCCACAAGCTCGCCCACGCCCGCCTTCAGCTGCTTTCGCCGCGGGTAGGCGATGACGTGCAAAAGCCCCGCGTAGGCGTCGATGGCGAGGGGCCACTCGGGCATGTCGCCGTCGTACAGGCGAAAGGCGGTGAGGCCCTCGCGCTTCGCCCAGGCCCGGCGGGCGCCGGCGTTCTTCTCGAGTCGGTTGGCGAGGGCCTCGACGGACATGCATCAGGTTTCGGCCGGACGACCGCGGCGCGCAAGCAGAATGACCCCACCACGGGGGTCGGGCGAAGCCGCCGGGCGCGGCCCGTCGAGCCCAGCGGTCGTCGATGGCCGCGGCGTGAGCAGGGGCGACGGCGCGTCGGGCGCGCCGCGTCACGGGGGCTGCGGGCCGGGCTCGTCGGGGCCCGCGTCGTCGAGCGGCGCGAGCTCGAACAGCTCGACGGGGGCCGGCACCCCCTTGAGGGCGTGCGCTCCGACCGACTGGAACGCCTCGGGGAGGCAGGCCGCGACGTCGCGCGAGGCGAGGAGCCCCCGGCTCAGCCGGCTCGTCAGGCCCTCGACACGGCTCGCGACGTTCACCGTGCGGCCGATGACGGTGAAGTCCAGCCGGTCGGGTGCGCCGACGTTGCCGTACGCCACCTCGCCGCGGTGCAGCCCCACGCCGACCCGCAGGCCCAGGGGCAGCACGGCGCAGGCCCGGGCCGCGCGGAGCGCCCGCGTGACGGCGGCCCGGGCGTCGTTCTCGTGCGCGTAGGGGAAGATGGCCAGCACCGCGTCGCCGATGAGCTTGAGCACCTCGCCGCCGGCGTCGTGCACGGCCGCGGCGACGTGCTCGAACATCACGTTGATGCGGCGCACGACGTCTTCGGGCGAGAGCTGCATCGAGAGCCCGGTGAAGTCGCGCAGGTCGCTGAACCAGACGACGGCGTCGCGCCGCTCGACCTCGCCGAGGCGGAGCTCGCCGGCCAGCACCCGCCGGCCCGTCACCGGGCCCACGTAGGTGGTGGCCACCGTGTGGGCGATGCCCCTCCAGCGGCTCAGGGTGGCCACCGGCGTGAAGGCCCACACCAGCGAGTGGAGCGCGCGCGCGTGCTCGGCCGAGAAGCCCCCGCTCGCCCGGGTGGCGAAGAGAAAGAGGGACAGGCTCGGCCCGCCGAGGTCGAGGGTGGCGAGGCGCGCGTCGGTGAAGCCCTCGAGGGCGGTCGGCTCGAGCGTCGCGAGCGTCGTGCCCAGCCGCTCGAGGCGCGCGACGAGGGTCGGGTCGAGGCGGTCGATGAGCGTCTCGCGCCGCGACGCCGCGCCGCTGCGGAGCGGGCTCGCGCCAAAGGCCCGCTCCGTGGCGGTCTCTTCGAGTCGCCCCCGGTCGGTGTCGAGCACCCAGGCGCCGCCCTCCGCCGGGCTCCACAGCGCGTGCCCCAGCCGCAGGATGGGGTGCGGCAGCGGCAAGCGGTTCTCGGCGTACTCGACGGGCACGCCCCGCTGGTGCACCAGGCGGAGCGCCGCGAAGAGGGCGTCGCTCGCGTGCGGCCAGCGCGTCGCGGCCACCTCGAGGAGGGAGACGGCGAGCGCGGGGTCGACGAGGTCGGGCTTGTGCATGGGCGGGGGCGGTGCGGCGTCGCGGTACACCGAGTATGTCCGTCAGCCGCTCCCTCGGCTACTCGGCGGCCCGGGCCACGCTCGCGGGGCCGCACCCCGAGGGCTCGCACTTTGTCGGGCCTGCGCTATGGGCCTGCCCCATGCTTCGACTCGCGCTCGGATTCCTGGTGCTCGCTCCGGTCGCCCTGGCCGGCGAGGGCAAGTGGACGCCCCAGCAGGTGCAGGCGCTGGGGCCGCTGTGGGTGAAGCAGCAGGGCTTCACGCTCCCCCTCGACCGCCTGTGGGACCCGGCGAAGGGCACGGGGCTGCTGGCGAACGCCGTGCAGCTCCCCGGGTGCTCCGGCAGCTTCATCTCGAGCGAGGGGCTGCTCATCACCAACCACCACTGCGTCGTCGGCATCCTCCAGGAGCACTCGACGCCGCAGCGCAACCTGGTGCGGGACGGCTTCGTGGCGCGGAGCCGCGACGACGAGAAGCCCGCGAAGGCCTTTCGCCTGCAGGTGCCGCGGCGCTTCGTCGACGTGACCGCCGAGGTGCTGGCCGCCGTGCCCGCAGGCGCCGACGACCTGGCGCGCTTTCAGGCCGTCGAGGCGAAGCAGAAGGCGCTCGTCGCCCAGTGCGAGCAGCAGCCCGGCACCCGCTGCACGTTCGCCAGCTTCGACGGGGGGCTCTTCTTCACGCTCACCGAGTTCACCGAGCTGAGCGACGTGCGCCTCGTCTACGCGCCGCCCGAGATGGTGGGCAACTTCGGGGGCGAGACGGACAACTGGAGCTGGCCCCGGCACACCGGCGACTTCGCGCTCCTGCGCGCCTACGCTGACGGCAAGCCCTTCGCGCCGCCCGTCTTCTTTCCCGTCTCGGCGAAGGGCGTGAAGCCCGGCGACGCAGTGGCGGTGCTCGGCTACCCGGGCGTCAGCTACCGCGCCTGGCTCGCCGACGAGATGGCCGAGCGCCGTGAGCTCTTCTTCCCGCGGGTGAAGGCGCTGGCGTCGGAGTGGATCCGCATCGTGACCGAGGAGGGCGCCCGCGCGCCGGAGTCCGCCATCGCGACCGCCGACGAGCTGCGCTCGCTCCTCAACCGGCGCAAGAACGCCGAGGGCCAGCTCGTGGGCATGGCCCGGGGGGAGCTGCTCGAGAAGCAGCGCGCGGCCGAGGAGCAGGTGCGGACCTGGGCGCTCAAGCGCACCGACCAGCAGCCCGCGCTCGAGGCCTACGAGGCGCTCACGGCGCTGGCGGCCGAGCGGCGGGCGAGCTGGGAGCGCGACTTCCTGCTCGACGCCATCGGCTGGGGCCCGCGCGCCCTGTCGTGGCCGGTGACGCTGGTGCGCCGGGCGACTGAGGCGGCGAAGCCCGACGCCGAGCGCGAGCCCGGGTTTCAGCAGCGCGACCTCGCGCGCCTCAAGGAGCGGCTGGAGCGCGACCAGAAGCGGTACTCGCCGCCCGTCGACGTGCGCCTCTTCGAGAGCTGGGTGGTGCGCGCGCTCGAGCTGCCCGAGGGGCAGCGCCTCGCCTCGGTCGAGGCTGGCTTCGGCCGGTTCCGGCGGGGCGACGGCGGCGCGGGGCTCGACCGCGACGGGCTGCGGGCCCAGCTCGTCAGGCTCATCGCCGCCTCGGCCGTGTTCGACGCCTCGAAGCGCCTGGCGATGTTCGACGAGACGCCGGAGCAGCTGCGGGCGCGGAAGGATCCGCTCCTCGAGCTCGGCTTCGCCCTCGACGCCGAGCGGCTCGAGCTCAAGGCCCGCCGGGACCGCTTCAGCGGCGCCACCCTGCGCGCCCGGCCGGCCTGGCGCCGGGCCGTCATCGCCCACGCCGGCCGGCCCGTCGCTCCAGACGCGAACAGCACCCTGCGCGTCACCTTCGGGCGCGTGCAGGGCTACGCCCCGCGCGAGGCCCTCACCGCAGCGCCGCAGACGACGCTGTCGGGCATGGTGCAGAAGCACCTCGGCGAGGGTGACTTCGACGTGCCGGCCAGCGTGCGCGCGGCCCACGCCGCGAAGAAGCTCGGACGGTGGCGCGACCCGCTGCTGGGTGACGTGCCCGTCGACTTCCTCGCCGACTGCGACACCACCGGCGGCAACTCGGGCAGCCCCACCATCGACGGCGCCGGGCGGCTCGTCGGCGTCAACTTCGACCGCGTCTGGGAGAACGTCGCCAACGACTTCGGCTACAACCCTGCCATCGCGCGCAACGTCAACGCCGACGTGCGTTTCCTCTTGTGGCTGCTGGAGGAGGTCGAGGGCGCCAGGCCCCTGCTCGTCGAGCTCGGGGTCGCCGGGCGCTGAGACGGGCATCAGCGCGGGCGCCGCCTCAGGTGTCGGCGGGGAGGCGCTGGTGTGGGCAGGCCTTTTATCTCGGAGCCCGTGCCTCGCGGACGTAGAGTTCGCCCGCTGCGCCGCCTGGAGGCCCTCTCGTGTTGACCCTCGTTCTCGCCACCGTGCTCGGCGCGCCCGGCTTCGGCGTTCGCCTCGACGTCGGCGCCGAGGTGCCCGTGAGCCAGCCGCAGGCGACGTACTTCTCGGTGGGCTACGGCGGGTCGGTCACGGCCGCGCTGGCGCTGCTGCCGGTGCTCGACCTCGAGGCGCAGGTGGGGTGGGTGGCGCTCCCGCCGACGATGGAGGCGCCCGTCTCGGGCACCGGCACGCTGTTGACGGTGGGCGCGGGGGCGCGGCTTCGGCGCCCGGTGGTGGGGAACGTCGTCATCCCGTGGGGTGAGCTGCTGCTCAACTACGGAGCGTCGGGGGGCAGCCGCCTGCCGCTCACGGCCAGCGCCGGCGTCTCGTTCAAGCCGACGTCGTCTGGTTTCCTCGTCGGGCTCTTCGGCCGCTTTCAGCAGGTGTTCGCGCTGGCAGCGCCGGAGCCCGGCTACGAGAGCTTCAACGCCTCGCTCCTGTCGTTCGGCCTGTCCGTCGAGTACCTGCACGTGCCGGGCGCCGACGACCAGGACGGCGATGGTGTTTCGGACGATGACGACGCCTGCCCCGCGCAGGCGGGGCCGGGGGCTCCCGATGGCTGTCCACCGCCCGCGCCGCCGGTGGTCAACGCCGACCGTGACGACGACGGCGTGCTCGACGCGGCCGACCGGTGCCCCGTGGAGCCCGAGGACAAGGACGGCTTCGAGGACGACGACGGGTGCCCCGACGTCGACGACGACGGCGACGGCGTGAAGGACGCGGGTGATGCCTGCCCGCGGGCGGCGGGCCCGTCGGCGACGAAGGGCTGCCCCGACCAGGATGGTGACGGGGTGGCCGACCGCGACGACGCGTGCCCCTCGGTGGTGGGCAAGCCCGAGAACAAGGGCTGCCCCACGTACCGGCAGGTGAAGGTGACGGAGCAGAAGATCGAGCTCAGCCAGAAGCTCTTCTTCGCCTTCGGCGGCACGAGGCTGTTGCCGAGGTCCGACCCGGTGCTCCTCGAGGTCGCGCAGGCGCTGAAGGACCGTTCGTCGCTCTGCGTGCGCATCGAGGGCCACACGGACAACAAGGGCCTGCGGGAGCAGAACCTGGCGCTCTCGCAGGGCCGTGCTGCGGCGGTCCGTGAGGCGCTCATGGCGCAGGGCATCGAGAACGGCCGGCTCACGGCGAAGGGCTACGCCGATACGCTGCCCATCGACTCCAACGGGACGCTCGAGGGCCGCGAGAACAACCGGCGCGTCGAGTTCGTCCTCATTCCCTGCTCGGGGGTCCCATGATGCTGCTCCATTCCCGGCGGACGTCGGCGGTGCTCGCCCTGGTGGTGGGGGTCGGCTGCGCCGAGTCCATCAACCGGTTCCCAGTCGACGCGGGGCCCGGGGTGGTCTGCGGCACGGGGACGACGCTGTGCGGCTCGGCCTGCGTGAACACGGGCGTCGACGACGCGAACTGTGGCGGGTGCGGCAAGGCGTGCGGCGCCACCGAGGGGTGCGGCGCGGGGCGCTGCCTGCCGAAGAACTGCAGCGAGGCGAGCTGCGGCGTCGACCGGCTGTGCGCGAACGCGAGCGTCTGCGTGCAGAAGGCGTGCGTCGACGTGGTGTGCGGCGCCAGCGAGACGTGCGTCGAGGGCCGATGCGTGACGCGGGACTGCGGCGCGACGACGTGCGGCGTGGGCCTGGCGTGCCGCAACGGGGCCTGCGTCGACGTCGCGTGCAGCGGGGTGCGCTGCAGCGGTGGCGCGGTGTGCGTGAACGGCCAGTGCTTCCCGCCGACGTGCGCCGAAGCGACGTGCGCCGCGACCCAGGTGTGCGTGGCGATGGCCTGCGTCGAGCGGGCCTGCGTCGGCGCGGCGTGCCCGATGGGCCAGGTGTGCCTCGCGGGGGCGTGCCGGCCCGAGGCCTGCGGCGCGACGGCGTGCCCGATGGGGCAGGGCTGCGTCGGGGGCGTGTGCACCGATGTGAACTGCGTCGGCGTGACGTGCGTGGCGGGGCGGGTGTGCGTGCGGGGCGCGTGCGTGGCGCCGATGATGGTGGGGGTGACGGGCAGCGGGCCCTCGAGCGGCAGCACGCTGGGCGCGGCCGAGATGTCGAACGGAACGCATCGGAACCGGGGCGTGCTGGGAGACTCGACGCCGCCATCGGAGCCGCCAGTGCAGAGCAACGGGACGCACCAGAATCGTCCCGGTCAGATTTCGAACGTGCAGTGAGGGAGGTCTGTGCATGCGTCGATTCCTCGTGATGGTAGCGGTTTCGTGGTCGATGACGGCCCTGGCCCAGGCGCCGTTGCTGCTCGGGTACCAGGGGCGGCTGGTGAGCGCTTCGGAGCGGTCTTCTTCGGGCGCCCCGGCTTGCGCGCCACGTCGATTTCCATCGGCAGCGCGACACGGTCGATGGACACCGTCAGACTGCGCGTCGTGTCGGGTGTGACGTTCTCGGCGATGAGCGCGTCTTCGATGTCGTTGCGCCCCGCCTCGGAGAGGTGGCCGACCGCGCTCCCGAC
>JADCJJ010000445.1 GCA_020247085.1 Myxococcaceae bacterium | reverse complement strand
GCTGCCGATCATCAACCGCGCCGAGGTGATGGACATCTCGCTGAAGACCATCGAGATCGACCGGCGCGGCAAGGAGGGCCTCATCTGCGCCGACAACATTCGCGCTGACATCAAGGTGAGCTTCTTCGTGCGCGTCAACAAGACCGTCGAAGACGTGCTCAAGGTGGCGCAGTCGGTCGGCTGCGCCCGCGCGTCCGAGGAGCGCACCCTGCAGGAGCTCTTCGAGGCCAAGTTCTCCGAGGCCCTGAAGACCGTCGGCAAGCGGCTCAACTTCGAGGATCTCTACAAGGAGCGCGAGGCCTTCAAGGACCAGATCGTTCAGGTCATCGGCAAGGACCTCAACGGGTACAACCTCGAGGACGCGGCCATCGACTACCTCGAGCAGACGCCGCTCGAGCTGCTCGACCCGCAGAACATCCTCGACGCGTCGGGCATCAGGAAGATCACCGAGCTGACGACGCAGCAGAACGTCGCCACCAACGACTTCCGCCAGACCGAGCGCAAGCAGATGACGAAGCAGAACGTCGAGGCCGACGAGGCCGTCTTCGCCCTCGAGCGGCAGCGCGCCGAGGCGGCGGCCAAGCAGAAGCGCGAGATCGAGACCATCCAGGCGCGCGAGCTCGCCGAGACGCAGCGCGTGCAGCAGGAGGAGAAGACCAAGGCCGAGCTGGCGCGCATCAAGGCCGACGAAGAGATCCTCATCAACGAGCAGAACAAGTCGCGCCAGGTCGAGGTGGCGCAGAAGAACCGCGAGCGCGTCGTCGGCATCGAGACCGAGCGCGTGCAGAAGGACCGCGACCTCGAGGCCATCTCGCGCGAGCGCGAGGTCGAGCTGCAGCGCATCACCAAGGAGAAGGCGCTGGAGCAGGAGCGCAAGGCCATCGCCGACGTCGTCTCGACCCGCATCGCCGTCGAGAAGAAGGTGGCGGTCGAGGAAGAGGCCATCAAGCAGCTGCGCAAAGTCGCCGAGGCGCAGCGCAACAAGGAGGCCGCCGTCATCGACGCCGAGGGGAAGGCACAGCAGGGCGTGGTGGCCCAGGTGAAGGCCGCCGAGGCCGCGGAAGAGGTGGCCAAGCACCAGGCGAAGACGCGGCTCATCCAGGCCGACGCCGACCTCGAGGCCGCCGACAAGGAGGCGCGGGCGAAGATGCGCCTCTCCGAGGGCGTGCAGGCCGAGCAGGCCGCCGAGGGGCTCGCGAAGGCGCGGGTGCTCGAGGCCCAGGCCGTCGCCGAAGAGAAGAAGGGCCTCGCGGTGGTGCGCGTAAGGGAGGCCGAGGCGCAGGCCATCGAGAAGCAGGGCAACGCCACCGCCAACGCGCTCAAGGCGAAGATGCTCGCCGAGGCCGAGGGCGAGGAGAAGAAGGGCATGGCCCGGGTCTCGATCGAGCAGAGCGAGGCCGAGGTGATTCAGCGCAAGGGCCTCGCCGAGGCCGAGTCGGTCAAGGCGAAGGTGCAGGCCGAGGCGTTGGGCGTGCAGGAGAAGCTGCTCGCCGAGGCCCGCGGTCTGCATGAGAAGGCTGCCGCCATGAAGCTCCTCGAGGGCGTCACCCGCGAGCACGAGGAGTTCCGCCTGAAGCTCGAGAAGGACAAGCAGGTCGAGCTCGAGGCGCTCCACGTGCGCAAGGACATCGCCGCCTCGCAGGCCCAGGTGCTGGCGCAGGCCATGGCCAACGCGAAGATCAACATCGTCGGCGGCGACGGCGCGTTCTTCGACCAGTTCGTCCGCGCGGTGTCGCTCGGTCAGTCGGTCGACGGCGCGCTCGACAACTCTGACCAGCTCAAGGTGCTCCTCAAGGAGTACCTCGAGGGGGGTCGCTCGCTGCCCGACGACCTCAAGACCATTCTCGCGCGGCCCGGCGCCAGCCAGGACGTGCAGAACCTGGCCTCGGCGGCGCTCATGAGCCGCCTGGTTCGCGACGAGAAGCCCACGAAGTGACCGTCACGGCGTGACGGCACGTTGACCTGGGGCGGCGCCATGGCCATTCGGCTGCGGCCCGCCTCGCCCCATTTTTGACGGTACGTGCGAGGTACCACGATGGCCACCGAGGCAGAGGCGAACGCCCAGGAGTCGACGCTCGAGGGCGGCAGCTACGAGGTCATTCGCGGGCGGCTGCTGGCGCAGGCGAAGGCGCTGGGCGCGAAGGTCGATGGCCTCAACCAGCGCCGGCGGAGCGAGTTCGGCGGCCGGGAGCTCACCGTCGTCGGCTCGGAGCGCGTGCGCACCGAGAACAACTGCGTCGCGCGCAACATCGTGCCCGTCGGCAAGCACCTGCTGCTCGGCTTCAACGTCTTCATGGGCCTCAAGCAGGAGCGGGCCGTCGGCGACGTCTTCTCGATGCACCGCTTCGAGCGCACCGCCGAGGGCGGCTTCGACTTCTCGACGGTGCCCAACGACGAGGCCGGCGGGTTCCTCGAAGACCGCCGCTTCGTGAAGGACTTCGAGGATCTCTTCAAGTTCTACAAGGACGCGCGGCTCGACCTGCTCACCAAGACCGAGGCGCGGCTGTTGGCGGTCTTCCGCACCGGGCAGACCGAGCGAGACGTGAAGGTGCTCCGCTTCTCGGTCGACACCTCGGGGCGCGTCACCTACGTCGACAACCGCGGCGAGGGCGACGTGCCGCGCGCGCCCACGCACGACTTCACCTGGACGCAGGCGACCCGCGAGAACTTCGTCTCGGGCCGCTTCCCCCACGTCAACGTGCTCGACGAGGTCTTCATCGAGACGATGGGCGGCGACCTCACCGTGAAGGTCGAGGACAACACCGAGACGGGCCAGGGCATCTACGCCGAGCCGGTGGACGAGGCGACGCAGTCGCTCGACGACGCCGAGTTCCACTACGCGAAGGTAGGCGCCCTCATCTTGCTGAAGGTGAAGCCCTTCCGCGAAGAGAAGTACCGCTACCTCGTCTTCAACACCCGGACGATCACCGTCGCGCGCGTCGACGCCATCGGCGTCTCGTGCGTGCAGCTGCCCGAGGAGCAGGGCATCATCTTCCCCGGCGGGTACGTGCTGCAGACCGGCGAGGTGAAGGTCTTCGACGCCGACGTCACCGGGCTCGAGTTCAACCGCTCCGTGCGCTCGCCCAACGGTGAAGACGTGCTGTATGTGTTCTATGCGCGCGGCGCCGGCCGCTCGGTGCTGCTGCCGTACAACCTGGTGCGCAAGGAGGTGGCCTCGCCGATCCACTGCCACGGGTACTCGATCTTCCCCGACGGGCAGATGGTGGTCTTCAAGGCGGCCTCCGAGGAGCCGACGCGGGTGCACCCGATGCAGGTGTGGCAGACGCCCTTCGTGTCGGCCGAGTTCGCCGCCGCCCAGCCGACGCCCCAGTCCGTGCTCGGCCGGCTCGGCAACGCCGAGCTGGTGCGCGGCATCTCAGAGGTGCTGACGCTCAAGCGCATCGCCGAGGAGCAGAGGCCTACCCGTCGCACCTACGAGGCGCTCATCTCGGGCTGCACGCGCGTCGTCGATGCCTTCCACTGGCTGGGCCAGGGCGAGGTGGGCCTCGTCGACGACGTACACGCGCTGCGGAAGTCGGCCGAGCTCATCGTCGATGAGTTCGAGAAGGTGATGTCGATGCAGAAGCGCGCCGGCGACGAGCTGGCGCGGGCAGCCGCCGAGCAGGAGCAGCTGGTGCGCGGCCTCACGCAAGAGGACCTGCGCTCGACCGACGCGCTGATGACGGCGCTGTCGGCGCTGCGCAAGCAGCGCGGTCACCTCATCACCCTCAAGGAGCTCCGCTACATGGAGCTGTCGCGGGTGAACGCGCTCGAGGCCGAGGTGGTCAAGGCGTTCGACCAGGTGAGCGCATGGACGGTTGAGTTCCTGCTGACGCCGGTGGCGCTCCAGCCGCTCCACGAGAAGGTGGCGGCGCTCGAGGCCGAGATCGCCAGGGCCACCCGCACGGCCGAGCTCAAGGGCCAGGTGGACGAGGTCGAGCGGCTCGGCGGCGGGCTCACCGTGCTCGGCGAGGTCGTCGGCGGGCTCACCTCGGGCGACGCGGTGCAGAAGGCGAAGATCCTCGAGGACATCAGCGAGGTCTTCTCGAAGCTCAACCGCGTGCGGGCCACGGTGCAGGGCCGGCGCAAGGAGCTGCTCGGCGTCGAGACGCGCGCCGAGTTCACCTCACAGTTCAAGCTCTTCGCCCAGAGCATCGACAGCGCGCTCTCGCTGTCGGACACGCCCGAGAAGGTCGACGAGCAGCTCGCGAAGCTGTCGGTACAGCTCGAGGAGCTCGAGGGCCGCTTCAGCGACGTCGACGAGTTCGCCGGCGAGCTGGCGCAGCGACGCGAGGAGCTGTTCGACGCCTTCGCGCGGCGCCGCCAGGTGCTCGTCGATGAGCGGCAGCGAAGAGGGGCCAACCTCTTCTCGGCGGCCGAGCGGGTGCTCCAGGGCATCACCCGCCGCGCGACCGGGTTCGCGACCGACGACGAGCTCAACGCCTACTTCGCCTCGGACCCGACGGTGCAGAAGCTCCGGCAGTTCATCGCCCAGCTCCTCGAGCTGAAGGACCCGGTGAAGGCCGATGAGCTCGAGTCGCGGCTCAAGACCGCCAGGCAGGAGGCGCTGCGGGCGCTGCGCGACCGGAAGGACCTGTTCGAGGGCGGCACGCAGGTGGTGCGCTTCGGCCCCCACCGCTTCAACGTCAACACCCAGGCGCTCGAGCCGACGGTGCTGCCGAAGGACGACGCCCTGTTCCTGCACCTCACCGGCTCGGATTACTTCCAGCGCCTCGTCGACCCGGCGATCGACGCCGCCCGGCCCTACTGGGACCAGACGCTGCCGAGCGAGTCGCCCGACGTCTCGCGCGCCGAGTACCTGGCGTACGCGCTCTTCAAGCAGGCCGAGCGGGGGCAGGGCGGGCTTTCGTTCTCGCGCCTCCACGAGCTGGTGCGTGACGGCAAGGGCCTGCTCGCCGTGGTGCGCGACGCCGCGCAGGCGCGCTACGACGAGGGCTACGAGCGCGGGGTGCACGACGTCGACGCCGCGAAGCTGCTCGAGGCGCTGCTAACGCTCCACGAGTCGGCCGGGCTGTTGCGCTACGACGCCTGGCCGCGCGCGCTGGCGACGCTGGGCTGGGCGGGCCTGAAGGCCGACACCGAGAAGAAGGTGCTCCAGCGGCGCGCGCAGAGCCTCGGGCGGCTGGTGGCCCAGTACGGGCACGCGCCCGAGTTCGAGCGGCTCGCCGGCGAGCTGGCCGCGCACCTGGCAGCCTTCGCGAAGGGCGCGGCGCTCGAGGCCTCGGCCGGTGACGTCGCGCTCGCCGGGCGCTACCTCGCCGAAGAGCTCGCCAGGCCCCAGGTGCGCTTCGTCGTCAGCCAGGACGCCGAGACGCTGCGCGAGGCGCTGCTCTCGTCGCTCGAGATCGCCGGCACCCGCCGCGCCTTCGACGACGACCTGCGGGCGGTCGAGGACGCCGCCGAGCGCTTCAAGCTGACCCGGGCCTGGCTCGACGCCCACGTCGCGAAGATGGGGCAGGTCGCGGCGCTGGCGGGGCCGGTGCTCGAGGCCGCCGGCCTGTTCGCCGTCGAGGAGCGGGTGCTGTCGCGCGAGGTGTCCGCGGCCCTCGCCGCGACCGAGGTGACGGGGCTGCTCGGCAACCACCCGCGCATCCAGGGGCAGCGGCTGTCGCTCCGGCTCGACGAGTTCGAGCGGCGGCTGTCGCGCTTCGTCGAGGAGCGGCTGCCCGCGTACCAGGCCTTCCGCCAGAAGGTGCGTGAGGTGCTCGAGCACGAGCGCAAGCGGCTGCGCCTCGACGAGCTCAAGCCGAAGGTGCTCTCGAGCTTCGTGCGC
>JADCJJ010000444.1 GCA_020247085.1 Myxococcaceae bacterium | reverse complement strand
TCTTCAGGTGCCAATGGAGCAGGAAATCCGCCGTCAGGCTCGGCAATCTCGCGTCGGCCCCGAAATTCGGCTCTACGCGCCAAAGAAGCAGTCCACCTCAGCAGCGAAGGTCGCGACCCACAGAATCAGGAATCAAGCGTGCGGTGCTCCCGCGACAAACTCCGTTCAACTCCCTCGACCTGCCACCGCACCTTCGCGTACCCTGCCTCCCCGTGCGAAATACAGTCTTGTTCAACCCAGGCGCTCAGGCGGTTGTTGCCTCAGACCTGACCGTGACGTCGCTCTCCTTTGACAATAGCTACGAAGTTCTTGAGATTGACAACGCCCAGACGTCTGCAATTCTGGCCGCGCAGCCAGGCGATCCTGCCTTCGGTGCGAGAGTGGAACTGCGTCGGTTTGGATTAGCACCGCAGCCAAGCTCGCTGGAACGCCTCGGCTATTCAACTTTCATTGTCTACTAACAAGTTGCGAAACCCCTCGCAGATGGCCAGAGTGGCGATGGCGGCGAGTGCCGTCGTCATTCTGGCTTGCACTCCTCGGCCCGCGACCGAGCTGACGCCCGCTGGGGTCTCGCCGACGCGTTCTTCACGACCGCTACCAGCGCGAATGATCGCCTATCCCTTGTTGACGCCAAGCGGGAGCTACTACCGGAGTCCGTTTGGCTTGATGCAGCGAAGCGGAAATTCGATGGTGTTTCGCGATTTTTTCTCCAACTCGGGAGTCGCTCCTCTCGAGAATGGAAACTCGGTAGCTTTCGTCGGCGAAAGGCGCGGCGTCGTTGCTCACAAACGACGTGACGGTGGGGTTCGCTTGTGCCCGCCTATTCCTGACGCGGAAGCCGATGGCGTCGTGAGCGACGAGCGGGACCGTCTCGTTGCGACCTTCCGCCGAAGTGATAGGTTCCCACCAGAGGAGAGACAGGGTCTCGCGCTTTCTGACGCAGACTGCAGCTCCTGGCAGGTGCAGCCAATTCAAGGGCTGGGAGAACTCTACATGTTGGAGGGTGGTTGCCTTGGCTACCTCTCTGTGGATTCGAATGCCTTGAGGGCGGGTCGAATCAGGTCGAGCTACTCGGAGATTTGTGACGGGCGCGTCTCAACAGAATGGTTCGATGATACCTACCTGAGCATTGCTCCGGCCGGCCTCGTGTTCGAGCGCGGAGGTGACGTCTCGCTGCGCAGGTTTGACGGAGGAATAGGTGAATCGCTCTCGAATCCGGAACGAAAGGACGTGGAGTTGGCGTGTCCTCTCGTCGACGGTGGTTGGGTGGCTGTCTTCTGCGGAGTGCGCGAGAGTACGGCAGCAGGATTCAACTCGGCTGGAAAGAAGCTGTGTATTGATTACCGGCTCATGAGTGGGCAGTCGATTCCGGTTTCCGGATATATTTATTGTGACGCCGAAGGGCTTGCGGGCGAAATTGCTACCATTGTCTCGGCAGCTGGTCAGAACAGCGTTGTCCCCCTCATCACGCCTCACCCCGAGCCGCGGGCGTTCATGGCATCCCGGAGCGCCGCCGGCGAGTTCGGGCTGGTGTTCGAGGTCGCGGGTCGACCGTGGGTTCGGTCGCTCCTCCTCTCACCGGGCGACGACGCCTGGCGCTTCGGTCCCCTCGCGGAAGCCGGTCCGAACACTCTGGAGTTCTGGTTCCCGCTCGGTCGGCGCGGAGTCCGGGTCCTCGTCGACATCACCGCCAGGGACGGCTTTGCGAAGTTCATGGTTCCGAACGCCACAGTGTCTCAATCCTTCAGGACGGGCCTTGATGACCCGTCGCGGCCGTGGATGCTGCCGCTCCGTCAGGTCCCGTCTTCGAGCGGCACGCTGGTGAGTGAGTTGGGTTGTGCACTCATCATCGCGGGCGTTGAAGACGAACCGCGCCTCCTGCGCTGTCTGCCTTCCTCTAATCCGGTAGGCGTGACAGGCGTCTATCGAATCTCGACTGACCCTTACGACGACGACACATGGGTCGTGATGCGAACAGTCGATCAAGCCATCCTTGTCAAAGACGGGACTGAAACGGTGTTGCCGACCCAGAGCGAACTCGGCGTATGGTTCGTTTCGAAGGGTGAGCCATTCTTCGTTGGCGGCATTCGAAACTGGCTCGAAGCGCGAACGCTCGTGAACGCCGTTCGGAGCCCGTCACATCCAGAAGGCGCCTGGCTCGAGGTCCGCGAGGGTCGCCTCGAACTCCGCGGGCGCGATGGGTCGACACAGTTGCTCGCCGAGGACTTCTTCGTTGCCGGGCTCAGCGAACACCACGTCATTGGCGCTTCGGGAGGAAGGCTCGTTCAGCTCACGGTCCCGTGAGCCGCCTCTTGCTACTCCACCTGGGCCTCCATCTTCTTCTGAGGCCTCGTGCGCGCGACCGTCTACCGAAACCTCGACGCGCTCTCGTCGATTGCCGGCCTCGCCCTCCCCTATGAGGCCGGCGTCGTCGGCCTCGTGGTGGTGCTGGGCATCGCGTGGCTGCCCATCGGCCCGACGATGGCGCTCGCCGCCCTGCTGTACGTCGCGATTCGCCTCGGCAACCGCGGCCACCATCCGGGCTACCTGCAGGACCTCCTCCCCACGGACAGGAGGAACAACCCACGAAACCGGGGTGAGGGGCAAGAGGCGAGGTGGCGGCGGACGTGGGGGAGAGGCTGTGTGGGGAGGCGGTCTCGGTGCGTGCAG
>JADCJJ010000443.1 GCA_020247085.1 Myxococcaceae bacterium | reverse complement strand
GGCGTCGTCGGTCGGGCCGGCCGTTCTCGCGTCGGGCGGCCTCGCGCGCCTGCGTCGCGCGCTCCGCTCGCGTCGCAGGGGGACGGCGTCGTCGGTCGGGCCGGCCGTTCTCGCGTCGAGCGGCCTCACGCGCCTGCGTCGCGCGCTCCGCTCGCGTCGCAGGGGGACGGCGTCGTCGGTCGGGCCGGCCGTTCTCGCGTCGGGCGGCCTCGCGCGCCTGCGTCGCGCGCTCCGCTCGCGTCGCAGGGGGACAGCGTCGTCGGTCGGGCCGGCCGTTCTCGTGTCGGGTGGTCTCGCGCACCTGCGTCGTGCGCTCCACTCGCGTCACAGGGGGACGGCGTCGTCGGTCGGGCCGGCCGTGCTCGTGTCGGGCGGCCTCGCGCGCCTGCGTCGCGCACTCCGTTTGCGTCGCAGGGGAACGGCGTCATCGGCCGGGCCGGCCGTTTTCGTGTCGGGCGGGCCAGCCCGTGGTGAGATGCGTCCCATGACGGTCGGCAGGTGGAGCGCTGCGCGAGTCGAGAGAGACGACGTCACCGCTCGACCTCGCGGGGACCGCCCGGGCCCGCCCTGCCGGCCGTGGTCGAGGGCCCGCGCTGCGACCTCCGCCTCCGCGCGGCGTTGCTCGTCTCCCTCCGGGCGGGTGGCCTGCGCCCTCGAGCCCTGCCGATGACGCTCCCGACGCCCTCTCGCTTCTATGCCCGCGCGTTCGCCGTGGGCGCCTTCCTCGTGTTGGGTTGGCTCCTCTTCCGCACGCTGACGCCGTTCTTCGTGCCCATCGCCTGGGCGACGCTCCTGGCCTTCATGCTCCAGCCGCTCAATCGGCGGCTCCTCGAGCGGTGGCGACGGCCCGCGCTCCCGGCGGCGGCGCTGACGCTGGGCATGGTGCTGCTGGTGGCGGGCCCCGTCTCGCTCTTCCTCTTCGCCTTTCTCCGCCAGACCTCGCAGCTGCTGGCGCGCTTCCAGGGGGACGCGCACGACCGCAAGCTGCCGGCCCTCCAGCTGGTGCTCGAGTTCAAGCCGGTGCAGGCAGCGCTCGAAGCGGCCAAGGAGTTCACCTCGCTGACGAAGGAGCAGATCCTCGCGCAGGCGAACGACGCGGCCCAGGCAGGGCTGCAGCAGCTGGCCTCGCTCGGCGGCACCGTCGTGCTGGGCGCCTTCAACATCATCACGCAGTTCGCGCTGACGATGTTCCTGCTCTTCTTCTTCCTGCGCGACGGTCGCGAGATGCTCCAGCGCGCACTGCACCTGGTGCCGCTGCAGCCGGAGCGGGTGCGGGATCTGTCGAAGACGCTCGGCGGCGTCACCCGCGGCGTGGTGGTGGGCACGCTGGTGACCGCCCTCGCGCAGGGCACGCTCATCGGCATCGGCTTCGCCATCGCCGGGCTGCCGTCGCCCCTCGTCTTCGGCGCCGTGGGCGCGCTGGCCTCGCTCATCCCTGTCGTCGGGACCTCGCTCGTCTGGGTGCCCGCGGTGCTGTCGCTGCTGGCGCTCGGGCAGACGGGCTGGGCCGTGTTCCTCGCGGTGTGGAGCGTCGTCCTCGTGGCCGGCAGCGACAACGTCATTCGGCCGCTCGTGGTGTCGTCGTCGTCGAACGTCTCGACGCTGCTGGTGTTCGTCGGCGTGCTCGGGGGCGTCAGCGCGTTCGGCTTCGCGGGCCTCTTCCTCGGGCCGGTGCTGCTCACCCTGGTGGACGCGCTGCTGCGGTACGCGGATGAAGAGGGCGTCGCCCGAGCCCAACCGGGCCTGTCTCCGAAGGCTGGCTCGCCGGCGTCGGCCGGGTCGACGGCTGAGGCACAGCCCGCGGAGCCCGCCGCTGCGGCGCCCACCTCGGTGTCCGGTGCCGCGCCACACGAGGCGCCGCCCTCAGCCGCGTCGAAGGCCGAACCCAGCTGACCCGCGGGCGCCGCGACGCCGGCCGGGCCTGTCGCGCAGAGGGTCGCGCGCGCGCCGTCGCCCCCGGCCCGCAGCCCGGTCTTCATCGCCGTGCAGCCCTTCGCCACGGCGCGACACTGGCAAAGGTTTCGCGCTAGACGCCGGGCCCATGGGACGCATCTTCGAGACGCGCAAGGCCACGATGTTCGCCCGCTGGAACAAGATGGCGAAGGCCTTCACGCGCGTGAGCAAGGACATCACCATCGCCGTCAAGGCCGGCGGCGTGAACCCCGAGAGCAACCCGGCGCTGCGCCGCGCGATGCAGAACGCGCGCGCGGTCAACATGCCCAAGGACAAGGTCGAGGCCGCCATCAAGCGGGCCGCGGGCGCCGACGCCGCCAACTACGAGACCGTCATGTACGAGGGCTACGCGCCGCACGGCGTGCCGCTCCTCATCGAGACGGCCACCGACAACATCGTGCGCACCGTCGGCAACGTGCGCGCCTACTTCAACAAGTTCAACGGCAACCTCGCCTCGAACGGGTCCGTCAGCTTCATGTTCAACCGCATGGGTGTCTTCCGGCTCGCGCCCGACGGGCTCCCGCCGCTCGATGAGCTCGAACTCGAGCTCATCGACCACGGCCTGCAGGAACTCGGGGAGGGCACCGGCGAGAAGGGCGAGAAGCAGGTGGTGCTGCGCTGCAACTTCGCCGACTTCGGCCAGCTCCAGACGGCCCTCGAGGCGCGGGGCCTGCACCCGGTCTCGAGCGAGTCCGAGTACATTCCCACCACCACCGTTTCGCTCGACGAGGACAAGGCGAAAGAGGTGCTCGAGCTCGTCGACCGCTTCGAGCAGGACGACGACGTGCAGCGCGTCTTTCACAACCTGGTCTGAGCGCGCGTGCGCCGTCGCGACGCGGAGAAAAAAACAGCGGCCCTGCGCGTCGGGGGAGCACGCAGAGCCGCTGGAGCACCCGGCCGGAGCCAAGCGCGTCATCGTCGAATTCGAGTGTGGTCCTTGAATAGGAACCGCCTCGTTCCTCGGCAACCAGATTTGCTCAACGTTTGTTGAAGCTTTGGGGTTCATTCATGGGTTCTCAGGCCTTCATCGTGTCCCTCGTGCTGCTGGGCCGCCTCGACAGCCCGGTCACCGACCGCGCCGAGGCGCTGGGGGTACAGGCGCTGAGGCAGGCGTCGGAGGCTCGGGGCGCCGCGGCGCTCCTGCAGCTGCACGGGCTGATGGACGAGGTCGACGACCTCAACCTGCTGGCCGAGCCGCTCTTCGCCATCGCGTCGCGTCGCTCCACCGACCCTCAGGTGCGGGCGCTGGCGCAGCGCCTCCTCATCGACGTCGAGCGCGCCCGCGGCCGCACCGTGCGCGCGCAGGAGTTGGTGCGCGCCCTGGGCTTCGTTCAGGACGTGTGGGTCGTCGGCGGCTTCGACAACGAGGGGAAGAGCGGCTGCGACACCGACTTCGGCCCCGAGGCAGCGCCCGACCTGCGCGCCAGCTACCCGTCGAAGCGGGACGAGGTGACGTGGCGAAGGCCCGCCGCGCGGAGCCCCGACGGCTTCGTCGACCTGTCGGTGCCGCTGCGGCCGGCGAGCGAGGCCGTTGGCTACGCCCTCACCTGGCTGCAGGCGACGGCCGAGACCACGGCGCAGCTCTCGCTGGGCGTGTCCGGCGGCTTCCGCCTCTTCGTCAACGGGGTGAAGGTGGCGCAGAGCGACCGGTACAACGCGCCGCGGGCCGACCAGCACCGGTTGCAGGTGCGCCTGCGCAAGGGCTTCAACCGGGTCCTGCTGAAGGTGTGTCAAGAGAAGGGTGCCTTCGGCTTCTACCTGCGCGCCGAGCGGCCCGACGGCGCCGCCGGGAGCTTCCAGGTGGCGCTGCCGTCCGCGGTGCCGCCGCTCGAGAAGGGCCCGCCGCCGGCGCCGGTGCGGCTGCCGACGCTGGCCGAGGCGGTGCTGGCGAAGGTGGCGCAGGCGCCCCGCGACGCCGCCCTGCGCGCCGACGCCGCCGTCATCCTCGAGTGGACGCGAGCCTTCGAAGAGAAGGAGCGCGCGCCGATGCTCGAGGCCGAGCGGGCCGCAGACGAGCAGCCCGGCGACGTCGCGCTGCAGCTCGTCGCCGCCCAGCTCCAGCTCGACGACGCCAACCACCGCCGCTTGTTCCTCGAGCGGGCGCTCGCCGCCGAGCCGCAGCACCCCTTCGCGCGGCTGCTGCTGGCCCAGCACGAGCTGGCCATGGAGCACCCGGCGGTGGCGCTGGCCCTCGCCGAGGCCCTCGTGGCGCAGCACCCGCGCTTCGCCGGGGCCTGGGTGGTGAAGGCGCGGGCGCTCGAGGCGCTGGGCGAGCGGGCGGCGTCGATGCGGGCCGTCGAAGAGGCCTTCTCGGTGCTCCACCTGGTGCCGCGCGTCGCCCGCGAGGCCGTGGCGGTGTCGCGTCGCCGCGACCGCGTCGAAGAGGCCGTCGCCCGCGCGCGCATGGCCCTCGCGCTCCGGTTCGACGACACCGCGACGCGGCGGGGGCTCGCCTCGATGCTGGTTGACCTGGGCCGCGTCGACGAGGCGCTCGACCAGTACGAGAAGGTGCTGTCGCTCGACCCGCTCGACCTGGGCACCGTGCTGCGGCTGGCCGAGCTGTCGGCTGCCAATGGCAGGGCCGACGCGGCCCGCGCCTTCTTCGCGACGGCCCGGGCGCTGTCTCCCGACGAGCCCGACGTCTTCGAGCGCGAGGGCCGGGCGCTGCTGCACCTCGGCGCGCCCGAGGCGGCGCTGGGGGCCTTCGCCCGGGCGCTGGCGCTGCGGCCGCAGAACCCAGCGCTGAAGGAGTTGGTGCGCACGCTGCGGGGCGTCGACCAGGACGGCCAGGCCCCGCACGCGCTGGCCCTCGGGCCGCTCCTCGAGGGGTTGGGCGACGGCGGCGGTGAGGACGCGGTGACGCTGGCCGACGTCACCGCCGTGCGGGTGCAGACGACGGGCGTGGCCTCGCGCTTCCAGCAGCTGGCGGTGAAGGTGTTCACCCAGCGCGGCGTCGAGGCCTTCCGCCAGCTGCCCATCACCTACTCGCCGGACCGGCAAGAGGTGCGCGTGCTCAAGGCCCGCATCAGCCGCGGCGACGGGAGCATCATCGACTCGTTCGACGACGCCGAGCGCAACATCAACGAGCCGTGGACGGGCATGTACTACGACGCGCGCGCGCGGCTCCTCACCTTCCCGGCGCTGGCGCCGGGCGACGTGCTCGAGGTGCAGTGGCGCGTCGATGACACCGCCGGCGAGAACCTGCTGTCGGACTACTGGGGCGACGTCGACTCGGTACAGGCGACGGTGCCCAAGCGGCGCTACCGCTACGTCGTCGACATGCCCGCGGCGCGCCCCCTTTCGTGGAACGCCTCGACGCTGCCGGCCTGGGTGTCGGCCTCGCGCACGCCCGCCGGCGACCGCGTGCTGTACCGCTTCGAGGCCAGCGACGTGAAGAAGGTCGTGCCCGAGCCGCAGATGCCCGGCTGGGCCGAGGTGGCCACGCCCCTGCACCTGTCGACGTACCAGTCGTGGGACGCGGTGGGGCGCTACTGGTGGGGGCTGGTGCGCGACCAGCTGACGCCCACCGGAGAGCTGCAGAAGACCGTCGACGCGGTGCTGGCCGGCGTCGACCGCAAGAAGACGGCCGACGTGGTGGCGGCCCTCTACGGCTTCGTCGTCACCAACACCCGCTACGTGGCGCTGGAGTTCGGCATTCACGGGTACAAGCCGTACCGCGTCGACCGGGTGCTCGCGCGGCGCTTCGGCG
>JADCJJ010000442.1 GCA_020247085.1 Myxococcaceae bacterium | reverse complement strand
CCGTGCAGGGCGCGAGCGCCGGCGTAGTCCACCGAGAGGCCCGCGATGCGCACCTTGACCGGCGTCGTCGGCATCAGCGGGCCCCGGCAGACGAGGCCAGCCGCGCGCGCAGCGCGGCCGCCACCAGGTTGAGCAGGAAGGTGAGCGTCAGCAGCGCCGCCGCCGTCCCGGCGAGGGGGGCGCGCGCGGCGTCGACGTCGGGGCTCTGGGTCGCCAGCACGTGGGCGTGGAACCCCAGGTGCATGAACTGCGACGACAGGCCGTCGGGCAGGTCCGGCAGCCACGAGGCCACGCCCGTCAGCAGCACCGGCGCCACCTCGCCGGCCCCGCGCGAGATCGCCAACACCGCCGCCGTGAGGATGCCCGGCGCCGCCGCCGGCAACACCACCTGGCCGAGCATCTGCGCCCGCGTCGCGCCCAGCGCCAGGCTCGCCAGGCGCACCTCGTGGGGTACCGACCGCAGCGCCTCCTCGGTGGCGACGATGACCGTCGGAAGCGTCAGCACCGCCAGGGTGCAGGCGGCCCAGAGCAACCCCGGCTGCCCCCAGCGCAGCGCCTGGCCCGTCACGCCGTCGACGGCGCGCCCCACGGTGTGCACGAAGAAGCCCAGGCCGAAGAGCCCGTAGACGAGCGACGGTAGGCGCGCGAGGTGGTGCACCGCCGCGCGCACGAGCCCCGGGAGCCGCGCGGCCGGCGACGCGTACTCGTGCAGGTACACCGCCGCGCCCACACCCAGCGGCATCACCAGCACCGTCATCACCAGCGTGAGCGCCACCGTCCCGAAGATGGCCGGAAAGATGCCGCCCTCGGTCGCCGTCGCGCCGGGCGCCTCGACGAAGAAGCGCCACGAGAGGGCGCCGGCCCCGCGCAGCACGTCGACGAGCACCACCATCAGCGCCACGACGAGGGCCGCCGCCGCCGCCGCCGCCAGCCCCTCGAAGAGCCGCGCGCGCCGAAAGCGCCACGCCGGCCTCACGGCGTCCCCCCGGCCTGCCGGGCGAGGCGCCGACGTACCCACGCGCCCGCCGTGACGTTGAGCGTCAGCGTGAAGCCGAACAGGGCCGCGCCCAGCAAGAACAGCAGCGAGGCGTGCGTCGAGCCCATCACCACGTCGCCGAGCTCGGCGGCGATGGTGGCCGCGACGGTGCGGGTCGGCTCGGCCAGGTTCGCCGACACCATCGCCGCGTTCCCCGACGCCATCAAGACGATCATCGTCTCGCCCACCGCGCGCCCGACGCCCAGCACCAGCGCGCCCAGCACGCCCGGCGCCGCCGCCGGCAACACGACGTGGAAGGCCGTCTCCCAGCGCGTCGCCCCCAGCGCCAGCGCCGCCTCGCGGTACGCCGGGGGCACCGCCCGCAGCGCGTCATCGGTGAGGGTGAAGATGAGGGGGACCACCGCCAGCGCCAGGGCCAGCCCGGCGACGAGCGCGTTCAGCCTGAAGTCGAACCCGAAGGCCGACTGCAGCGCCGTCGCCAGCGTCAGCAGCGCGAACGAGCCGAGGAGCACCGAGGGAATACCCGCGAGCAGCTCGATGGCTGGCTTCACCCACGTCCGCACTCGGCCGGGCGCGAACTCGGAGGTGAAGAGCGCCGCGGCGACGCCCAGCGGCGCCGCGACGGCCAGCGCCACGCCTGCCACCTTGAGGGTGCCTGCCAGCAGCGGCCACAGGCTCACCCGGGGCACCCGCGCCGTCGGGCTCCACAGGAGCGCCGCCCCGGCTCGCCCGGGCTGAGGCAGCAGCAGCGCGTCGAGGCTCACCTGAGCGCGCTGCTGTGGGTCCAGCGCCAGCGGCAGCGCCCCGCGCACCACGAAGACGATGACCAGGCCCAGCAGCACCACGCCAGCGACCCCGGCGGCCGTCACGGCGATCTCGACGGCGAGGTCGACCCGGGCCGCGCGGCGCTGCGCGGCGAGCGCCGGCGGCGTGGCGCTGCGGGACGTGGCGGGCTCGAGCAGCTCACGCATCGGCGTCATCGGAGCGGGAAGAAGCCGGCCGCGCCCACGTGCGCCTGCCCCTGCCCACTCAGCACCCAGTCGAGGAACAGCTTCGTCTCTCCGCGCGCCGGCCCGGCCAGCACGAAGGTGAGGGCGCGCGAGAAGGGGTAGCGCCCGCTGCGGATCGTCTCGGGCGTCGGCGACACCTCGTCGTCCCCGAGGCGGATGCGCAGCGGCACGACGCCCTTCGTGAAGGCCGCGCCCCCGAAGCCGACGCCGTGGCGCTCGCGCGACACCGCGCTCACCACCGCCCCGGTGCCCGGCAGCGGCTGCGCCATCGGCGAGAAGTCGTCACCATCGAGGAGGTGGTCGCGCACGAACTCGAACGTGCCCGAGGTGGCCTCGCGCGTGTAGAGGATGATCCGCGCCTCGGGCCCGCCGAGCTCACTCCAGCGCGCGACGCGTCCCCCGAAGGCGGCCCCGAGCTGCGCCGGCGTCAGCGCCCGCAGCGGGTTCGACGGGTGGACGAAGAAGGTGACGCCGTCGAGGGCGACCTCGACCACCACCGGCGCGACGCCCGTGCGGCGCCGGAGCGCCTCGAGCTCGCTCGGCGCGACAGGCCGGCTCACCATCGCCACGTCGGTCGCCCCCTCGACGAGTGCCGCTAGCCCGGTGCCCGAGCCCCCGCCGGTGATCTGCAGCCGCACGCCGGGGTGCTGCGCGCGGAACGCCTGGGCCCAGCGCTGGCATAACCCCACCATCGTGTCCGAGCCCTTGACGGTGATGGAGCCCGCGCCGGCTGCCGTCGCCCACGAGAGAACCAGCAGGAGCCCGAGCCGGGTGGAGCCGAGCCGCCTCACGCGCGCGCTTCGCTCCGCCCGGGGTCCGCCATGCGGTAGCCGACGCCGCGCACGGTCTCGACGAAGTCGCGCGCCTCACCGAGCTTCTCGCGAAGTCGCATCACGTGGGTGTCGACGGTGCGCGTCTCGAGCACGCTGGTGATGCCCCAGACGTCGGACAGCAGCTGCTCGCGTGTCTGCACCCGGCCCGGCCGCGCCATCAGGTGGTGCAGCAGCTTGAACTCGAGCGCCGTCAGCTCGACCTCGCTCCCGGCCACGTAGGCTCGGTGGGAGCCGAGATCCAGCTCGAGCGGCCCGAGCGCCACCCGCTCCTGGGTCGGGCCGCTGCCGGCCCGCCGCAAGATGGCCTTCACGCGCAGCACCAGCTCCCGCGGTGAGAAGGGCTTGGTGACATAGTCGTCGGCGCCCACCTCGAAGCCCTGCACCCGGTCGGTCTCCTCGCCGCGCGCCGTCAGCATCACGATGGGCACGTCTCGCGTCTGCGGGCTGGCGCGCAGCCGCCGGCAGACGTCGCGCCCCGAGATGTCGGGCAGCATCAGGTCGAGCAGCACCAGGTCTGGCTTCGACCGCGCTGCGAGCTGGAGCGCCTGTTCTCCGGTGAGCGCCACGGCGGTCTCGAGCCCCGCCTGGTTCAGGTTGAACTCCACGAGGCTGGCGAGATCGGCTTCGTCGTCGACGATGAGGATCGTGGGCATGGCGGCCGAGATAGGCCCGCGCCACGACGGCCGCATGGCCTCGCGGTGACAAGGGCGTGACGACGTGCCGAAAGGTGGCTCAGCCCTCGTCGCCGGCGGTCGGGTCGAGGGCCTCGGCGGAGCTCTCGGCGCTCGTCGGCGCGGTCTCGGCGGGCACGCTGAGCTCGGGCAGCTTCAGGCGCGCGAGGAGCTCGTCGGCGGCCTCGTCGGCCTGGGTCGATTGGCCCGGAGGGGGCGCCTCGAGGCCCGGCGGCGGCGGGAGGACCGGCTGCGGCTGACCGACGGGCTTGAGCGAGGCCGGAGAGCCCGGCGGCGGCTTGAGGAAGGGTGGCAGCCCCGAGTGGCGGCGCGCGGCGACGGCCATGGCGTCGTGGTGGCGGTAGCGGCACTCGAGCATCTTGTGGACGAGCAGCGACGCGCCCGGCACCTTTCGCTCGTGCAGGCCGCTGGTCGCCCGGCGCACCGCGTAACGCACCCGGCGGATCTGCACGCGCCAGCCGCGCGGTGTCCACGAGAACAGGCCCCAGGCGGGGCGCAGGTCGCCATCTCGCGGGATGCCCGCCGAGGCCACGTCGGCGATGAGCAGCCGGCCGACCCGCCGGCGGTAGGGGAAGTGCAGGTGCCCGAAGGCCAGCGCGGTGGCGTCGAGGTGGCCGACCAGCCGCCGCAGGGTGTGCTCGTCGAGCGTCGGCTCGAGCGAGTCCTCGAGGTTGCGCGGGTTCGCGTGGCAGACGAACAGGTCTTGTCCGCGGCGCGGCGAGAAGCGCGTCGAGAAGGCGAGCCGGCCGAGGGCGGCCGTGCGCTCGGGGCCGAGTTGGTCACGGGTCCAGTCGAGCAGCTCGGTCTTCCAGTGGTCCTTCTCGCGGTAGGCGCCCGACAGGTAGTTGCCGGCGAGGTAACAGTCGGTGTTCCCCATCAGCAGCGCGTCGCAGGCGTCGTGGAGCAGGTCGAAGGTCTCGCGCGGCCAGGCGCCGCGCAGGCAGAGGTCTCCGGCGGCGACGATGGCGTCTGGGTGCTGGCGTTCGATGTCTTCGAGCACCGCCTCGCAGGCCGGCAGATTCCCGTGGATGTCAGCGAGCACTGCGACGCGCATCGAGCCTCGAAGCTTAGCCCGGTGACGGCTGATTCCCAGCGGCGCCGACGTCGATGGGGCCCGACGGCGGGCCGTCTGTCGCCTCGAGGCGCCCGGGCGGCGCGAGGGGCAGGGTGACGAAGAAGGTGCTGCCCGCGCCGGGGGCGCTCTCGACCCGCACCTCGCCCTTCATCGCGTTCACCAGGTGCTTGACGATCGACAGGCCGAGGCCCGTGCCGCCCATGTCGCGGGAGCGCCCCTTGTCGACCCGGTAGAAGCGCTCGAAGATGCGCGGCAGGTGGCGGGCCTCGATGCCCGGGCCGTCGTCCCTCACCACCAGCTCGACGGCGCCCTCGGCCTCGCGCCCCGTCACCCAGACGTGCCCATTGGGCGGCGTATACTTCACGGCGTTGTCGACGAGGTTGAGGACGACCTGCTCGAGCCCCCGGGGGTCGGCGAGCGCGACGAGCTGGGCGGGCACCTCGAGCTCGACGGTGGTGTTGCGCAGGCGCGCCTTGGGGCGAATGGCCTCGGACGCGCGCTGCGCCGCCTCGGCGAGGTTCACCGGCTTCTCGGCGAGCTGCAGCTGTTTCGACTCGAGCCGCGACAGCTCGAGCAGATCCTCGACCAGCTCCGAGAGGCGCTCGGACTGCCGGTGAATGATGTCGACCATCTTCGGTGCCGTGAGGGGGTCGCTCAGGGCGCCGCTCAGCAGCGTCTCGGCGTAGCCGCGAATGGCCGTCACCGGGGTCCGCAGCTCGTGGCTCACGTTGGCCACGAAGTC
This sequence comes from Myxococcaceae bacterium, assembly GCA_020247085.1. GTDB lineage: Bacteria > Myxococcota > Myxococcia > Myxococcales > Myxococcaceae > Xiheimicrobium > Xiheimicrobium aquaticum. The sequence goes on along the minus strand of JADCJJ010000442.1, from coordinate 14,623 downwards.
CTTGCGCACCTTCTCGAGCCGGCGCAGGTCGGTCACGTCGAAGAAGACGGCCGCGCTTCCGCCGAGGTCACGCCCGAGCGGCGAGACGTGTATCGACAGCACCCGTGGCATCACGCCCTCGAGGTTGATCTCGAGGCGGCTGGCCTGGTGTTCCTGACAGGCGCGCTCCACCGCCACCTGCAGCTCGGCGCTGCGGACGATCTCGACCGGCCGGTGGCCGACGATCTCGGTGCCCGAGTACAGCAGCTCCTTGAGTGCGTCGTTGTGCTCGAGAACGGTGCCGTCTTCGCTGGTGACCCATACGCCCTCGGCCATGCCGTCGATGACGGCGCGGAGCACGGCGAGGTCGCGCGCCAGCTCCCTCGCGCTCTGGGCGGTGGTCTGCACCTGCCTGGCGAGTTGGCTCGGCGCGTTGGCGTCGGGCTCTCCAGCGAGCGGCTCGACCTGCAGGCCCTTGGCGGCGGCGGCGAAGGCGTCGGCGCGGCGCTTCCACGCGCGCCCGGTGCCGACGACTGCCAGGCCAGAGAAGACCAGCGTCGCGCCGAAAGCCACGAGCGCCGCGGCGGCGGTGTTGGTGGCCAGCGCGATCACGACCGCGACCCCGACGGCGGCTCCGATGGGCCACAGCACCAGCAGACGCATCGACATGGCCCGGCTCCCTACCTGCTCCGTGTGACGGTCATGCAACGAGCGTCGAACGTTGTGGCGTCAGTCCGGGTGGTTCACCGGCCTGGGGTCACCAGCTTGTAGCCGACGCCGCGGATCGTCTCGATGACGTCGCCCGACGGCCCGAGCTTCTCGCGGAGCCGCTTGATGTGGGTGTCGACGGTGCGGGTGGTGATCTCGGCGTCGATGCCCCAGACGTCGGAGAGCAGCGTCTCGCGGGTCTGTACGCGGCCGGGCCGCTCGAGGAACGTCTTGAGGAGCCGGAACTCGAGGGCGGTGAGCACCACCGGGCGCCCGAGCACCGTCACCTCGTGGCGCTCGGCGTCGAGGGCGATGTCGGCGGCCTTCAGCGCGCCGGCCAGAGGCCCAGGGGGCTCGCTCGCCTCGCGCCGCAGCACGTTGCGGATGCGCAGCAGCAGCTCCTTCACCGAGAAGGGCTTCACGACGTAGTCGTCGGCCCCCAACTCGAGGCCCTTGACGCGGTCCGACTCCTCGCCCCGGGCGGTCACCATGATGATCGACACCCGCTTGCCCTCGCTCTCGCGCAGCAGCCGCGCAACCTCGGTGCCGGCGATGTCGGGGAGCATGAGGTCGAGCAGCACCAGGTCGGGCTTGAAGCTCCGGGCTCTCGTGACCCCGGCGGCGCCGGTGCGCGCGACCTCGACCTCGAACCCGTCGTTCTTCAGGTTGTACTCGAGCAGCGACGCCAGGTCCTGCTCGTCCTCGACGATGAGGATGCGCGGCATGCGGGCTTCCTAACAAAAAGTCGGCGCGCCGCATAAGGCACGGGCGGAAGGTCGTGCCCCGACGCGGCGACGCCGCGGGTCACTGCGCGAGGCGCGGGTCGCAGGGCTTCGGCGGATCGTACTGCTGGATGCGCACCAGCACGCGCGGGTTGTCGCCAGCGTTGAGCTGCCGCACGAAGGCGCAGTCGGCCCCGGCGAGCCGGGCGCCGTCCTTCGAGATGGCTTCGACGATGAGCCCGTAGTCGCGGCCCGGCGGCACCTCGGTGAGCGAGACGTCCTGGGTGCTGGGGATGCCGGCCACGAGGGCGATGGGGAAGATACGGGCCGGGTCGGTGCGATTGGAGCCCGGCGTGCGCAAAGGGACGAAGCGGTCGAGCGGCAGCTGGTCGCGAATGCACGTCTGGCGAATGACGGTGCAGTCTCCGCCCGCCACGGTCGACACGTTCGTCACCAGCGCCACCTGGAAGGCCGAGAGCTTGTCGACGAGGGCCTGCTTCACGACGAGCTCGACGTCGAAGCCGGGGGGCTCGGCGTCGAGGGCGGGGCCGCAGGCCGCGGCGAGGAGCAGGGCCGCGGGCAGCAGCACCGGTGACGCCAGGGGCCTCACGGCATGCCCTCGACCTGAATGGTGATGGGCAGCGTTCCGGTCGGGCGCTGCGTCGCGAGCACCACCACGCCCGTCGTCGCCGCGGCCGCGCCTACCCCAATGACGATCCACACGACCGGGTTCTGGTACCAGGCCCGCGGCTTTTCCACCTCGGCGGCGGCGACCTTCGCCAGGACCCGAAGCATCAGCGGTGAGAACGGGTCGCCGCGGCCGGCCAGGCGCCGCTGGGCCGCGTCGGCGACCTCGACGTAGTACTCGACGTCGTAGGCGGCGGGCTCCTCGGGCAGCTCGAACGCGGGAATCGTCGCGCGGTGCAGCGCGCGGTCGGCCTTGTCGCGCGTGAAGTCGATGGAGCTGAAGTGCTGCGCCCCGGAGCGCCGGTAGAACAGCTTGGCCTTCGCCCCGAGCGCCAGGTCGTCGATGCGCGCCTCGACCGTCACCGCGGTGCCGGGCGGCTGGTCGGGCAGGCCCGCCACCGACAACGTCACCGGCCGCACCCGCCGCTTGCGGATGTCCTCCTTGAGGCGGGCGTAGAGCGTGCGGATCTTGGGCGGCGTGGCCTTGGGCAGCTCGTAGTCGGGTCGGGCCTGGAGCAGCTTCTCGTAGGCCGCCCGGGCCTTGTCCTCGTGGCCCAGGTAGAGGTGCGCGAGGCCCAGCAGCCGGTAGAGCTCGGCGAGCTGGTCGTCGGTGACGTCTGGCTGGTCGATGCCGGCCTCGAGGGTCTTCACGGCGTCTTCGAAGTCTCCCTCTTCGACCTGCTGCTGGCCGCGCACGAGCGCATCATTGCGCGGCACGACCTGCGCGAGCGTCGCGGCCGGGAGCACCAGGAGAATCGTCGTGAGCGCGGCCCGCACCGCGCCGCACCATACCGGCAAGCCGTCGGCAGGTGGGGCGCGTCGTCGTCACGAGTGGGTGCCGCTGTCGGGCTTTACTCGGTCGACCCCGGGGGCTAAGGGTGGCGCCCCTTCGGCGGTCGAGACCCAGATGCTGGTAAAGATTGAGGAAATTCAGGAGCCGGGCCTCGAGTTGACGCAGCCCATCGACCGGGCCGTGCTCGAGCGGGCGCTGGCCGAGGCCGACGGGTACCGCCTGGTGTCGAGCACACCGCTGTCGGCGTCGTTCCGCAAGGTGAGCGGGCAGGTGCACGTGCGGGGGCGCTTCGAAGCGGCCGTGATCGGCCCGTGCCGTCGATGCACGGGCGAGGTGTCACTCTCGGTGCCGGTGGCGTTCTCGCTGCGTATGGTGCGCGAGCCGGTCAGGCCAGACGAGGACGAGGAGCCTGCGGCGGACGCGAGGCCCTCCCGGCGCCGACGCCAGGCGGCGGAGGACCTGGACGAGGGCGAGGTGGCCGCCAGCTTCGAGTTGGACGAAATCGATGCCGAGCCGTTCGACGGCAAGACGATCGATCTGGACCCGATCGTACGTGAACAGGTATTGCTGGCGCTCCCGGTGACCGTGCTGTGTCGGGAGGACTGCAAGGGGCTCTGCCCGACCTGTGGGCAGGACCTCAACGAGAGAGATTGCGGTCATTCCGAGAAGAAAGAGATCGATGTCCGGTTGGCGAAGTTGAAGGACATCAAGCTGAAGAACTGACGTCGTCGAAAGGAAGACGAAGCCATGGGCGTACCCAAGAAGCGCACCTCGAAGATGCGGCGCGACCGTCGTCGTGCGGCGAACAACAAGCTCAAGACCGCGGTGCAGGTCATCAAGTGCGCGAACTGCGGCGCGCCGACGATGCCGCACCGCATCTGCCCTGCCTGCGGCTTCTACAACGGCAAGAAGGTCGCGCGCGGAAGCGCCGACTGAAGCAGCGCCTGTTCGCCGGGCCCAGCCGGGCGTGGCGGCCTCCCGTGGGTGCGGGGGCTGACACTCGAGCAGCCCGGCGATGTTCGGCCCCGGGCCAGCGCGTGGTCCGGAAAGAAGCTCTCGCGTTGAGCGGTGCCTGGCTCCTGTGGGGCCCGGGCTCTTTTCCTGCGTCTTTCGGCCAATCGAGTCGGTGAGCGCCCGCGGCGCGGCCGGCGGTGCCCCTCAACCCACTGGGCCGAGCGCCGCGAGCAACCGCTCCGCCTCGGCACCGGTGGGCCCGAGGGGGTCGAGCTTCTTCGCCTGCTGGAGCGCGAGCCGCGCGACCTCGCGCTGCCCCTTGAGCTTGTAGGCGACGCCGAGGTTGAGGTGCACCAGCGGGTTCTCGGGGTCCATCTCGAGTGCTTCGCGGAACGAGGCGAGCGCCACCTCGAGGTCGCCCGACAGGAGCGCCTCCTTGCCTGCGGTGAGGCGCTTCTCGCTGTCGTTGACGAGCTCGACGTCGATGACGGCGCGGCCAGCGAGGTTGAACACCAGCGCCCGGAGCAGGCCGGTCCAGTAGAACGTCGCGCCCTCGACGGCGACCACCGCCGCCAGCGGCAGGTCTGGCAACAGTTGCTTGCCGCGGAACTTGAAGCGCACCTTCGTGTAGCGGCCCTTCTTGGTCAGCTGCACGAGCTGGTCGCGGAACCTCTTGAGCGACTCTTCGACCCTCTTCGGGTCGATCTCGAACGGCAGCGTGTTCTTCGGCACGGCGCGCGCGTCGGGCGACGCCTCGAGCCGCTTCGGCGGGGATCTCGGGGCGCTCGCCCCCGACGGCTTCTTCGCGGGCCTGCTCGTTCGACGGGTCGCCATGCGCGAGAGGTTAGACCGCCGGCGTCGCTTCGCCACTGGCTCGATGACCGGGCTACACTCGCCCGCCATGACGATGTTCCAGGAGTCCTTGAGGGCGTTCCTCAAGCCCGTCGTCCAGTACCTCGACGATGAGTCCGTCTCGGAGATCATGATCAACGGCGAGCGGGACGTGTGGATCGAGCGCAAGGGGCGCCTCTACAAGACCGACGCGGTGTTCACCGAGGAGGGGCTGCTGGGCGCGGCGCGGAACATGGCGCAGTACGTCGGCCGCCCGCTGTCCGAGGACAGGCCCCGGCTCGACGCGCGCCTGCCCGACGGGAGCCGCATTCACGTCGTGCTGCCGCCCATCGCGCGCAAGGGCACGACGATCTCCATCCGCAAGTTCTTCCGCGACAAGCTGACGCCCGACAACCTCATCCGCTTCGGGTCGATCACCCCGCCGATGGTGCGCGTCATCGAGGCGGCGGTGCGGGTGAAGCTGAACATGCTGGTGTCCGGTGGCACCGGCTCGGGCAAGACGACGCTGCTCAACATCCTCTCGTCGCTCATCCCCAACGACGAGCGCATCCTCACCATCGAGGACTCGGCGGAGCTCCAGTTGAACCAGGAGCACCTCGTGCCGTTCGAGTCGCGGCCGGCCGACAAGTTCGGCAAGGGCGAGGTGAACATGGGGCACCTGCTGCACTCGGCGCTGCGGCTCCGGCCAGACCGCATCATCGTGGGTGAGGTGCGCGGCGGCGAGGCGTTCGATCTCATGCAGGCGATGAACACCGGGCACGGCGGCTCGATGGCCACCACGCACGCCAACACGCCGACGGAGTCGCTGCGCCGCATCGAGTCGCTGTGCCTCATGAGCTCGGTCGAGCTGCCGATGGTGGCGGTGCGCGCGCAGGTGGCCGCAGCCATCAACCTCGTCGTCTGCTGCGAGCGCCTGCAGGACGGGTCGCGCAAGACGATCGCCGTCAGCGAGGTGCTGCCGCTCAACGAAAAAGGCGACTACCGCACGCAGGACCTGTGGCTCTACACGCCCGTGGGAAAGGACGAACAGGGCAACATCCTCGGGTACCATGCGCCGACGGGCATCTTGCCGACGTTCCTGATGAAGGCGCGGGCCTATGGCTTCACGGACCTCGACGAGGCCTTCTTCGACCCGGCGACCTACGGCCTTCCGCCGCCGCCGCTCGTCCACGGGGTGGGCGAGAACGTGACGACGCACTGGGCGCCGTCGCTCAAGCACCGTGAGAAGCACCTGCCGGACCCCGAGGCGTACGCGGAGCAGTACCGGGCCTTCGAAGCGAAGCTGCAAGAAGACGCCCGCCGGAAGGCCTCCGAGAAGGGCCCCGCCGCCCAGGCGGCTCCGGGGCCGCGGCCCGTCGGTTCAGGCCCGCCGCGCCCCTCGCAGGGCGTGGGCTCGTCGCCGCCGCGCACCACCGCGAGCGACGACGCGACGCCGCCGCCCACCCGGAACCCGCTGCTGGCGAAGCGGCCGGTGACCGAGACGAGCGACGACGCGTCCTTCGAGGGAGCGGCGTCGTCGGACGAGGGCGAGGAGGGCTCCGTCGAGGCAGCCGCCGACGGCACCAACATCAAGGCGTACCCGCAGGCGCCGGCGAACCGGCAGCGGCCGGCGGGGGCGCCGCCTCGGCCGGCGACGGGGGCCGGGGCGCGCCCGGCTGCCGTGCCGCAACGCCCGCCGCTGAAGAGGTGAGCCTGCGCGCTGGCGCGGCCACGACAGCCGGCGAAGCGCCGCCGCGCCGGGCCCGGGCGGCGAGCCGAACAGCGACAGGCCCGAGCGCGACGGTTACCGCTGCGGCGAGAGCGCTGGCGCCCCTTTCGTCGGTGCAGCTGCGCGCGCGCCGGTCGCGGTCGCCGGTGACGAGGCCACGGCCCGCCGCGCGTCGACGCCGGGCGGCGCTACCTCACTCGCTGAGGCGGGCGCGGCGGGCGCGGTGGTAGTGCGGCCCGCAGAGTCCGCGCGCCAACACGGGGCGGTCGCAGGCCTCTTCCGAGCACGTCGCCGTCCGCTCCGGCGCGAGCCCCTCGGGCTCGAGGCCGAACATCGCGTGGCCGACGGCGATGAAGCGGTCGACCTGCGAGCGGGTGAGCTGGGCCTTTCGCGCGAAGTCCAGCAGGCGGACGTGGGACGGATCGTCGGCGGGCGAGCTCGCCCCGTCGCGGAACAGCTCCGGCACCGGCACCTCGAGCGCGCGGGCGATGGCGATGAGCGTCTCGTATGACGGGCTGCGCTCGCCGCGCTCGAGCAGCGACGCGAAGCTGACCGAGATGCCGCAGCGGTAGGCGAACGACTCCTGCGTGAGGCGCATCGTCTCGCGCAGCGCGCGCACTCGCCGGCCGAGGGCGACGAGGTGCGCCCGGTGAACGTCGGTCGGCTCAGCGGCGGCGGCCGGCTCGCTCACGGGTAGCAGTACCCGCCGACGTTCGGGTAGCACTGCAGGCCCGAGTTGCACGCGTTCCCGCTGGTGCAGCACTTGAATCCCGCGCCGCCGCAGCAGTGGCCAGTCGGGTCGCAGCGCGTGTTGTTCGGGCATTGACCGCTCGTCGCCGTGCACTTCGGGAAGCACTGGCCCTGGTAGAAGTTCCCCGACAGCCCCCGCTCGCACAGGTAGCCGGGGCGACAGCCCGTCTGCGTCGCGAAGTCGCAGTTCGCCAGGCAGTGGGGCAGGGCGGTGTTGAAGAAGATCGCACATGAGCTTCCGGCGGGGCAGCTGTCGTTCGAGCCGTTGGTCATGTTCGCGCTACAGCCGGAGATGGAACAGTAGCCTCCCGGCCAGTCGGGGTCGTTCGACCACACCGGCGGGCACCGGGCGTTGGCGCCTCCGACGCAGACCGAGTTGAAGTTGATGAGCGACGTGTTGCACGGAGCCCCCACGGCTCCCGGCATGGGGTTACCGCCGCCCGTCGCCGAGCCACCGCCGGTCGCCGAGCCTCCGCCCGTCGCCGAGCCACCGCCGGTCGCCGAGCCGCCGCCCGTCGCCGAGCCGCCGCCCGTCGCCGAGCCGCCGCCCGTCGCCGAGCCGCCGCCCGTCGCCGAGCCGCCGCCCGTCGCCGAGCCGCCGCCCGTCGCCGAGCCGCCGCCGGTGCCGGCGGGGTTGCAGTACCCCCCGGTGCAGGTGTGCCCCGGGTCGCAGCTCGAGCCTTCGCAGCAGGCGTTGGGGGTGACCCCACAGCAGAAGCCGCGTGAATCACAGCGGGTGACGTTGGCTCCGCACATGCTGACCGAGGTGCAGGCCGGGAAGCACACGGGCACGTTGATGAGCGCCGTCCCGCCGCGGTCGCACACGTAGTTGGGGCGGCACCCCGACGAGGTGCCCGTTGTTCCCGGGTTCGTGCAGCGCTTCAGGCACACGTTGCCGCTGCCAGCCGGGTTCCGGCCGCAGTGGCTGCCAAAGGGGCAATTGGAGTCGCTCGTGCAGTCTGCCGAGCAGTAGCCGAGGTCAAACCCGGCGATGAGGCAGCGGGCCGGCCCGCCGCCTGGAGGACGCGCGCACTCAGATGGCAGGGTGCAAGGGTCTCCGATGGACAGAAGCGCCGCGCCGCCTCCGCCGGTGGCTCCGCCTGCGCCCCCGCCAGCCGTCCCTCCGCCGCCGGTTCCGCCGCCGCCGCCCGCCGTACCGCCACCGTTGCCCCCGCCGCCCGCGGCACCGCCGCCCGTCGACGGGAAGACACACACACCGCCGGAGCAGACGTTCGAGTTCTGGCAGAAGGCTCCGCAGCACGGCTGGTTCGTGAGGCCGCACCGCAGGCAGAGGTTCCGCGAGCAGGACAGTCCCTGGCCACAGGTGCTGCCTTCGCAGCACGACTCTCCCTCGCCGCCACAGGTCGCCATGCCGCCCCCGGTCGCGCCGCCGGCCGTGCCTCCGCCCGAGGAGCCGCCGCCGTTGGCGTTGGGGTCGAGGACGCAGCGCCCCGCCGGAGTACAGAGTTGGTCCGGCAGGCACGGCCTGCACTCGGCTCCGCCGGCGCCGCACAACGCCTGGGTCTGGCGCATGGGGCCGATGCACTCGTTGGCGGCGGTGCAGCAGCCGGAGCAGTTCGACGGTTGGCAGCGGGGGGGCGTGGTCGTGCCGCATGCCGAGGTCACGGCGGCGAGGGCGAGGACAAGCGCGAGCGCACAGACTCGAATCATGGACGACATGCTACGCGGAGCCCTATGGTTCGCGCACCATGACTTCGGCCGAAGCTGCCAGCTGGTACTTCAAGAAGGCTGCGCGCATCATGGACGTCGGAGAGCGCATCGAGACGCTGCTCGCCACGCCCCTGCGCTCGGTGTCGGTGCAGGTCTCGATCGAGCTCGACAACGGCGAGATCGGCACCTTCAAGGGCTACCGCGTGCAGCACGACAACGCCCGCGGGCCCATGAAGGGCGGCCTGCGCTTTCACCCCGAGGTGAGTGACGACGAGGTGTTGGGCCTCGCGTCGCTCATGACGTGGAAGACCGCGGTGGTGAACCTGCCGTACGGCGGCGCCAAGGGCGGCATCCAGTGCGACCCGTCAAATCTGTCGGTGAAGGAGCTCGAGCGCCTCACCCGCAAGTTCGTCGACCAGATCCACGACGTCATCGGCCCGACCCGCGACATCCCCGGGCCCGACATGAACACGAACCCTCAGGTGATGGCGTGGATCATGGACCAGTACTCGCGCCACCACGGGCACTCGCCGGCGGTGGTGACGGGTAAGCCCGTCGACCTCTACGGCAGCCGGGGGCGTGAGGCGGCGACCGCGCGAGGGTTGCTGTACGTGTGCCGCGAGATCCTGCGCGACGTGCAGCGTCCGATGCAGGGCACGCGCTTCGCCATTCAGGGCTTCGGCAACGTCGGCAGCCACGCCGCGCGGCTGTTCCACGAAGACGGCGGCAGCATCGTCGCGGTGAGCGACGTGCACGGCGGCGTCATGAACCCGGCCGGCCTCGATGTCCCCGCGCTGTTCGACTACGTCAAGCGCAACGGCACCGTCGGGGGCTTCCCGGGTGGAACGCCGTGTCGCAACGAGGACGTGCTGATGGCCGACTGCGACGTGCTGGTGCCGGCGGCGATCGGCGGCGTCATCTCGCGAGAGCTCGCCGCCGAGGTGCGCGCCCGCATCGTGCTCGAAGGCGCCAACGGCCCGTCGACTCCCGAGGCCGACGAGGTCTTCGAGCAGCGCGGCGTGCTGGTGGTGCCCGACATCCTCGCGAACGCGGGCGGCGTCACGGTGAGCTACTTCGAGTGGGTGCAGAACATGCAGCACGTCTCCTGGGACGAGGCGCGCGTGAACGGCGAGCTCGAGCGGGTGATGAAGGACGCCTACGAGCGGGTGGGGCAGATCTCGCGCACGCGCCGGCTGCCCCTGCGAACGAGCGCGTACGTGCTGGCCATCGGCCGGGTCGGCAAGGCCACCGTGCTGCGCGGCATCTGAACCGTCCGTCGTCCCACCTCTCAGTCCCTCCGAGGCGCCTCATGTCGATCCCCGCCGCGCTGCTGAAGAAGCTGGTGCAGATCCCCATCTTCCAGGGGCTCACGGTGCCCGAAGCCGCCGAGTTCTTCGAGGTTGCCCTGGAGCAGACCGTCGAGCCGGGGCGCGCCCTCTTCCGCGAAGGAGACGAGGGCGACGCGCTCTTCGTCATCCTCTCGGGGACGGTGGCGGTGACCAAGCGCGACGTCGAACTGGCGACGTTGTCAACCCACGCCGTCCTCGGAGAGATGAGTCTGGTGAGCCCCGGTGACGCGCGCTCCGCCACCGCGGTGGCGAAGACCGAGGTGACGGTGCTCAAGGTGCCGTCGAAGCGGGTGCAGAAGCTCATCAAGGGCGAGCACCTCGCCGCGCTCAAGGTGGTGGTCAACCTCGCGCAGGTGATGGCGCAGCGCCTGGCCGCCATCAATGAGCGGCTCGTCGGAGCAGATCTGCGCACGCGCGGAGGCGACTCGAAGCGGGCCGAGCTCGCCGACTTCGCGGGCATCTTGAACCGCTGGTCGTTCTGACTTGCGGGCCGCTCGCGGGTCGCCGGCTCTTCATCGCGGGGCTCCCACGGCGGCGCAGCGCGTGAAGCGGGCACGGTCCACGTGCCGTCGCGGCGCTGAGGCGCTGGCGTGCGCGGTCGGGAGCCGGTGCCTCGGCCGGCGGCGGCGAAGAGCGCGAACAGCGGCGGGCGCGGCTCGGTAGCAGAGGACCGCTCGAGTTCTCGAGGTGCCGCGTGCATCGGGGCCTCGCCAGAGGTGCTCGCCGTGGCCGCCGTCTGGTTCGCGAGGCATGCGCTCAGGGGCGCACCGGGCCCGACTGCACGAGGAGCACCAGCGGCGCCGCGGGCTGCCGAAGGACTCCCGCCGGGGTTGATGGCAGCCCCTGCAGGGCACGGCCAGAGGCCGCGGCGAGGCTCGCTGGCAGCCGCGCGCAGCCGACGGCGCAGCGCCTGGCCACCAACCCCGAGCGGCTCGTCGGGCCGCCCCCCCCAAACGCGGCCGGGAGACGCGACGGGGGCCGACCGCGCCGACGTCGTCGGCATCTTGAATCGTCGGTCGTTCTGAGCGCAGATCCCATCCGTGGGTTTGGCGCTGGTGCTGACGTGGGTCGTCTCGGCGTCTCCGTCGGCGGCGCAGGCCGAGGCGTTGGCCGCATCGGCCTCCTGGGAGGACCTCTACCTCGCGTTCGCTGCGGCCTCGCCGCGCGCCTTCGCGCCCCGGGACAGGGGCCGCGTTGGGCGAGCGCTCGCCCAGGGGTGCGACGCGCTCGTGGCCGCTGACGCCGTGATGGCGTTCTCCCTCGGTGAGAAGGCCGTGGCCTTCGACCCCCAGCCGGCCGCCATCGGGTGCGCCGCGAAGGCGGCCATCGCCACCGACCAGCGCTCGGCCGCCGACGAGCTCCTGCGCGGCGGGCTGCGGCGCCACCCCAGAGATGCCACCCTCGCCGTAGCCCTGGGGGCGTTGCTCGTCGAGGAGCGTGATGGCGCCGGAGCGAGCGCCGTGCTGTCGAAGGTGCCGAGGAGCGCGAAGGTGTTCCCCGAGGCCCAGCGGCTCCTGCGCGCGGCCACGGCCATGGCCGACGAAGCCGCCCGCGCGCGAGGGGCCCTCGCCGGTGGTGGCCCGACTGGTCGGGTGGCGCCGGGCCCGGTCGGCGATGAGGCGCCTGGTGACGACGCGGCCACGCCCCGGCCCCCTGGCCTGGGGCTCCCGCCGTCGCTGGGCACGTCGCGAAGCTACGAGTCCAGCGTCGACGAGGAGGGGCGCCGGATTCGGCAGAACGCCTTCTTCCGCTTCCGCTACTTCAGCGCCAGGCGCGACTTCGGCCAGCGCGCCGACTACGAGGGAAACGTGCAGGACGCGCTCGAAGCGGCCCGCGTCGTCGCCGCGCGCGTCATGGGCGTCTCGCGCCAGAGCGCCGTCGACGTGGTGCTCTACTCGAAGGCTGAGTTCACCCTGCACCACGGCCCCTGGGCGGCTGCGGCGGTCGCCGGCTTCTACTCGCAGAGCGCCATCCGCATGAACGACTCGGCAGAGATCAACGAGCGCACCCGCGCCGTGCTGGTACACGAGTACGTGCACTCGGTGATCCACGAGCTCGCCAGCTTCAACGACCGGGGCGTGCCTCGGTGGGTCCACGAGGGCCTGGCCGAGCACGTCGAGTGGCAGTTCGAGGGGCGCACCCGCCCCGAGGGCCGCTACGACACCTTCCTGCGTCAGCTCGCGTCGCAGGGCCGGTTGCCGTCGCTGGCGAGCATGCGCGACGACCCGCTCATCGCCAGCGCCAACCCCGGGGTGCTGTACGCCTACGCGTCCCTCGCCATCGGCACCTTCGTCGCGCGCTGGGGGATGCCCGAGCTCATCTCGCTCATCCGCGACCTCGGCCGGGGCGTCGTCTTCGAGCAGGCGTTCTCTCAGCGCACCGGCACCTCGTTGGAGGCGTTCGAGGAGAGCGTCGCCGCCGCCATTCGCGCGCGATGAGCGTGCAAGCACTTTGGGAACCGGCGCTTCGCAGGCTACACTTTCTGACTTCACATGTCGGATATCCAGGCAGCCATGCAGGAGTTCCGCGCCCTCGATGAGCAGCGGCGGGTGAGCGGACTGGCGCCCCAGGACGAGCAGCGGTGGTACGAGCTGGCGGTTCACCTGGGGGTCGACCTGAGCCAGTACGGGCAGTGGGGCGCCGACGGGCAGTGGTACCCGTACGCGCCCGCGTACGATCCGGCGCAGGCCGGCTACTACGGGGCGAGCCAGGCCGCGGCGCCGGGCTGGTACGGGTACGGGCCGCCGGGTCAGCCTGCGTACCCGGCCCCCGGTGACCCGCAGCAGGGGTACGACCCCGCTTCGCAGGCGCTCGCGGGCCATCAGCAGGCTTATCCGCCGGAGCCGAGCGCGCCCTACGCGCCGTACCCGGCGGCCGGCGAAGGCGCGCCGTACGGGGCACCGCCAGGCTACGAAGGCCAGGCGCAGCCCGGGTACGTGCCGTACCCCGCGTACGGCGGCGCCCAGGCTGCTGCTCCGTACGGGGCGCCCGTGGACCACGGGGCGCCACCCGGCGCCTACCCCGGCACCGGTTACCCGGCCGCGCCCGGCTACGCGCCCGGCTACGCTGTGCCCGGCGGCTGGTACGGTGCACCCGGGTATGGAGCGGCTCCGGCGCAGGCCTACGGCGGGTACGCCGCGGGCTACGGCGCACCGCTCGTTCCCGAACAGCCGCCTCCGTCACAGCCTTGGCAGCCGCCGGCCCCCTGGGGGGCGCCACCGCCCAGCGTCGCTCCTCCCGAGCCTCAGCCGCTGGCCGACGAGGTGATGGAGATCTCGGACGACGACGTGTCGCCCGTCACGGAGCAGGCCAGGCCGGAGGCGCTGGGCGCCCCCGTGCCCGAGGATCCCATGGGGGATCTGCGCGACTCTTTGCTCGAGGCGATTCCGGACTCGCGGGGCGCTTCGACCGCGGCGCCGCCGCCAGCGCCAGCGCCGCTGCCGGTGCGCCCGCTCTTCGGAGGCGCCGGGTTCTCAGTGCCCAGGCCGCCGACGAACAGCTTCAGCGCCTCGGCGAAGCCTGGCCCGGTCACGCAGGCGCCAGGCGCCGTGACGACGCCGCCTTCCTCGTTCCGACGGGCCGACGATGGCGCGCTCGCGGGGGACGCCGCGGGCCCGGCCACGCCCGGGGCCTTCGGCACGGCCGGGGCACCGCCGGTCGGCCCCCATGCCGCGGCCGTCGCCTCCGCCTCAGAGGAAGCCATCCCCGAGGTCTCAGCGGTGTTCGAGGTGGAGCCGGCGTCCGAGGCTCCTGTCGCGGCGGTCGCCGTGGCGCCAGTGCGGTCGGCTCCGATGACGGCCGAAGCGGCCACATCGCCCCTGGCGTTCACGGTGGCTGCAGCAGAGCCGCGCTCCCCGGTGGTCGAGCGTGAGCTGGAGCAAGCGCCCGCCCTCGCCGTCTTCGCGCCGCAGCCGGACGCCTCCGAGGCGCAGTTGGCTGCTTTCTCCGTCCCGCGGCCGTCGGCGGGTGTCTCCGAGGCGCCCTTGCCCGGCGGGGCCGCGGTGCTGGCGCATGAGCCGGAGCCCGCCGCCCTCTCCGGCCCAGAGCCGGGCCTCGCCACCGGCGAGGCGCCGTTGGCCGAGACGTCCGCGGCGCTCGAGCTCGGCCCGGAACAGACCGAGGTTTCGATCGAGGACGGTACGGGCGCGACCGAGGCGCCGCTGCCCGACGCGCCTTCCGTGCTGGAGCTCGGGTCAGCGTCGACCATGGGCGGAGCGGACGTCGAGGATGCACCGCTGCCCGAGGTGTCCGCGGTGCAGGAGTTCGAGCCAGGGCCCCTGACCGCCGACGCCGAGCCCTCGCCTCTGCCTGGCGTCGCAGAGGCGCCGCTGCTCGAGGTGTCCGCGGTGCTGGAGTTCGAGCCGGGGCCCCTGACCGCCGACGCCGAGCCCTCGCCTCTGCCTGGCGTCGCAGAGGCGCCGCTGCCCGAGGTGTCCGCGGTGCTGGAGTT
>JADCJJ010000441.1 GCA_020247085.1 Myxococcaceae bacterium | reverse complement strand
TCATCGCCATCGGCTCCGACCGCATGATGAAGGCCGTGAAGGAGGCGCGCCACGGCATCTTGAAGTCGTTCCTCAAGCCCGAGCACTGCGCCATCGGCAGCATCAACTCGCCGATGCAGTGCATGATGAAGGAGATCTGCGCCCAGTGCCTGCAGCGCCACGTCGACCCGCGTACCGGCAAGGCCTCGTACGTCTTCTCGTGCTTCAACCAGGACCAGCTGCTCGACGCCGTCGACTTCACCCACCTCGACATGCGCCTGCGGGCCAACTCGGTGCTCGAGAAGCAGACCGACCTCTTCTTCGCGCAGCTCGTCGCGCAGCGCCCGGGGCTGGTGCGCGTCTGAGCGCACGGGGCGCGGGCGCGAGGGCCGCCTCCGCTCGCTGACCGTTCGTCGTACCCGAGGCGGCGCTCGCCTCGTTCGCGCGACGCACGTGCTGGGGCCCACTTCAATCGGCCAGGGAGCGGCCGCACGAGGCGCAGCCGACGAGGGAGGCCGGCGGTGAGGTACCGACCGCCGGCGTCGTCACCGCGGCGCTCCTCGCCACCGGCGTCATCACGCGCGCGCTGGCGAGGCACGCCGGCCCTCTGGCCCGACGCGCCCCCGTTGGCCCTCAGCCCGGCGACCACCCGGGCGGCGCCAGCTCGAAGCGCGCGAAGTCGAAGCCCGGCGCCACGGTGCAGCTCACCAACGTGTAGTCGCCCAGCGTCTTCGCGCTCTGCCAGGCGCCCGGCGGCACCACGGCCTGCGGGCGCTCCCCGGACGCGACGTCGAGGCCGAGGCGAACGGTGCGGCACGCCCGCCCGTCATCCGACAGGCCCAGCTCCAAGGGCGCCCCCGCGTGGAAGAGCCACACCTCGGCCGCGTCCACCCGGTGCCAGTGCGAGCGCTCGTGCGCCTCGAGCAGGAAGTAGATGGCCGTGGAGTGCGCGCGGCCCGAGGGCCCCGCCGCGTCTCGAAACGTCTCGGCGTACCAGCCGCCCTCGGGGTGCCTCGAAAGCCCCAACGTCTCGATGAGCTGCCGCGCCGTCGTCGTCACGTCACCCTCCCCGCACCGCGAAGCCCCGCGCGTACTCCACCCGGCGGCGCCGCGCCGCCCCCGTGCGCCGTCGCCCCTCGGGCGCCCAGCGCGGCGCGCGTCGGCAGGCCGGCCACCGCCCCCAGCTTCGTCACCGCGTGGGCGCCGACGCGGCAGGCGAAGCGGGCGAAGGCCTCGACGTCGTCCACCGAGAGGCCCTCGAGCGCGTCGCGCGTCGCCACCGCCCGCGAGAGCTCGGCGAGCAGCCCCGAGGTGAAGCCGTCACCGGCGCCCGTGGTGTCCACCACGTGCACCCGCGGGGCCGGCACCCGCCGCGTCACTCCGCGGAACCGCACCGCCGCCCCCCGGGCCCCCAGCGTCACCACCGCCAACGCCACGCCCCGGCGCTCGAGCCAGGCGAGCGCGTCGTCGACGTCGGCGGCGCCGGTGACGAAGGCCACCTCTTCGTCCGACAGCTTCACCACCGCCAACCTGGGGATGAGGCGGAGCAACAACCGCCGCAGCACCGCCGGGTCGCGCCACAGGTGCAGGCGCAGGTTCGGGTCCGACGAGGTGACGCGGCCCGCGTCGAAGGAGCGCTGCACCGCGGCCTGCACGGCCGCCCGCGCCCGCCCCTCGAGGAGCGAGTTGGTGCCGACGTGCAGGATGGTGGCGCGCGCGATGGCGCCCCTCGCCCGGCGCGTGTCGCGCTCGTCGAGGAACGTCTCGGCCGCGCGCGTGCGGTAGAAGGTGAACGAGCGCTCGCCCGTCGCGGTGAGCGAGACGAAGCCCAGGCCCGTCTTGCCCTGGGCGGTGTGCCGCAGGTAGCGCGTGTCGACGCCCTCGGCCTCGAGCCGCTCGTGCAGGAGCCAGCCGAACTCGTCCTCGCCGGTGACGCCCACCAGCGCCGCGCGGCCGCCCAGCCGCGAGACGCCCACCGTCACGTTCGCCGGCGCGCCCCCCAGGCACGGCGTCCACCGGGTGACGTCGCGCACCCGCCGGCCGCGGCGGTCGGGGAGGAAGTCGACGAGCGCCTCGCCGAGGCAGATGACGTCGTGGCGCGCCCTCAATCGGCCCCCACCTGCTCCATGAAGTCCACCGACTTGAGCTTGCGCCCGAGGTGGTGGGCGATGAAGACGTTGAGCAGCTCCCGCGCCCGCGCGCGCAGGTCCGCCGCCATCGGCTCCCGTGCGCCGGCCTGCAGCCGCGCCAGCGCGTCGACGACCTGCGGCGACACCGGGAGGCCGTTCGGCACCCGCCCCGCGCACGAAAGACACACCACCCCGCCGTGCTCGGGGTCGAACCTGGGCCGCTCCCCGGTGGGCTGGCCGCACAGCGCGCACGGCGAGAAGTTCGGCATGAAGCCGGCCTGCGCGAGCGCGTCGAGCTCGAACAGGAGCAGCGACGTGGGCCCCGCCTGCTTCGCGTCGAGTAGCCGCAGGTAGTCCTTCAGCGCGTCGAAGAGGGTGACGTGCGGCTCGTGGTCGCGCGTCAGCTCGCGGATGAGCTCGAGGCAGTACATGAGCCGCGCGATGCGGGCCAGGTCGTCGCGCAGGTGGTGGAAGCTCTGCACCACGTCGACGCCGTCGAGCCGGAAGGTGTCTCCGCGCCGCTCGACGAGGTGCGCCTTGAGGTGGGTGCCCGCCTCGAGCGCCCCCGCGAAGCGGCGCTTCGACTTGCGCGCCCCCGCGGCGAACGCCGACAGCCGCCCCCGCTCCCGGGTGAAGAGCGTGACGACACGGTCGGCCTCGCCGTAGTCGACGGTCGACAGCACCAGCGCCTCGTCGACGAGGCGGTTCACCGGCGTGGCCCCTTCACCGGGCCACCGCCATGGCCACCCCGCGCACGAAGGCGAGCCAGCCCCACAGCGCCACCACCGACAGCGCCGCCGCCGCGCCCCACAAGCCCGTCACCGCCCGTGCCCGGCGCCGCGCCTCGAGCGCGTGCGGGTCGAAGGGCTCGCCCACCGGCGCGTCGGGCAGCGCCTCGAAGCGCTCGACCGTCTCGTCCACCGGCAGCCCCACCACCCCCGCGTACACCTTGAGGGCGTTGACGACGAAGACGCGCTCGGGCCACTTCTCGGCCTCGCCGTCTTCGATGGCGCCCACCAGCAGCGAGGGCAACCGGGTCGAGGCCACCACCTGCGCGCGCGTCAGCCCGCGGCGCTCGCGCATCGCTACCAGGTACTGCCCAAAGGCCAGGCGCGCGTGCTCGGCCGCCTGTCTCGACGGCGCCTCCACTCAGCCCTTCTCCTTCAGCTTCAGGCACAGCTCCTTCAGGTCGAGGTTGGTCGACTTCTCGATGCAGGCCTCGAAGCTCTTCACCGCCTCGTCGCGCTTCCCCTCGCGGAGTTGGCACAGGCCTAGCCGGTGGTGCGCGTCGGGAGCGGTCGGGCACGAGTCCTTGTAGCGGCGGTAGTGCTTGCACGACTCGTCCTCTTCGCCCTGCTCCGAGTACAGCTGCCCGAGCTGGGCGTGGCCGAGGCAGTACTTCGGGTTCACCGTCACCGCCGCCTTCAGCTGCTCCGCCGCTGCCTTCACATCGCCCTTGCGGTACATCGCCCAGCCCTTGTTGGCCTGGGCGATGAAGGGCGCCCCGTAGAGCACGTCGTTGAGCGCCTTGTCGTAGAGCGCGATGGCGTCGTCGTAGCGCTTCATGTCCATGAAGAGGTTGCCGAGGTTCGTCGTCGCCTCGCTGAAGGGTTGCTTGAGCTCGAGCGCCTTGTCGTAGGCCACCTTCGCCTCGTCGAGCCGCCCGAAGCCGTGGTGCAGCAGAATGGCCTTCACGTGCCAGGCCTCGGCGAAGCGGGGGTTGAGCTCGAGCGCCTTCTCGGTCTCGACGAAGGCCTGCTGGGCGTTGCGCGAGATGAGGCCGACGGCGAGATCGTAGTGCGTCTGCGCCTGCTCCTTCGCCTCGGCCGACACCAAATGGGAGCAGCCCGAGACGAGCAGCGAGAGGGCGAACGCCGACAGCAGCCGGCCGACGTTCAGCGCGGCGGGGCCCGGCGCGGCCTGGGGCTGGGTGACCGACACGGAGGGCGGCGGCTCGCGCTGGAAGACCGGCAGGGAGCGAATGAGGGCCTCCTGCTCTTCGGGCGAGCGGCCCCGAAACCCGAGGTCGTCCATCATGAAGCCCATCGACTCGACGAAGCCGAGCGCCAGGGCCTCTTCGGCGAGGTAGCGGTCGGCCGGCACGGTGCCGTTCGCGGGCACGTACACGGCGCATTCTCCGCTCTCGGGCAGCGAGAGGTAGACGAACACGGCGAAGCCGCTCGGGCCGCGCAGACCCAGCACCGACGCCGACGCCGGGCCGGCCCGCCGCCCCGGAATGGCCAGGTGCGGCTGGTTGAGGGACTGGTACAGCTGAACGACCTGCTCCTTCATGGCGGGCAGGCCCTTGAGGCGCTCGTCGATGGCGTACACGAGGGGCTTCTTTCTGGTCAGCGCGTGGTGAGGCTGAACTCCTGGCGCACGTCGTTGGACTCGGCGGCGGTGCGCTCGAACTTGATGAGGGGCTGCTCGATGGTGACCTGGTCGCCCGCCATCGACCCCTCGCCGATGAGCACGCGGAAGACGTGGTCGGCCCGGCCCGACGGCCGCTCGCCCCCGGCCGCCGGCGACACCTTGCGCGCCTGCAGCAACACCAGGTTCTTCCCGGGCTGCAGGTGCCGGGTGACGTCGCTGACGAGCTGCTCGTCGTCCGAGCGCAGCGTGCGCACGAGCTTGCCGTTGATGGTGAGGTCGACGTCGAAGCCGGCGCGGCCCGCCCCGGTGTGCTCGGTGACGAGGAAGTACCGGCGCGAGATGCGGCCCTCCTCGCGCGCCGCCGACGTCGGGGCGTCACCGGCGATGGTCACCTTCTTGACCGAGTAGCCCGGGGCGTCGATGTGCACGTTGCCCTTGTCGTCGACCGACACGTTCACCCGTGTGAACGTCTGGTTGACGAGCCCCTCGACGTTGACGCCGTTGACGTAGACCTCGACCGCGCCGGCTGGACCGGCTGAGACCGCGGCGAGCACGAGCAACGACGGAAACCGCATGGACTGCCTCCGGGCTGGGGCCATAGCGCAAGTGTAAACCATTGGCATGTGAGGAAGATTTCGGCTACCCGACGCGCGCCTCCATGAGCTTCTTCACCCGACTCAAACTCGCCCTGTCCATCCTCTTCGGAGGCGAGCTGCCGGCCGCCCAGGCGCCGGCGCCCGCCCTGCCGGTGGCCGAGCCGCTCCCTGCGCTGCCGCTGCCCACGCCCCCGCCGGAGCAGGCGCACGCCTCAGCGCTCTTCCTGCTGGGCCTGCTCCAGCGCGAGGGCCGGCTCGTCGACTTCCTGCAAGAGGACGTCACCGCGTACGCCGACGCCGACGTGGGCGCCGCGGCCCGGGCCGTGCACACCGGCTGCCGGAAGGTGCTCGCCCAGTACCTCGCGCTCACGCCCGTCGTCAGCGACGGCGAGGGCGCCTCCGTCGCGGTGCCGGTCGGCTTCGACGCCAGCCGCTTCCGCCTCACTGGCAACGTCACCGGCCAGGGGCCCTGGCGCGGCACCCTCAAGCACCACGGCTGGCACGCGACGAAGGTCGAGCTGCCGGCGGCGCCGACGACCGTCGACGTGAAGGTCGTCGCCCCCGCTGAAGTCGAGCTGCCATGAGCGCCTCGTTCTGCGTCGGCATCGACCTGGGCACCACCCACTCGGCGCTCTCGTGGATCGCCCTGGACGCCTCGGAGGGCCGCGGCCCGAACCAGGCGGTGCTGCCCATCGCCCAGGTGACCGCGCCGGGCACCGTCGAGGAGCGGCAGCTGCTGCCGTCGTTCGTCTACCTCCCGGCCGAGGGCGAGTTCCCCAGGGACGCGCTGGCGCTCCCCTGGAAGGGCGGCGGCCGCGGCGTCGTCGGCGAGTTCGCGCGCGCCCACGGCACCCGCGTTCCCACGCGGCAGGTGGCGTCGGCCAAGTCGTGGCTGTGCCACCCCGGCGTCGACCGGCGCGCGAAGATCCTGCCCTGGCAGGCTCCTGACGACGTGGCGAAGGTCTCGCCGGTCGAGGCGAGCGCGCGCGTGCTCGAGCACCTCGCTCAGGCGTGGAACCGGCAGTTCGGCAAGCGCGCGCCGCTGTCGGAGCAGCAGGTCGTCGTCACCGTACCGGCGTCGTTCGACGCGGCCGCGAAGGACCTGACGCTCGAGGCGGCGAAGCAGGCTGGGCTCGAGAAGGTGACGCTGCTCGAGGAGCCCCAGGCCGCCGTCTACGCGTGGCTCGAGGCCATGGGCCGCGGCTGGAGAGCGCACCTCAAGGCCGGCGACGTGCTGCTGGTGGTCGACGTCGGCGGCGGCACCTCGGACTTCTCGCTGGTGCGCGTCGGCGAGGTGGGCGGCGAGCTGTCGCTCGAGCGCCTGGCCGTCGGCGACCACATCTTGCTGGGCGGCGACAACATGGACCTGGCGCTCGCCTTCTCGGTGAACGAGCGCTTCAAGGCCCAGGGCAAGGCGCTCGACGCCTGGCAGCTCTCGGCCCTGACGCAGGCCTGCCGCGTCGCCAAGGAGCAGCTCCTCTCGAGCGAGGCGCTCGACAAGGCGCCGGTGACGGTGCCCGGCCGCGGCAGCTCCCTCATCGGCGGCACGCTCAAGGGCGAGCTGACGCGGGCCGAGCTGACGAGCCTGCTCGTCGACGGCTTCTTCCCCCGCTGCGCGGTCACCGACGCGCCAGCCACGGCGCGCCGCTCGGGCCTGGCCCAGGTCGGCCTGCCCTACGCCCAGGACGCGGGCATCACCCGCCACCTGGCCGCCTTCCTGGCACGGCAGGCGCGCTCGCTGCAGCTGACGACGGGCTTCGCGCAGCCCACCGCGGTGCTGTTCAACGGCGGCGTCTTCAAGGCGCCGGCCCTCAAGGCCCGCGTGCTCGAGGTGCTGTCGGGCTGGCTGGCGCAGGTGGGCGCGCCGGCCCCGAAGGAGCTGCCGGGCGCCGACCTCGACCTCGCGGTGGCCCGCGGGGCGGCTTCGTACGGCTGGGTGAAGGGCGGCCACGGCATTCGCATTCGCGGCGGCACCGCGCGCAGCTACTACGTCGGCGTCGAGGCGGCGATGCTCGCCGTGCCCGGCTACGTGCCGCCGGTGAAGGCCCTGTGCGTGGCGCCCTTCGGCATGGAGGAGGGCACCCAGGCCGACGTGCCGCCGCAGGAGTTCGGGTTGGTGGTGGGCGAGGCCACGCGCTTCCGCTTCTTCTCGTCGTCGACGCGCCGCGCCGACGCGGTGGGCACGATGGTGGAAGACGCCGAGCGCGCGGCCGACCTCGAGGAGCTGGTGCCCATCGAGACGACGCTGTCGGGTGACGCTCCGGGCCAGCTGGTGCCCATCAACCTGCAGGCAGCGGTGACCGAGCTCGGCGCGCTCGAGGTGCGCTGCCTCGAGCGGGGCGGTGAGGGCCGCTGGAAGCTCGAGCTCAACGTGCGCGAGCGGACCCCCTAGGCGAGGCGGAGCGGCGCGGCCCATGGCGTTCATCATCGGCATCGACCTCGGCACGTCGAACTGCGCGGTGGCCTTCACCGACGCCCGAGCGGGAGCCTCGGCGCCCATCGTCGACTTCCCGGTGCCCCAGCTGGCGCGGCCAGGAGAGCTCGTCTCGCGCGCGCTCTACCCGTCCGTCGTCTACCTGCCTGCCGAGGGTGAGTTCCCCGTGGGCTCGACGGCGATGCCCTGGGGCGGCGGGGCGCGCGTCACCGGCGCCTTCGCCCGGTGGCAGGCCGGCCGGGTGCCGCAACGGGCCGTCGTCTCGGCGAAGAGCTGGCTCATTCACCCCGGCGTCGACCGGCAGGCGGCCATTCTCCCCTGGGGCGCCCCCGGAGACGTGCCCCGCCTGTCACCCGTCGCCGCGCAGGCCGAGCTGCTGGCGCACCTGGCGGCGGCATGGAACGGCGCCCACCCCGGCGCGCCGCTGGCCGAGCAGGAGGTGGTGCTGACGATTCCCGCCTCGTTCGACGAGGCGGCGCGGGCGCTGACGCTGCAGGCCGCGCGCGACGCCGGCTTCCCGCTGAACCGGTTGACGCTCCTCGAGGAGCCGCAGGCGGCATTCTACGACTTCACCGCGCGCCACCGCGACGCGCTGGCGGCGGCGCTGGCCGGGGTGCGGCTGGTGCTGGTCGTCGACGTCGGTGGAGGCACCACCGACTTCTCGCTCGTGCAGGTGGCGATGCTGCCCGAGGGGCCGGCGCTGCAGCGGCTCGCGGTGGGCGACCACCTGTTGCTGGGCGGCGACAACATGGACGCGGCGCTGGCGCGGCGGCTCGAGGCCCGGCTCGCCGAGGGCGGCAAGGCGCTACCGGCGGCGCTGTGGGCGCAGGCGGTGCAGCAGGCGCGGGCCGCGAAGGAGGCGCTCCTCGCAGCCGGTGGCCCCGACCAGCACCCGGTGAGCCTCGTCGCCGGGGGCAGCCGGCTGGTGGGCAACACGCTGTCGGCCACGCTGACGCGGGCCGAGGTGCTCGAGGCGGTGGTGCAGGGCTTCTTCCCGGTCGTCGACCCGGCCGCGTCGCCCACCTCGGCGCCTCGGGGCGGCGTGGTGGAGCTCGGCCTGCCCTACACCAAGGACCCTGCCATCACGCGGCACCTGGTGGCGTTCCTGCGCGCGCACGCCGCGGCCGGGCTCCGGGCCCTGGGCCAGCCGCCCGACGCGGGGCTGCCCCGGCCCGACGCCATTCTCCTCAACGGCGGGGTGTTCAACGCGCCCGCCCTCGCCGACGCGCTCGTCGACGCGGTGTCGGCGCTGTTCCCCGGGCGCCCCCGCGTGCCGACGCTGCCGCACGACTCGCTCGACCTCGCCGTCGCCCGCGGCGCGGCCTACTCGGGGCTGGCGCGGCGGGCCCTGGGCAAGAAGATCGGCGGCGGCGCCCCCCGGGCCTTCTACGCGCTCGTCTCGGACGGCGCGGGCGGGCGCCAGGGCGTGTGCCTGGTGCCCCGTGGCCTCGAAGAGGGGTCGACCGTCGAGCTGAAGGACCGCACCTTCCAGCTCACCCTGGGGCGCCCGGTGCAGTTCCAGCTCTTCTCGACGACGGCTGACCGCCTCGACGCCGCCGGCGCGCTGGTGCCGCTCGACGACGAGGTGTTCAAGCCGCTGCCGCCAATCCACACCATCCTCGCGGGGGCGAAGGGCGCCAGCATCGGCGTGCACCTCGCGTCGACGCTCTCCGAGGTGGGCACGCTGGCGCTGTCGTGCGTCGCCGGCGACCAGCGCTGGCGGCTCGAGTTCGAGCTGCGGGGCGCGGCGAAGAGCCAGGGCGTCAGCGTCACCGAGGCAATGCCGGCGCGCTTCGCCGAGGCGTCGGTAGAGATAGACCGCGTCTTCGGGACGAAGCCGCTGCCGGTGAAGCCCCAGGACGTCAAGCAGCTCTTTCGTACGCTCGAGCGGCTGCTCGGGCCCCGCGAGACCTGGGCCCTGCCGGTGCTTCGCGAGCTGTGGACGGCGCTCCTCGCGGGCGCCTCGAAGCGCCGGCGCTCGAGCGACCACGAGCGCGTGATGTTCCAGCTGCTCGGCTACTCGTTGCGCCCGGGCGTCGGCTACCCACTCGATGCCTGGCGCTGCGAGCAGACGTTCGCGCTCTTCAAGGAGCTCGTCACCCACCACGGCGAGCAGGCCGTGTGGGCCGAGTTCTGGGTGCTGTGGCGACGCATCGCCGGGGGGCTGCCCGAGGCGGCGCAGCAGGCCGTCTACGCGGTGATGGAGCCGCACCTGGCGCGGCGGGTGCCGGTGGGGCTCCCGCCGCCGAAGGAGAAGCTCAAGGGCGTTCAGCCGCAGGGCCTCGAGGAGATGCTGCGGTGCGCGGCGGCGCTCGAGCTGTTGCCGGTGGCGAAGAAGGCGGAGCTCGGCGCGTGGGTCGCCTCGCGGTTGTCGGCGAGCGAGACGGCCGGCGGCCCCTGGGCGTGGGCGCTGGGGCGGCTGGGGGCCCGCGTGCCGGTGCACGGCGCCGCCCACCGGGTGCTGTCGGTCGAGACGGCCGAGGCGTGGATTCGTCTGCTCCTCACGCTCGACCCGGCCCGCCATGACGCCGCGCCCTTCGCGCTCGTACTGCTGGCCCGGCGAAGCGGAGACCGGGTGCGCGACGTCGACGACGAGGTGCGCGCGAAGGTGCTCGAGCACCTGGGGCGCCTGCGCGCGCCAGCGTCGTGGCTCGAGCTCGTCACCGAGGTCGTCCAGGCCTCGGCGGCCGACGAGGCGCGCGCGCTCGGAGACACGCTCCCCGTCGGTCTCAGCCTGTAGACACCCTCGAGGCGCCGGTCCTCCCCTTGGCCGCTGGCGCGACGCCGCCGCGTCGGCCGGCGCCGGGAGCGGGCCCCTGGCCCCGACGAACGGCCCCCTGTCGAAGCCCCGGGCTGGGCCGCGGGGCCGGGGGGGCCGGTGCCCCGCACAGCGCCACCTCGACGGTGGGCCTCGACGACGCCGCGCCGATGGTCATACAAACGAGGAATGACCATTCGAACCACGCGACGAGTCGAGACCCTGCTGTCGAACAAGACCATCAACGACGAGAAGAATGACTACCGCTCGTATGGGCGCACCTGGCCCGGCTCGGGGCAGCCGGCGCCGCTGTTCGGCCAGCAGTACAAGCTGGGGAAGGCCGAGGCGACGCGCCTCTCGAAGGCCATCGTGTCTGGCTACGACGTGCCGGCGCAGAAGCGCATCCTCAAGGAGCTGCACGCCCGCTCGTCGACGAACCAGCTGGCGAAGGGCACGGTGGCGCTCACCCGCGACGCCGCGGCCGAGCTCAACAAGCTGGCGCGACAGCTCGGTGTCGACGTGAAGTTCACCAGCGGCCAGCCGCTGCCCATCCACCCCGTCGGCTGACCGCGGGCGCGATGGGCAAGCCGGCAAAGTCGAGGTCGTTGTCGACGGACGACTCGGTGAAGTCCGCCGTCGACGAGCTGCTGGGGGAGTTCGCCGCGACCACCGACGGCGCCGTGACCGCCTTCGACGAGGTGCCCGTCGCGCCAAGGAAGGGCGACGAGCGCCCGCTCACGGCGCCCTCGGCCGACACGGACGCGCTCTGGGGCGGCGCGCGCAAGAAGCCGTGAGCCGCGTCGCGCTCGGGGCGGGCAACCTCGAGTGGCGCAAGGTACGACGCGCGCAGCTCGCCCGGGGGCGCCGCGCCCTGAACGACGTGCCCGAGGCGTCCCTGCAGTCGTCGGACGAAGGGCGGCGCTTCTGGTCGAGGCGCACCTGGAGCGAGCTGGCGGCGGTGCCGGCCGTGTCGCAGGTTGTGCTGGCGCTGGTGCGCGAGGGCGCCGCCGTCGAGGCGCTGGCCGCGTACACCACCATCGCGCAGGACGAGGCCCGACACGCGGCGCTCTCGCGCGCCCTCGCCGAGCGCCTGGGCGGCTACGACGAGGACGTGCCGGACGGGCTCGACTACGAGCCAGCGCGGCTGGCCCGGCCCTCGGACGCGCCGTACGCGGTGTGGGCGCTGGCGAACGGCTGCTTCAGCGAGACGGTGTCGCTCGAGCTCATCCGCGCGCGGCACGCGGCGACGCGGCACCCGGTCGTGCGCGCGGTGCTCGCCGAGACGCTGAAGGACGAGTCGCTGCACGTGCGGGTCGCCTGGCTCACGGCGAGCGAGGTGCTCCCGAACCTGTCCCCGACTCAGCGCCGCGAGCTGTGGGACTACGGGCAGGCGCTCGCCGAGATGGCGCGCCGCACCTTCGCCACGCGCGGCCTGCCGGCGCGGCTGCGACGGCATGAGGCGCGGCTCCGCGACGGGGCCGCGGCGGCTGGCCTCGGCGCGCTCCCGGCGGCCCACGAAGACGCCCTCGTCGACGAGGCGCTGGCGACCATCACCGCGCGCCTTGGGCGCCTCGGCCTCGGGCCAGCGCGCTGACCGCCACCTCGCCCCCCTTTCGCGTCGCACGAAGCGCTACGGCGCGCCCGGACCCGCCGCGGGACTCGACGCTCCGGCAGCCGGCTTCGCCTCGGCGCCCGCCGGCGGCCCCGGAGGCGGCGGCGTCATGTCCGCGACTGCCGGCAACACCTGCGGCGCCGGCTTCGTCTGCGCCGCGCCCGGCGACGCCAGGCGCTCACGCGTGCGCTTCTGCGCCTCTCGTTCGACGTTACGGTAGGTGTCGGTGACGCCCTGCTGGTTTCCGAGGTTGGCGGCGAAGGCGGGCACCCACCCGCCCGGGTCTACGGCGAAGCGGTGCACCAGCCACGTCTTGCCGTCGTCTCTCGCGGTGGCCAGCCATGAGCCGTCGTTCTTCTTGAGCCGGATGACGCCAGCGCGCTCCGGGGTGTGGGTGGGCCGCGCCTCCCAGCGGGCCTCGAAGGTGCCGGT
>JADCJJ010000440.1 GCA_020247085.1 Myxococcaceae bacterium | reverse complement strand
CTCTTGCAGCCGCGGCGTCGAGGGCACCATCCTGGCGCCGAGCATCGTGCCCATCGCCGAGCAGCAGGACGATGCGACGATGTTGGCCGCCTCGGCGAGGGCGGCGCCCTCTGACGCCGCGACGACCCCACACCCGCTGGTGCGCTGGAGCAGCCGCTGGCCCAGGCGGCGCGCGGCCTCGGCCGGCAACACCCACCACAGCTCGGCAGAGACGTCGCCCCCGACGTCGAAGGTGGCGGCCACCACCCGTGCGTCGCGGCCACCCAGGAGCCACCCGAGGCCCGGCGGCCCGGTTGCGACGACGCGGGGCACCTCGATCAGCACCGGCGCATCCGAGAGGAGCCGCGCCAGCGCCGCGGCCGCGCGCGCGCTGCCGAGGTGCACCGTCTCACGCAGCGCGTCCACCTGCCGGGAGCGCGGCACCCTCATGTCGGAGTGAGCCGTGCGACGTCGAGGATGAACACCGGCTGGCCGTCTCCCAGAATGGTGACGCCGGCGAGGCCAGGTACGAGGTCGAGCGGGCGGGCGAGCGCCTTCAGCACGACCTCATGCTGCCCCAGCAGCCGGTCGACGGCGAGCGCCAGCCGGGCCCGTTCGCCCTCGACGACGACGAAGGGGGAGCCCTTCGCCGGGGTCTGCGACGACGGCAGCTCGAGCAGCGTCGCCAGCTCGTGCACCGGCACCACGCCCTGCCCCCACGCCACGAGCGGCGCGCCCTGCCCCGGCGCCGGCGCCCCGGGCGACACCTCGACGACCCCGCACACGTTGGCGATGGGCAGCCCATAGGTCTCGCCGGCCACCTCCACCAACAGCAGGCCCACCACCGCCACCGTCAGCGGCATCGACAGGCGCACCGTGGTGCCCTCGCCGACGCGCGACTCGAGTTCGAGCGTACCGCCGACGTGCTCGACGGCGCGCTTCACCGCGTCCATGCCTACCCCGCGGCCCGACACCTGGGTGACGTCGGCGGCCGTCGACAGTCCGGGGAGGCAGACCAGCAGCAGCGCCTCTCGCTCGCTCATGGCGCGCAGCGCCTCGGGCGAGGCGAGCCCGCGCGCGCTCACGAGCGCCTTGAGCCGCTCGACGTCGATGCCGCGGCCGTCATCGCGTACCTCGAGCACCACCCGGTCCCGCTGCCGCGACACCGCGACCGTCACCCGGCCCCGGGGCGGCTTGCCGGCGGCCCGGCGGTGCTCGGCGGGCTCGACGCCGTGGTCGATGGCGTTGCGCAGCAGGTGCATCATGGGCTCGGCCAGCGCGTCGACGAGCGCGCGGTCGAGCTCGACGTCGTCGCCCGAGACGACGAGCTCGACGTCTCGGCCCCGCAGCCGGGCGATGTCCCGCGCGGCGCGGGGCAGCCGGTCGGTGATGAGCGTCACGGGCGTCATGCGCGCGCGCATCACCTCGTCGTGCAACCCCTTCACCAGCAGGTGCAGGCGGTCGAGGGCCTCATCGATCGGTGGGCGCTGCGCCTCTGGCACGCCACGCGAGAGCGCGCGGACCCTGGCGGTGGCGAGCAGCAGCTCTCCGGCGTGCTCGAGGAACGCGTCCATCAGCTCGGCGCGCACCCGGATGGTCGGCGGCGCGACCCGCTCGGGCCCCGCCGAGGTCGCCACCGCCGGCGCCGGTGCCGCCGCCGGCCCGATGGCCTCGAGCTCGACACCGGCCACGGTGCGCAGCGTGCGCACGATGGCCGCCTCGGGCGCGCTGGTCTCGAGCTCGAGGCGAATGCCCCTCGGTGGCAGGCGCCCCGCCTTCAGCTCGTCGAGGGCGGGCTCGAGCCCGACGACGGCCCCCAGCGTCGAGAGGCGCTTGTATGCGAGGAACCCGCGCACGGCGGGCTGGCTCGCGCCGGGGCTGACGTGGAAGCGCACCGCCACGCGCCCAGGCGTGGGCGCCTCGGGGCCCAGCGACGACGCAGCCGGGGGTGGCGCGGGTTGAGCCTCGCCGGGCGCCGCGCCAGAGGGCCCTTCGCCCGGGCTCAAGCTCGCGGTGAGGGCGGCAAGGCGGCCGACGACCGGCCCGGCGTCGGGCAGCGGCCTGCCCTCGGCCGCGGCGCGCACCTGCGTGAACAGCACGTCGACGGCCTGGAGGACGACGTCGGCCGCCGTGGCGTCGGCCCGGTGGACGTCGGCGCGCAGGCGCTCGAGCAGATCCTCGAGACGGTGCGCCAGCGCCTCGGTGCCCTCGAGGGCCATCGTCGCTGCCATGCCCTTGAGCGAGTGGGCGTGGCGGAACATGGAGTCGACGAGCTCGACGGTGGCGCCCTGCTCGAAGCGCACCACGTCACGGCCGAGGGCCTCGAGGTGCTCCGCCGCCTCTGCCACGTAGAGCGCGAGGTACCTGGCGCTGTCGGGGGGAGTCACCGCCACGTCGTCGAAAGCCTCCCTCGCCTGCGCCGCCGCTCCGCGGGCTTCCGGCGAGCCGGTCGCGTCAGGCGACTCCGAGCACTTTCCTCACGACGGCGAGCACCTCTTCGGCCCGTGGCGGCTTGACGATGAAGTCGGCGGCGCCGGCCTCGATGGCCTCCATCACCATCGTCTCCTGCCCGTGCGCGCTGCACATCACCACCAGCGCGCTGGTGTCGGCCTTGAGGATCTCACGGGTCGCCTCGATGCCGCTGCGGTCCGGCATGACGAGGTCCATCGTCACCAGGTCGGGCTTGAGTTCCTTGTAGCGCTCGACGGCCTCGACGCCGTTACCGGCCTCGCCGATGACCGAGAAGCCGCCGGCCCCGAAGATGTCCTTGATGATGTCCCGCATGAAGACGGAGTCATCGACGACCAGCACGGTCTTTGGCTTCGCGGTCACGCGGTACAAACTACCCGTTCGTGAAGGCTCGAGCCACCGCGGCGTCGAGCGCGTCTGGGTCGAGCACCGTCACCGGCAGGACGCCGAGGCGCGCGAGGCCCTTCACCACCAGAGAGGCCCTCGGTGGCGGTGGGCCCGCCAGCTCGAGGGGCTCGACGCCGTCGACGTCGGAGACGAGCAGGCCCAGCTCAGCGCGCCCGCGGTCGAGGAGCACCACGCGCCCCGGGCCTCCCGCCGCAGGACGTGGCGCGTCGAGCAGCTCACGCAGGTCGACCACCGGCACCACGCGGCCCCTGAGGTTCATGACGCCCCGCACCACCCTCGGCGCGCGGGGCACGCGGGTCCACCGCTCGGGCGCTACGACGACCTCACGCACGGCTCCGAGCGGGAGCGCGTAGCGGAAGGCCTCGAGCCGGAACACCACGTGCCGCATGGCCTCGTGAGCCTACCGCGCCGCCGCCGGCGAGGCCCGCCTGGGCGGGCCCTTGACCGCCGCGCGACCCACCACGAGCTCGTCCTCGAGGAGCCGCATCATCTCGTCAACCCGCGCTCGCACGGCCGGGTACTCGGCCGGGGCCACGCGGTCGCAGGTGACGCGGAAGACGGCGCGGCTGGTCACCGTCTGGCCCGCCTGCGAGACGGAGCGCTCGAGCGTCAGGCACTGCCCGGTGAGGGTGTCGGCGGCAGGCAGCTTCTTCACCTCGAAGCCGTCGGGGAGCGTCACCGCGAAGGTCGTCTCGTCGGTGAAGGGGGTGCCCAGCACCAGGGCATGCCGCCGGCTCGCCAGGCTGAACAGCGAGCGTGGGTTCCACCCGGCCGGCACCTTGACGCGCAGCGTGTCTCCCTCGGCCCGCGCGAAGGCCACGGCCGCCAGGCTCGCCTCGAGCTTCGCGGGCCGCCGCAGCTCGCGCCCCTCGGTGACGATGACGCTCGAGGTCGTCGAGTTCGGCACCAGGCCGGTGGCGATGCGCTGCACCGCCTGCTGGAACAGCTCCGCGTCGCGCGAGGCCACCCGGAGCGCCGAGCCGCCGCGCCCCTTCGCCTCGAGCCCGAGGCGCCCCTTCGCGCTGCCGTCGGCCGCCAGCGCGAGCTCGACGGTCGCCGACAGCCGGTGCTTGTCGGGGTCCTGGAAGGGGACTTCGACGAACGCGTACTCGCCGGTGGCCGGGTCGATGACGAGGCTCGAGGTGCCGACGTCGTCGGCGCGCACGACGTCGAGGTCGAGGAGGTCGGCGGTCGGGTCGAAGAAGCGGGCCTGGGCGACGCCGGGCTGCTTCGGCACGAAGACGATGGCGTGGTTGAACTGCTGCATGGGCAGCTCACGGGCCACCGCCCCGGCGTCGCGCGTGCGCACGTTGGCGAAGTGGGCCTCGAGGCCGAGCTTGCGCGCCAGCGTGATGAAGAGCACCGCCTTGTCCTTGCAGTCGCCGTAGCGGCGCTCGAGCACCATGGGCGCGGCGTGCGGCTTCACCCCGGCGATGAAGCTCTCGTAGTCCTGCTGGTAGCGGATCTCCTCCATGACGTACTGGTGGATACGCTCGAGCCGCTCGACGGGGTCGCTCGCGCCCTCGGCCAGCCGCCTGGCGACGGCGTCGACCTCGGGGCTGTCGCGGAAGACGCCCTCGAGCAGCGACCGCTCCCACGACAGGTACGTCTTCCAGTCGGGCACGGTCGAGAGCTTGAGGTTCGCGACCACCTCGGAGAGCGGCGGCATCGACGGCTCGCTGACGAGGGGCGGCGAATCGACCGAGAACCACTCGACGCGGAGCTGGTCGCCGCGCCGCTCGCTCTGGCGCCCGACGCCGCCGACGCGCTGCTCGTTGAGCGTGGTGCCGAGCGGCATCCACATGACGTAGCGCGCCTCGAGGCGCTGCTCGGCGAGCGACTGGAAGCTCCAGGAGCGGGTGAGGTACCGCGAGAGGTAGCCACGCGGCGGCGCGTCGAGCCGGTACTGCAGCACCACGGTCGCGTTGGGCTGGAGGCCGCGGAAGAAGATCTGCCGGTTGCGCTCGCTCGAGGCCTCGGTGCGCTGGCCCTTGTCGTCGACGGCGTAGCTGTGAAGGACCCGCAGCCGGCCCTCGCCGACCGTCTGGCGGATGATGCGGTCGCGCCCCTGCGCGTTGAAGGCGTGGGCGATGAGCGTGACGACGTTCGCGGTGCTGCCGTCGGTGTTGAGCTGGGTCACCTCGTGGTCGAGCAGCCAGGCGACGTCGGCCCCCGGGAGCTGCCTGAGCCCGGCGCGGCGGGCGATGGCGCGCTCGATGGCCGCCTCGTCGGGGGCGTCGGCGAGCCACGGGCCGCGGGCCTCGGGGGCCAGGGCCTCGACGCGGTTGGCCAGGCTCTCGTTCTCGGGGTTTCGCTCGAGCGCCCTGCGCCACGCCGCGACCGCCTGGAGAACGTCGCCGGCCTCGTAGGCGAGGTCGCCCCGCTTCACCCACGGAGACGCAGCCTCGGGCGAGAGCGCGGCGGCGCGGTCGAGGGCGAGCCGAGCGCCCTTGGGGTCCTTCTGGCGGCGGCGCACCTCGGCGAGCTGCATCCACGCGCCGAAGTCGGTCGGCCAGGAGCCCAGCCGCTCCTCGAGCAGCGCGGCGGCGCGCGTGAGCTCCCCGGCCTCGAGGGTGAGCTCGGCGAGCCGGCGGATGACCTCGTGGTGCCGCGGCAGCTCGTCGCGGAGGTCCTCGAGCACCGCCTCGGCGTCGGCGCGGCGCCCGAAGCGGCCCAGGGCGCGGGCGAGGTCGAGCAGCTCGTCGGGCCCGTCACCGAAGCGGGCGAGGCGGGCGCGATGGGCGGCCAGCTCGTCTTCGAGCCAGCCCTCACCGCGGTAGGCGTCGACGAGCAGCTCCCAGGCCTCGCGCAGCTCTGGCCGGGCCTTCGTCAGCGCCTCGAGCGCCGGCCTCGCCTTCTGCTTGAGGCCCTGTTGCAGCCAGAAGCGGAGCTGCCGCAGGCGCACGAAGGCGAACGCGTCGCCGACCTCGGCGTCGAGGGCCGCGAGCGCATCGGCCGCGCGCCCGCGCTCCTGGTTGAACCACACCGCGTCCACCTGGAGCAGCCGCGCGAGCACCGAGCGGGGGAACGCCTTCGCGAGCTCGTCGGCGGCCTTCACGCTGGTCGGGCCCCCGACGGCGTGGTGCGCCCACAGCGCCCTGTGCAAGAGCGTGCGTGCCGCCCGCGGGGGCAGCCCGCGCACGTGGAAGTCCACCATGCGCTCGACGTCCGGCACCGCCATCGGCAGCGACGAGGCCGGCACGAGGCGGGCCGCCAGCGCCCAGGCGCCCTCCTTGTGCGCGGACTTGACGAGCACCGTGTGCGGGCCGCGCTTGAGCGCGAGGGGGATGACGAGGTTGTCGAAGACGCTGCGCTCGAGGAGCGGCGCGACGAAGAGGAGCGCGCCGTCGACCCACACCTTGACCGGGCCGGTGCTGGTGAGGCGCAGCTGGTACAGCCCGTCCTCCGGCGCGACGGGCTGGCCCTGCACGTAGGCCACGGCGAAGCGGGCGGGGGTCATCAGCGCCGAGAGGTCGAGCCGCCCGCGGGGATCGAGCGGCGCGTCAGGCCTCCACTCGAGGCGTCCGAAGCGCCCCTCGTACGTCTGGTCGAGCCCCGGCTGACGCTCAGGCTCGAACGCCAGGTCGAAGCCCTTGCCCTGGTCGTTGTCCCACGTCCCGACGACCGCCAGCGGGAAGCGCCCGGGCTGCCTGGCGATGACGGCGTCGCGCTCGGTGAGGTGCCCCTCGGCGTTGAGCTGCGCCGCGAGGTGGAACGCCGCCAGGGAGCGGACCTCGGGCCGCCCGTGGAGTGCCGCGAGGTCGCGCAGCAGCTCCCGCACCCGGTCGCGCTGCTCGAAGTTCATGTCGGTCGCCGCGAGCAGATGCAGGTGCAACGCGGGCGTGGTGTTGGCGGTGTCGCGGAGCGCGAGCGCCAGGTGCCGCAGCTCGTCCGCCTCACGGCCCTCAAGCCGCGCCTCGAAGGCGAGCAGTTCG
Organism: Myxococcaceae bacterium; assembly: GCA_020247085.1. Classification (GTDB taxonomy): domain Bacteria; phylum Myxococcota; class Myxococcia; order Myxococcales; family Myxococcaceae; genus Xiheimicrobium; species Xiheimicrobium aquaticum. The sequence continues at coordinate 733 of JADCJJ010000440.1, read as the reverse complement.
TGCGTGAGCGACGCCTCGGGCGCAACCGCCCGGGCCCTGGCTGCGGCCGCCTTCAGCGCCGCGGGCGTCTCGGCTCGGTAGAAGGCCTCGGCCGCCTCGTCGAGCGCCTTCGCGTCGCCGGGCGTCGCGTCCGTCAGCGCCGGCCGGAGGGGCGCGCAGCCAGAAGCCAGGGCCAACACCGCCGACAGGGCGCCAGCGACGACGAAAGAGGAGCCGGAGGAACTGACGATGGGAGCGGAGCCGCGCATGGGGCGCACATCGTCTCCCAGCCGCTCCCCGCTGTCGCGCTCGGCGAATGGCTGGGGCGAGGCGCGACGGCGGTGCCTCGGAGCGCGAGCGGCTGCATCATCGAGCGCCTTCAGCGACCCGGCGGCGCGGCGACGCCGGAGCGCGCTCGGTGTGAGCGCGGGGGAGCCCCGTCGTTCCACGAGGCGTCCAACGGGCGGGGAGCGAATCTCCAGCCCCCGGGCGTGTGCCCGAGCCTGGCATGGCCCAACAGCGCGGGCGGCTTCAGCGACGGCGCTGGCGCTTCGCCGCGACGGGCACCTTCACCCGCGGCCTCATCGCCAGGAGCGCGAGCGACGCCAGCACCAACACACCCACCGCCGGAAGCACCATCGTCATGCGTGGGAGTTAACCACGTCGTCACCGTTGGCGAGAAGCAGGTGGGCCGACCCGCGTCAGGCACCGGCTGATCAGGTGGTGGTGTGCGCGGCGCCCAGCGCTCGCGACG
>JADCJJ010000044.1 GCA_020247085.1 Myxococcaceae bacterium | reverse complement strand
TCGGGCGGGCGTCGCTCGGCGCACCTCGCGCGGGTGAGAGGCGGCCGCGCCGGTCGCCAGGCTGTCAGCGGAGCCGCGGTATCGGGCGGGCGTCGCTCGGCGCACCTCGCGCGAGCCGCTCGACCGCCCCCTGGCGTCGGGCGGCTGGACGGCGCGCGCCCTGCCGTGTCACGAGGGCCAGATGGCGGGTGGTGCTTCTTCTCGAGCCGGTGCGGCGCTGCCCCTCGAGGCCCTGGGCCTTCACGAGGCCACGCTCGTCGCCGTCGACGCCGGCGGCCTGCCGGCGCGGCTGGGCCTGTGGCTCGAGGGCGTACTCGTCTGCGGCCGGCTCGAGGCCGTCGAGCTCGTCTTCCGTGACGTCGGGGGGCTGAGGCGCGACGGGCGCCTCCTCGACGCGCTCGTCATGGAGCGGCCCGACGCCGAGGTGCTGTCGCTCTCGCCTACGCCCGAAGGGCCGTGGAGCCTCGTGCTGCGCTGGCGCGACTTCACCCAGGGGGGCGCGCATACCGCCGCGTACGAAGTGACGGCCCGCTGCGTCGAGGCCTTTGCCAGCCAGGGGTGAGCCGAGCGGCGCGAGGCGCTGGCTTCAGCTGCGGCGCGCCTCGCGGGTGAGCCGCGCGAGCCAGTCGGCCACGCGCACCGTGTCCTCTCGCGAGCGGAGCGCCTCGACCGTCGGCTTCATTCGCCAGGCCCAGTTGTGCGGCCCGATGGTGCCGGGGGTGTTGATGCGCTCCGGCGCGCCGAAGACGTCTCCGAAGGGCAGAATGCACCAGTCGCTCTGGGCGTTGAGCGCGGCCTGCACCAGCGCCTCGTGCACCTCGGGCGTGAAGTCGGCCGGCGGCGTCGAGAAGCGCCACAGCTCCGGCCACACGCGGCACACCGTCTCCCGCTCCCAGGCCGGGGCGCCCTCCCACCAGGCGCGCATCGACTCGGTGTCGTGGGTGCCGGTGGTGACGAGAGACACCTCGGGGTAGTGCCGCGGGTCGCGGTAGACGCCGTCTTCGCGGCTCCACCGCATCACCTGGTAGCCGGGCAGCCCCAGCCGCGCGAGGGTGTCGCGGGCGAAGCGGGGGATGACGCCGAGGTCCTCGGCCACGATGCTGGTGCCCTCGGACAAGAGGCGGAAGTTGCGCTCGCCGCGCTGCTGCTGCGCTGGCTCGTCGGACGGCACGAAGCGGCCCTTCGGCGCCTGCGCGTCGCGCACGTACTGCCGGAAGTAGCCGATGGCGTGGTCGATGCGCCGCGTGTCGAACGTCGCCGCCGCGGCCTTCGCGCGGGCCTCGAGCCAGGTGTTGCCCTCGGCCTCCATCGCCTCGAAGTCGAACCACGGCAGGCCCCAGTCCTGCCCGTCGGCCGAGAAGTCGTCGGGCGGCACGCCCAGGCGCGCGTCGCGCCGCAGCCAGCGCTGGTGGGCCCAGCAGTCGGCGCTGTCCTGCCCGATGATGAAGGGCTCGTCGCCGCACAGCAGCACCTGCCTGGCCTTCGCCTGCGCGCGCACCCGCGCCCACTGCTCGTCGCAGGCCCACTGCAGCCACTGGTGGTAGCGCACGCGCCGGCCGTGCTGAAGCCGCGCTGCCTCGAGCGCCTGCGGCTGCCGCGTCGACAGCGGCGTCGGCCACTCCCACCAGGGCCGGGCGTCGAAGGCCTCGGAGAGGGCGCTGTAGAGGGCGTAGCCGTCGAGCCAGTGGGCCTGCGCCTCGACGAAGCGCTCGAAGGCGGCGCGCCGCGCGCTCTGGCCCTGCCGCTCGAACGCCTCGAACGCCCGCGTGAGCGCTGCCGTCTTCAGCGGGAAGACGAGCTCGTAGCGGATGGTGTCCGAGGCGCGCGCGGCGTCGAGCTGCGCCCGCTCGGTGTCCGAGAAGACGGGCGGCGTCTCGAGCCAGTCGAGGTGCAGGAAGAGCGGGTTGAGCCCGAACGCCGAGCGCGTCGAGTAGGGGCTCGGGTCGCCGGGCGTCGTCGGCAGCAGGGGCAACACCATCAACATGCGCTGCTGGGCGCGCTGCATCCACGCGAAGAACGGGTCGAGCGCGGCGAAGTCGCCCACGCCGCAGTCCACCTCGGAGCGGAAGGAAAAGACCGGCAGCATCACCCCGGAGAGTCGGCCGAACGGGAGCATGGCGCCTGCGCGTGTAGCGCGGAACCTTCACCCCTGTCGCGTCACGAGCGCCCGCCGGTGCCCGGTGAGCCGTCGCGGCCGCTGGGCTATAAGCGGAGCGATGCGCGCGTTCCTCCGACTCCTCGCCGCCGCGGCCCTCGTCGCCTGTGGCTCGTCGAACCTGCAGACGATGCCTGGCGGTGCCGGCGGCGGCGCCCCTCTGCCGAACCAAGGGGGGCCGAGAGACGCCGGCGCGGGCGGTGGCGCCGCGGGTGGCCCCCAGGGGGGAGGCGTCGGCGGCGGCGTCGCCGGAGGTGACGTGGGCGGCGGCCTCGCGGGCGGTACTGCTGGAGGGGACGCGGGCGGCATGGCCGGCGGTGAGGCGGGTGGCGTGGCGGGGGGAGGCGCTGCCGGTGGCGCCGGCGGGGGGATGATGGGCGGCGGCATGGCCGGGTGCTCCGCGGCCACCTGTGCGTCGGGGTGCTGCCTGAACGACACCTGTCAGCCTGGCACGCAGCCGCTCGCCTGCGGAGACAATGGTGCCGCCTGTGTCGCCTGCATGACGGGCACGACGTGCCAGGCTCAGGCCTGTGCCATCGACCCGGCCTCGATGTGGCGCATTCAGCCGGTGTCGGCGCGCATCGCCATGCGCAAGGCCAACGGAGACAGCTGGGACGTGAGCGGCGGCGCCCCCGATGTCTTCGTCACGCTCTTCTGCCCCGCGACGTCGTCGTCCGGCACCGACACCCCCACCATCAACGACAGCTACATGCCGGCCTGGGCGATGGGGAGCTGTGTCATGACAGCCGGCGCCCTGCAGTCGGCGGGCTTCGCCTTCTCGGTCACCGACGAGGACGGCTTCTTGAACCCCAACGACGCCATCACCTCGAAGACGACGGTGCGGCTGGTGATGCAGGACTTCGCCGCGCCGACACTGATGCGCGGCCCCGTCGGCCAGACGCAGGCCATCACCTTCTCGCTGTCCCGCATGTAGCCGGCGGGCCTTTTCTTGCGGAGTCTCTCTTCGTGATTTCAGCCGCTTGACGGTTTTTGAACCTTCTGGCGACTTCGGTTCCTCCTCTGTGAACCACGCAGTTCAACCATGAGGAGCGCACCATGCAGCTGTTCTTCGAAGAGGGTGGCATCGTCATGTGGCCGACGGCGGTCTTCGGCTTCCTGTTCGTCGCGTCGGCGGTCCTCGGGGTGAGGGCGGGGGCGCGGCATCGGGCGACGGTGGTGTTGGGGCTGTTGACGCTGTCGAGCGGCGCGCTGGGGGCGACGGTGGGCCTCATCAACACCATGCGCTGGGTGACGAAGGCGCCGGCGGCGGAGCAGCTCGTCGGCGGCGCGACGGGCCTGGCCGAGTCGCTCAACAACCTGGTGCTGGCCTTTCTGCTGGTCATCATCGCGCTCCTGGTGTCGGCCGTCGGCGAGCTGCGCCGGCCGGCCCCCGCGCGCTGAGCACGGCGGTTCGAATTGCTCGGCTCCCGGCGATGTGGTGTGTCCGCCCCAAACGGCGCGGCGCCGGGAGCGCCGCTTCACCCGACGGCCACCCCAGGAGCCCCGCCATGGCGACCCCCGCACCGCTCTCGAAGGTCCTCTCCGCGAGCGCCGGCCTCGGGCTGCAGGTCGACCTGGTCGCCGGCCTGCCCGAGCTGGCGAGGGAGGCGGCCGAGGCGCTGGGGCACGCGGCCCACCAGGTGTGCCGTACTCGAACGCGACCCGCGGCAACGTCGCGGTGACCGTGACGGTCGCCTGACACCGCGAGAGAAGGGCCCGGTGCCGCCGTCCGGGGAGGCGACGGCGAAAGACAGCTGGGACCGTCGCCGCGCCGCCCACGCGTGGCCCGGGGCCCCCGGCGCGGGTGAACCCCGGGGCGCAGCGACATGCTGGAGGACGTGATGAAGCGGAGCATGCTTGCAGGCCTGGTGCTGGTGGCGAGCTCGGCGTTGGCGCAGCGCAAGGTGCCGTTCGAGTTCGATGGAGGCCTCGCCCGCGCGCCCGGGCCCACCCAGCAGGCGCGGGCGGCGCTCGAAGCGGCGCTGCCAGCGTGGCAGCAGCTGCCGGCGACGTTCGAGACGCTCGAGTCCGCGCCGGCCGGCGTCACGACGCCCACCACCACGCTGTGGTTCTTCCCCGAGGTGAAGGCGCAGCTGCTGCGCGTCGCCGACGCCGGGGTGGGCCCCATGGCGTGGCCGGCGCCGGTGGTGTGCGCCCGCAGCGCGGCCTTCTCCGCCCCCACGACGGGGTTGCTCGCGATGGGCGCCTCGGCCACGTGCCAGCAGCGCGAGGCGTCGGTGCGCCAGGCGCTGACGCCGGCGAACCTGACGGCCTGCCTCGACCACGAGCAGCCCGAGCGCTTCGTCGCCGCGAGCCGCGTCCCCGCCGGGCTGTCGCAGTCGGCGCTCAACGCCTTCGTCGAGCAGCGCACCAACACGCTCGAGCAGCAGCTGGCCTTGGCCGGCGCGGGGCTCGCGCTGGTGCCGGTGCCAACGGGGCTGCTCCCGCCCGACTGGGTACCGACGATGCGCGCGGTGCTGTGGAAGTTGCGCGGACCCGACACGGCGCGCCTCGCCGCGGCGCGCGTTGCCCTGACGGCCAGCAGCGCCCTCCTCGCCAGCGACGCCACGTGCTTCGACCCGGTGCAGGGCCCGCAGCTGCGTGCGGCGCTCCAGGCGATGGTGGCCGAGCTCGACGCCATCGAGGCGGCCATCGCGCAGGTCATCGCCCAGGGGACGGCCACGGCGGCGCGGCAGCAGCAGTGCCTGGCGCTCCGCGGCCGGACCCGCCCGGCGCTGCCAGTGCCTTCGCTGACGGACGAGGAGCGTCAGTTCGTCGCCTTCTGGCTGGGCGGCGTGTACTGGCGCATGCGCGGCGGTGGGCTGCTGAGCCTGGGCTCGACGCAGAACGCGCGCACCTACTTCACGCGCCGGCCCTTCCGCGAGGTCGCCCGCCTCGCCAACGGGACGAACGTGGGAGAGCGCGCCGCTGACGCCGTGTACTGCGGCCTCTTCGACGGCTGGGGCCAGTGGATGGACATGGGCACCACCATGAACCCGTCGGCGCCGCCCGAGGAGAACCAGGACATGTACGGCGACCTCGTCGGCATGACGAACCGCGGCCGGGAGCAGGTGGCCGCGAAGACGACCGCGACGAGCCTCTGCTACCTGCTGAACGTGTCGGGCAACAAGCACGCCGAGGAGCAGCTGCGCGACGCGAACTACGACACCCGCCCGCTCTTCGCCGCCGGGCTGCAGATGGGCCCGTGTTACCTGTACTCGCTCAACCCGCTCGGCGGCTTCCGCTGGTACACGACGGCGCAGACGCAGCCGCCCTACTCGGACTTTCTCGAGGGCTTCACCGCGCTCGGTGAGTTCTGCACCGGCGCGTCGCTGGCGCTGGGCCTCACGCAGTCGTTGCTTCAGGGGACGCCCACGGGTCAGCCACCGATGAGCGGCTGCGCCAACCGGCGGTGCGGCGTCGACGCCTGTGGTGCCTCGTGCGGCACGTGCACGCCAGGTACGAGCTGCGACGCGGCGGGGCAGTGCGTGAGCGGCGGCGCGGGTGGAGGGGCCGCCGGCGGCGCGGCCGGTGGAGCCGGTGGCGGCTCCGCGAGCGCGGGCGGAGCGGCGGGTGGAGGTGGCGGCGGGTCCGCGAGTGCCGGTGGCGGCGGGTCCGCGAGTGCCGGTGGCGGAGGGTCCGCGAGTGCCGGTGGCGAAGGTGGAGGCGGCCAGGTGAGCGCGGGGGGCGTGGCCGGTGGCGAGGGGGTGACGCCCGGGGGCGGTCCCGCGGGCGACCCGGCGACCACCGGCTGCGGGTGCGCGAGCGCCCACGGAACGCTCGCGCTTGCCCTCGCGGTGCTGGGGTTGCTGCGGCGGGGGCGCGGCGCGCGGCGGTGAGCCGCGGCCGGAGCGGGCGCTCGAGCGATGGCCGGTGCCTCGGCGGAGCGCCTGGCCGGCAGCGTGCGGGCGGAACCCGAAGCAACCGTGGACCGCTCCCAGGTCGCGCTGGACCTCGGCGCCGCCGTTCCACCAGTGGTGCCGCCGCCGAGGGCGACGAGCGTCACCGGCTCCGCCGAGGACGTCGTCGGGTTCGACGTGCACTCGCGGAGGGAGCGCGTCGAGCGGCCTGCGGCCCATGGCGTGCGCCGCGCACGACAAGCAGGAGTCGAAGGTGCGAACCACCAGCCGCCTCTTGCCCCTCGCCTCGGCTCCCCGCTTTGTTTCACTTCTCCACCTGACGTCGGTCGGCACGAGGCCGGGCTACGCTGTCACGCATGAGTCGTTCATCGCTTCGTCGGAGGCTGCTGGCGGGACTGCTGGGGCTGGCGTCGTGCCAGTGCGGGCCGCGCGAGCCACCACCACCGCCCATGCCTGACACCGCCGCGCCCGTGTGGCCCGAGGGCGCGCTGCTGAGTCTCTCCGCCACCACTGAGACGAGGGTGACGGTGACGTGGCCTGCGGCGCAGGACGACGTGGCGGTGACGGGCTACGTGGTGCGGCGCGAAGGCGCGGTGGTGGGTGAGGTGTCCGGCACCACGACGACGGTGGCGGGCCTCACGGTGGGCCGTCACGAGCGGCTGACGGTGGCGGCGAAGGACGCAGCGGGCAACGAGTCGGCGGCGCTGAAGGCCGAGGTGTCGGGCGTACCGGTGATGGTGCTGCCGACGACGGACGAGTCGCTGTCGACGGACTTCTGCGCGGCGATGCAATTCGTCTTCCAGGGCCCGGCGGCGCTGCAGCAGGGTGTCGACGCGACGAAGGTGGGGTGTGACGTCGTGGCCTCGCTTCACGGGCGGGTGCTGACGGGAGACGGAGTGGGACTCCCGGGCGTCACGGTGACGGTGCACGGGCGGCCGGAGCTCGGCCGCACGGTGTCTCGGGGTGACGGCGCCTTCGATGTGGTGGTGCCGGCAGGGCAGCACACGGTGACGCTGGCGGCGACGGCCTTCCTGACGGCGCAGCGGCAGGTGACGGCGGTGCGCGGCCGCATGGCCAGCCTGGAGGACGTGGTGCTGTTGCGGGTGGACGAGAAGGCGACGGTGGTGCCGTTGCCGGCTGGAGGCTTCCACGAGGCGTCGGTGCAGCGCGACGACGCGGGCACGCGGGCGGTGCGCCTCTTCATTCCGCCGGGCACCACGGCGGTGGCCTCGATGCCCGACGGCACGACGCGGCCGTTGTCGACGGTGACGGTGCGGGTGACGGAATTCACGGTGGGAGCGCGAGGCGTACAGGCCATGCCAGCGAGCCTGCCCGCGGCGTCGGCGTATACGTTTGCGGCGGAGTTCTCGGTAGACGAGGCGCGGGCGATGGGCGCGGTGGGCGTCGACTTCAGCCAGCCCGTCGTCTGGTACGCGGACAACTTCCTGTCGGCGGCCGTCGGCACCACCGTCCCGCTTGGCAGCTACCGGCCGTCCGAGGCCCGCTGGCGGCCAGAGGCCAACGCGGTGGTGGTGCAGGTGCTGGCCGGGGGCCTCGACGTCACGGGAGACATGGTGGCCGACGAGACGCTGCCGCTGGTGCCGTCAGAGGCCAGCGTGCTGGGGGCGTCGTTGCCAGGTGGCCAGTACGTGCGGGCGACGACGAGCCACTTCTCGACGGAAGACGCCAACTACGCCTGGCAGTGTGACGGCACGTGCGCACCGGGAGTCGGTGCCGTGGCGGGGGCGTGCCCGAGTGGATGCAAACGGCCTGGCAGCATCATTGACGTGCAAAACCAGACAGTGTCCGAGGCGATGCCCCTCGCCGGCACGGGCCTGACGGCTTTCCTGCATGGCCACCGGCAGCCACGGGCCAGCTTCTCCCTCGACGTTCCGCTGGTGACGGGTGTCGATGGTGGGGTGAAGGGGGCCCAGGCCGGCCGGGTGGTGCTGGACATTGGTGGGCGTCAGGTGACGACAGAGGTGGCTGACGCAGGCGAGGGTGCGGTGGCGCGGGTGACGTGGGACGGGAAGGACGCATGGGGGCGGACGGTGCGGGGGCCCGTCGCCGGGGTGGTGCAGTCGGGCTTCGTGTACAGCGTGAGGTACGTGTGGGTGCCCCGCGGCACGAGAGTCGACTTGACGCCGCAGTTTGGAGCCATGCCGACGGGGGCGACGGTGACGGCAGGCCCGTCGCGACGCAACGCCTTCATCTCCACCTCGCAGGAGGTGCTGTTGGGGAACTGGGTGGGGCCCGAGGCGCTGGGCGGCCTCTCGCTCGACGTGCTGCACGGCTACTCGGCGTCGACGGGCACGCTGTACACCGGTGGTGGCGACACCGTGCGCACGGGCGATGTCCGCGGCGGTGCCACCGTCACCGTCTTCGCCGGCGGAGGCACCACCCGGCTGGAGACGGGGCCGGCGGCGGGCGCCTCCCTCAACCAGCCCGGGCACCTCACCCTCGGGCCGGACGGAAGCCTGTACTTCGTCGACAACGGGAGCGCGGTGCGACGCCTGACGCCCGACGGGCAGATGTTGTCGACGGTGGCCGGCGGGCTGGGGCGCAGCGGCTTCGCTGGTGACGGGCAGGATGCGAAGGCGGCGCGCTTCAGCGCCATCGACGGCCTGGCGGTGACGGCGTCAGGAGACGTCTACATCGCCGACACGGGGAACCACCGCTTGCGCAAAGTGGATGCGCAGACGGGGGTGGTGACGACGGTGGTGGGCACGGGCGTGCGGGGTGTGCCGACGTCGGGCGCGCAGGCGACGACGGCGCCGTTGGACAGCCCGCGCGCGCTGCTGGCGAGTCGAGACGGCAGTGTCCTCTTCTTCACCTTCAACGGCGTGGGTGGGGGTGACGTGCTGTACCGGCTGACGACGGATGGGCGAGTCGAGAGGTTGGCGGGCGGAGGCACGCTGGGCAGCGCCAACCCCCTGGAGTCCTCGGACGCGTCGGCGGTGTCCTTCGGGACGTTTGGCAAGCGTCTGGCCGAGGGGCCGGACGGCAGCGTGTACGTGACGGACGCGCGCTCGCTGCTGCGGCGCGTGCACCCGGACGGGCGGGTGTCGCTGGTGGCGGGGACTGGGGCCAGCAACGAAGACGGCGTGACAGCCCGCGGGGCGCAACTGGGTGACGTCATGGGCCTGGCCGTCGACGCCACGGGCGTCGTGTACTTCACCGAGAGAAGCGGCGCCGGTACGAGGCGCGGCGGCCGGGTGCGCATGGTGGGCCCCGACGGCCGCATCGCTACCGTGGCAGGCGATGGGACGTTTCCGGCGGCGCGTACGCCAGACACGGGGGTGCCTGGGCCAGCGGCGAGACTGGGCGGCGTGCGCGAGGTGGTGGCCCACCCGGACGGGCGCGTCTTCTTCGTCGAGGAGTTTCTGGAAACCCTGCAGGTGTTGACGCCGCAGGGAGGCCTCTCGCTGGCGGAGCGCGCCGTCGGCAGTGGAGATGGCACGGAAATGTACATATTTGACGCAACGGGCCGGCACCGACGCACCATCGACACGCGCACCGGCGCGGTGGTGCTTCGCTTCGGGTGGGACACCGCGGGCCGGCTCGAGTCGGTGACGGACAGGAATGGCGACGTCACGCAGGTGCTGCGGGACAGCGCCGGGCGCTTCGCGGGCTTCAAGGCGCAGGACGGGCAGACGCTGACGGCGACGCTGGACGCGCAGGGGCGGGTGTCGGTGCTGTCGGACGCGGCGAGTCGCACGGTGCGGGTGGGGTGGAATGCGGCGGGGCTGCCGGCCTCGTGGGAAGACGCCAACGGGAATGTCTCGCGCTTCGAGTATGACGCCGACGGGCGCCTCGAGGTGGACGTCGACGCGCAGCAGGGCGAGCGCCGCCTCTCCCGCGAGGCGACGTCGGGCGGGTACACGGTGACGTTCCGCACGCCGGCGGGGCGGGTGACGCAGTACGGGTACAGCGAGGCGGGCCCTCTCAAGTCCTACCGGAACGTCTTCCCGGACGGGACGACGACGTGGACGCGGGCGACGGGCGGCACGGTGACGACGGACTTCCCCGACGGCACCTTCTCGGTGGCGCGACTGGCGTCGGACAGCCGGTTTGGCAGCCAGTCGACGTACCCGTCGGCCGTCACGACGACGCTGCCGTCGGGCTTGAGTCGCGCCGAGGGCCTGCGCCGCACGGTGACGCTGGCGACGCCCGGAGACGTCTCGCAGGTGTCCCGGCTGGAGGAAGAGACGACGGTGAATGGGAAGCGGTGGCTGACGGTGTACACGGCTGTGGACAGGACGGTACGGGTGACGTCTCCGGTGGGGCGGGTGTCGTCGGTGACGGTGGACGAGAAGGGGCGGCCGGTGTCGTGGGTGTCGCCGGGCGTGTTGGCGACGACGGTGGCGTTGGACGCGCGGGGCCGGCCGCAGTCGGTGACGCAGGGGGCGCGGCGGGTGGCGCTGACGTACGGGGCCAATGGCTTCGTCGACTCGGCGATGGACGGGCTGGCGAGGACGACGCGGCTGGGGACGGAGGTGACGGGGCGGCTCCAGTCGGTGACGCGGCCGGACATGGCGGTGTCCGGGTTTGACTGGGACGGGGTGGGCAACCTCACCTCACTGACGCCGCCGGGAAAGCCGGCGCACACCTTCCGCTACTCGAAGCTGCGGGAGATGACGGCGTACGCGCCGCCGGTGGTGCCTGGCGTGGGGGAAGAGACGTACCGGTGGACGAAGGACTCGCAGGTGGAGGGCGTGACGCACCCGGACGGGATGACGACGACGGTGGTGCGGGACATGGCGGGGCGCGTGGCGCGGGTGGAGGCGCCGTGGGCGACGACGACAGTCGAGTACGCTGCGACGACGGGCCAGGTGGTGGCGACGACGAGAGGCGGGCAGCGAGTCGGGTACGGCTACGACGGGTTTCTGCCGGTGTCAGAGAAGTGGGCGGGCCCGGTGACGGGGGTGGTGGGGTGGCGGTATGACGAGGACTTCCGGGTGGCGGAGGTGTCCGTGAATGACGCGGGTGTCCGGTATGGGTACGACGACGACGGGCTGCTGGTGTTGGCCGGGCCGGTGGCCATGGCGCGGGTGCCGGCGACGGGCCAATTGCAGGCAGCGACGGTGGGCCCGGTGGTGACGACGTACAGCTATGACGGGTACGGGGCGTCGGCCGCCGTCGAGACGCGGGTGTCGGGCAGCAGCGTGTTTGGGGAAGTGCTGACGTGGGACGACATCGGCCGGGTGGTTGGGAAGGACGTGACGGTGCAGGGCGTCACGACGAGGTGGGTGTATGGGTATGACGGGGCGTCGAGGCTGTCAGAGGCGCGGCGGGACGGGCAGGTGGTGGGCAGCTGGGCGGACGACGGAAATGGCAACCGGGTGTCGGCTAACGGAGAGACGCAGATTGTGGATGTGCAGGACAGGCTGCTGACGTCGGGCAGCACGAC
>JADCJJ010000439.1 GCA_020247085.1 Myxococcaceae bacterium | reverse complement strand
GGCGGCAAGGTGCTGTTCATGCTCGACACGGTGACGCGCCTGGCGCGCGCCCAGCGCGAGATCGGCCTCGCCATCGGTGAGCCGCCGGCCCGCCAGGGGTACCCGCCGAGCGTGTTCTCGATGCTCCCGCGCATGCTCGAGCGCACCGGGAACAGCGACAAGGGCCGCTGCACTGCCATCTACACCTGCCTCGTCGCCGGCGGTGACATGGAGGAGCCGATCGCCGACGAGGTGCGCGGCATTCTCGACGGCCACTTCATCTTGAACCGTGCCATCGGCGAGCGAAACCAGTGGCCCGCGATGGACGTGCTGGCCTCGCTGTCGCGCGTGATGAGCCAGATCGCCACGCCGGAGCACAAAAAGGCCGCCGGGCTCTTGCGCCAGACGCTGTCGACCTACGAGAAGCAGCGCGACCTCATCCTGCTCGGCGCCTACCAGTACGGCACCGACCCGCGCACCGACTACGCCATCGACAAGTACGATCAGATCATCGGCTTCCTGAAGCAGGACACCCACGACAACACGCCCTTCGACGAGACGGTGCAGCGTCTGGTCGACATGTTCACCGACGCTCCCACCACCTGAGGCCCAAAGGGTGTAGGCTGTTCAGGATCGTCATGCCCCAGTACCGCCTCCAGGCCCTGCTCGACATTCGGACCAAGGCCGAGGAGGAGGCCAAGGACGCGTTCTCGGAGGCCATCAAGGCGCTCGAGGTGGAGAAGAAGAAGCTGGTGGCGCTGCAGCAGGACCTCGAGCGTCGCCGGGTCGAGCGCAAGGCCAAGGTGCAGGCCTTCCTCGAGGAGGCGACGAAGAAGGGCGGTGGCATCGCCGCCTTCCAGCAGATGGGGCGCTTCGAGCAGCGCCTGAAGGACGAGGAGGCGCAGGTGTCGCTCGACCTCGAGCGGCAGAAGGAGGCGGTGACGCAGGCCGAGAAGCTGGTCGAGCAGCGCCGCCAGGAGATGGCCGAGGCCGCGATGGAGAAGAAGGCCATCGAGAAGCACAAGGACACCTGGAAGAAGCAGGTGCGCTACGAGCTTCAGCAGAAGGAAGAGATGAACCAGGAGGAGATCGGCAACACGCTCCACCTCGCCCGGGTTCGCGCCGCGGAGAAGAAGTCATGAGTCGAGTCGAGGATGATCGCCAGGCCGCCCGCCTCGCCGAGCGCCAGGTCGAGGCGCGCCGCAACGAAGAGGCGCAGCGGGGCAAGAAGGCCGCCGACGCCTCGACGTTCAAGAAGCTCGTCGGGCAGACCCAGCAGGCCTCGCAGCAGGAGCAGGCCCGCGCGAGCGCCCACGTCAAGGACCCGCACGGGCAGGAGAACATCGGCAAGAGCGCCATCGCCCTGCTGCTCGAGTCCTCCGAGGCGCAGCAGGCCGAGGCGGCGAAGGGGCAGACGCAGAGCGAGAGCGCCTTCAAGTCGCGACTCGGCACGAAGAGCTTCGGGGAGAACGTGAAGCAGGCCACCCGTCAGGAGGGCCAGCAGGGCGCGCAGGTGCGGCAGGGCGACCAGCAGACGGGGGCGCAGCAGCTCAAGCAGGCCGGGGCCGACAAGGCCAACACCTCGCAGGTCTCGGAGCATCGCAAGGCCGACGCGAAGCTGGGCCGTGAGGCGCTCGAGGAGCGGCACGAGGCCACCGAGGCTTCGTCGGCGAACGCCCGCGCGGGCGGCGTGGGGGGCGGTGGTGGCGAGAAGGGCGGCCTCAAGACCGACGCGGACAAGGGCGGGGGCAGCGGGAGCGGGCAGGGCGGCAAGGACGACAAGCCGGGGGCCGGCGCGATGCAGCCCGGGTTCCGCTTCAACCCCGCGCTCATGGCGCCGGTGCCGGTGGCGAAGCAAAAAGACGTGTCGGGCTCGGAGCGACTGCGCAAGGTGGCCAACGAGCTGGCGCAGAAGATCGTCGACAAGGTGCGCGTCGGTACCAACGCCGCCGGCAAGGTCGAGTTCCAGGTCGACCTGAGGTCAGACGTGCTGAAGGGCCTGTCGGTGAAGATCTCGAGCCAGCACGGGAAGATCAAGGCCGTGTTTCAGGGCTCCGACCGCGACGTGCTCAAGCTCGTCGAGGAGCAGAAGGAGGCGCTCTCGCAGGCGCTGGCGGCACGCGGCCTGAAGCTCGATGACTTCAAGGTCGAGGGGCGCGCGTGAGTCGCGACGACGGTCGTGGTGCCGAGCGCACCATGATGATCGAGGTCGCGAAGCTGCGCCCGAAGGCCCCTGCGGCTCCGCCCGCACGCAAGCCTACGCCGGCGCCGGCACCACCGCCGACGCCGCCGCCGCTGCCGGCGAGGGCCTGGAAGCCGTTCTCGTTCCAGCGGCTCGACAAAGTGCCGAAGGCGCAGGTGCGGCTGCTTCGCAACCTCGAGTGGATGCTGCCGAGCGTGCGCTCGACGGGCGAGGTGAGCGAGGCGGTGCGCAAGCGCTTGTCAGAGATGCTGGACGAGTCGATCTCGATTCAAGCCGAGTCGGTGCTGATGGTGCACCCGTCGCGGCTGCGCCGCTTCGTCGGTTCTCCGGCGTTCCTGGGGGTGCTCGCCCCGGTGCCGAGCAAGGCCCGGGGGCTGCTCGAGGTCGACATCGCCCTGGCGCACTGGGCGATCGACATGCTGCTCGGGGGCACGGGCGAGGCGGTGGGGCTGCGACCGCTCACCGACATCGAAGAGGGTGTGATGACCTTCGTCGTGCTCGAGACGCTCAAAGCGCTGGCGCCGAGCCTGGACGCGGAGCTGCCGAAGCTGCGGCTCGAGTCGATTGCCCCCTCGCTTGAAGAGGCGCTCGCGGCCATGAGTGAAGAGGAGAGCCTGGCGGTGGTGCAGCTCGAGGTGCGCTTCGCCGCGCACAGCGGCTACGTCAGGCTTTTCATTCCCGAGAGCGTGCTCGCGGTCGCGGGCCCGGTGGCCGAGGCCCCGATTCGTCGCCGCCGGCGTACCGCCGACGCCCTGGCGAACGCACACCGGCTGGCGAACGTGAAGGCGTGGCTCAGGGCCGAGATCGGCGTGGTCGAGATCTCGTCGGGAGATCTCGCGCAGCTGCGGGAGCGCGACGTCGTGCTGGTCGACGGGCTGACCGCCCGCCCCGACAAAGGCGAGGGGGGCACGGCGAGGCTGCGGCTGGGGCGCGGTCAGGCCGGGTACCTCGACGCCGAGCTCGTGGTCGAGAACGAGCGCTTCCAGGCGCGCGTCACCGGGATCGTCCTCGGGGCGGCGCCGCCGCCGGGGGCCCCACTCGAGGGTGGCGCCGAGGCCGCGGACGGGGGAGAAGGCGGCGGGGACGAGGCGTTGCCCGATGAGCCCCGCGACGACGACGAGGTGGGGCGGCCGTTGGGAGACGACGCGCTCGACGAGGCGACGAACCCGGGCGCGGGGAGAATCGACATGGACGAAGCACAGGCCGAAGGCGCAGATCTGCTGAACGACATTCCACTGCAGCTCGCGGTCGAGATCGGCCGCCTGCCGGTGACCGCCGAGGAGGTGGTCGGGCTGAAGGTCGGTCACGTCTTCGACCTGAACCGGCAGGTCGGGGAGCCGCTCGACCTCTCGGTGAACGGCAAGGTCGTCGCCCGCGGAGAGTTGGTCGAGGTCGAAGGCAACCTGGGCGTTCGCATCGTCGAGCTCGCGGGCTGACGCCGTGAGGGTCTGGCTGCCAGCGGCGGTGGTGCTCCTCGTGCACGCGAGCGCGGCGCACGCGCAGGACGCGGGGGTGTCAGCGGTGGTGGCGGCCGAGCTCGTGGCACCACCGCCGATGGCGCTCGAGCCCGAGATTCCGAGGGCTGAGCCGCCGGAGCTCGCCGCCGCCGACCTGAGCCTCGGCTGGGCGCTGGTGCGCACCATCGTGGTGCTCGGCATCGTGGTGGCGCTGGCCTACCTGAGCCTCAACGTCGGCCTGCGGCGCTTGATGGGGTTGGGGCCTGCGGCGGGGCGTCGGGGGGTGGTGACGGTGCTCGAGCGCGTTCCGCTCGACCAGAAGCGCTCGCTGTACGTGGTGAAGGCGGGGCCCGAGGTGTTGCTGCTTGGCTCGAGTGAGCTCAGCCTGACGTTCCTGACGAAGCTCGACCCTGCCGTGCTCGCGGCGACGCCCGCGGCCTCGGCGGGAGCGCCCCTGATGAGCCCGTTCTTGCAGAAGCTGCTGGGGAAGAAGGAAGCTGAAGGGCCGGCGAGTTCTCCGCCGGCCTCTTCGTGAGAGAGCGAATGAAGCGACGCCTGTCGTGGTGGATTCTCTACGTCTCGGTACTGCTCGCGCCGGCGCTGGCGCTGGCGCAGCGGCGGGGCGGCGCCGGCGGCGGGGCGGCGGTAGACCCTTTGACTGGCGCTTCACTCGGCACCGAGCAGTCGTTCGCGAACCGGCCCCTGGTGCTGATGATCGCGCTGGGGGCGCTAGGCTTTGCGCCCTTCGTGCTCTTGATGGTGACGAGCTTCGTGAAGATCTCGGTGGTGCTGTCGGTGGTGCGCTCGGCGTTGGGGACGCAGCAGATCCCGCCGACGCAGGTCATCACGGGGCTGGCCATCATCCTCACGGTGTACATCATGGCGCCGGTCGGCCAAGACATGTTCAGGGCTGCCGACAGCGGCGAGGTCGCTGAGGGGCGCGGGTTGCTCGACGTGAAGAACGTCGACACGCTGCTGAACGCGGCCAACCGGGGGAAAGAGCCGCTGCGCGACTTCCTCAAGAAGAAGGTGACCACCAAGGATCGCGCGCTGTTCTACGGGTTGGCCTTGAAGCTGCGCAAGCCCGGCGACCGCGCCGGAATCACCGAGAACGACTTCCTCATCCTCACGCCGGCGTTCGTGGTGTCGGAGCTGAAGGAGGCCTTCCAGATCGGCTTTCTGCTCTTCGTGCCGTTCCTGGTCATCGACATGGTGGTGTCGAACATCTTGCTCGCGCTGGGCATGCAGATGCTGTCGCCCACCACCATCTCGATGCCGTTCAAGCTGTTGCTCTTCGTGCTGGTCGATGGCTGGTACCTGATCGCGAAGGGCCTCGTGGTCGGGTACCTCTGAGGACAGGAGGCGGAGCCGTGCACCAACTCACCTACGTCACGCAGCAGGCGCTGATTCTCGTGCTGGTGGCCTCGGGGCCGCCAATCGTGATGAGCCTCATCGTGGGGTTCATCGTGTCGGTGTTCCAGGCGGCGACGCAGATTCAGGAGCAGACGCTCTCGTTCGCGCCCAAGCTGGTGGTGGTCTTCGGGGTGCTGGGCCTGGCCGGCCCGTGGATCGGCTCTCAGCTGCTGCGCTTCACCTTCAACATCTTCGACCGGTTTCCGGCGCTCATTCAGCACTGAGGAATGGAACTACAGCCGCTCCTCGACGAGCTGCGCACGCAGCTCGGCATCCAGACGGACCTGACGCAGGTCATGCTGGCGTTCGCCCTGCTGATGTCGCGGGTGCTGCCGGTGGTGATCCTCACGCCCTTCCTGGGCGGCGAGAGCGTGCCGTCGGAGGTGAAGCTGGGGCTCGGGGTGATGCTGGGGCTGGTCCTGTACCCGCTGCTCATCGCGCAGACGAGAGAGATCCCCGTTGGACCGCTGGTCTTCATCGCGCTGATGCTCAAGGAGCTCTTCATCGGCCTGTCGCTGGCGATGGTGGTGAACATCATCTTCGACGCGGCCAACGTGGCCGGCGGGTTCATCGACGTCTTCTCGGGCACGAACCAGGCGCAGCTGATGGTGCCGCAGATCGGCAGCCAGGTGTCGCTCTTCGCCAACCTGAACCTGCAGCTGACGACGGTGCTGTTCCTGACGCTGGGCGGGCACCACCTGGTGATCGGCGCGTTTGCCGACAGCCTCGAGCTGGTGCGCCTGGACCAGATCCCGAGGTTCGGGCAGGGGTTCTGGCCGTTCTTTGACGCGATCATCCGCACCTCGGCGGACATGCTGCGCATCGCGGTCGCGATCTCGTCGCCGGTGCTGCTGGCCACGTTCCTGACGGACCTGGCGTTGGGCATGATCAACCGGGTCGCACCGCAGGTACAGGTGTTCTTCGTGGCGATGCAGCTGAAGCCCGCGGTCAGCGTGCTCATCATGCTGACCGCGACGCACCTCATCTTGAACCGCGCGGTGAGTGAGTTCAGCGTGATGTTCGGCTGGCTGCGGCGCGTCATCGTGCTGTTGTCGTGAGCCGCGGAGCGCGCGCATGTCAGAGGGCGGCGACAAGACCGAGGAGCCGACGCAGAAGAAGCTCGACGACGCGCGCAAGCAGGGGAGCGTGTGGAAGAGCAAGGACCTGTCGGGCGTCTTCGCCTTCGTGGTGGCGATGGGGGTGGTGAAGGCGACCTGGGGCACCGTGGAGGAGAAGGTCACGATGCTCTTCTCGTTCGCGATCGACCACATCGCCCACCCTCAGCAGCTCTCGACGGCCACGTTGCAGGTCCTGGTGCTGGCGCTGACCACGCTGCTCACGCTCTGCATCCCGGTGGCCTTCGCGGCCGCGCTCACGGGCGGGCTGGTCGAGTTCCTTCAGGTGGGCCCGCTGCTCGCGCTCGAGGCGCTGATGCCGAAGCTCGAGAAGCTGAACCCCATCGCGGGGATCAAGAACCTCTTCGGGAAGAAGCAGATCATCGAGCTGGCCAAGTCGATGGCGAAGCTCGCGGTGACCTCGTGGGTCGTCTACGGAGTGGTGCGCGACGCGATGGCGCTGGTGGTGGCGACCATCGACGGCGACGCGGGCATGACGATGACGGTGCTGGGCGAGCTCGTGTCGCGAGTCGTCACGAAGGTGACGTTGCTCTTCATCGCCTTCGCCATCTTCGACGTCTGGTGGCAGCACAAGTCGTACATGAAGGACCAGATGATGTCGAAGGACGAGGTCAAGAAGGAATACAAGGAGAGCGAAGGAGACCCGCACCACAAGGCCCACCGCAAGCAGATGCACCAGGAGATCATGGAGGGCGCTCAGATGGAGGCGGTGCAGGGCGCCGACGTGGTGGTCACCAACCCCGACCACGTGGCCATCGCGCTGGCCTACGATAAGGAGCGGGACGGCGCGCCGAGGGTGCTCGCGAAGGGGTTGGACCTGAAGGCTGAGACGATCAAGGCGATCGCGAAGCAGGCCGACGTGCCCATGCTGCGCAACGTGCCGCTGGCCCACGCGCTGCTGCGCGTCGAGGTGAACCAGGAGATCCCCGAGGAACTCTACGACGCCGTCGCCGAGGTCTTGAACTTCGTCTACCAGCTCCAGCAGCAGGCCGCGGCCCCGGCCCGGCCGCGGGCGGCGGGCTGACGAGGCCTGCCCGAGTTCTGCTAGCCTTCGAGGCGTCCCATGGCAGACGACCCCGAGGTGGCCATCGCGCTGAAGTATGACAAAGAGAAAGACGGCGCGCCTCGTGTCATCGCGAAGGGCATGCGGCTGAAGGCCGAGAAGATCAAGGAGATCGCCCGGGCCGCGGGCGTGCCGTTCATGAAGAACACGACGCTGGCCGCGGCGCTGTACCGGGTCGACGTCGGGCAGGAGGTTCCCGAGGAGCTGTACGACGCGGTCGCCGAGGTGTTGAACTTCGTGTACGCGCTGCAGCAGCAGCAGGGTGGGAAGAAGTAGGGGCGCGAGCCGGTGGCGAGGTGACGATCGATGGCGAAGGTCGGACAACAGCAGCGCGCACCAGCGTGGCCGTGGGGTGGGCCGCGGAGCGTGCGCGACAAGCTCGTCGACAAGACGCAGGTCACTAGCAAGGTTCGAAAGAAGGGCGACCCAAAGAACCCCGCGCTGGCCTCGGCCGCGCTGCTCGAGTCCATCGCGCCACCGCACTCGGCCGAGGAGCTGCGGCTGCCAGCGCCCCCGACGCCGAAGGGGCACGAGGCCGACGTCGAGGGGTTCCTCGACCGCCCGTACGTGTCGACCGTCGCCGAGCGGATGAGCGAGTACCGACAGGCCGAGCTCGAGCGCGCCATGGGCACGCTGCGCGCGGCGCCGGAGCGCGTCGACCGGTTGCGGTCGCTCCTTCAGCGCGAGGCCCAGATGCTCACCCTCGTCGGTCAGGTGAGCGAGGCGATGGGTGAGGTCGAGCGCCGGCGCCGCGAAGAGGTCGCCGAGGAGGCCTACTAGGTCATGGCGGCGAGCGACGCCCAGGGAGTCGCCCAGCGGCTCCAGAAGTGGGCTGACGGCAAGGCCACGCTGAAAGAGGTGCGCGGCTACTCGGATGAGGAACTCTACTCGATCGCGAGAATGGGTTACTTCTTCTTCTACCAGGGAAAGAGGGAGGAGGCGCGAACGATCTTTCAGGGCTTGTATGCGGTGAACCCGCTCGACCCGTACTTCGCGAAGGCGCTCGGCGTCGTTGAGATGGCCGCGGGCAACCCGGTGGGCGCGCTGGCGGCTTACGACGTGTGCTTGAAGCTTTCCCCTCGAGATTCAGCGGCTTACGTGGGGCGAGCCGAGGTGCGAATCGCGCAGAACCAGCGCGCTGGCGCGGTCGAGGACCTTCGGCGGGCGGCCCAGCACGTCGAGCCGACTGACCCGCTCCGAGAGAAGATCGCCGCTTTGCTGCAGCGCCTTTCCAGGCGCTGAGAAAAAGACACGCAACTGACGCGCTGGTCTCGCGATAACCTTTTTGTCAGCGCGGAGGAATGAACCTCCGCCAATCGAAGGAGCAAACCATGGCGTTCCTCGGCAAGATCGGTAACTTCATCCGTCCGCTCGCGACCAACCTCATCCGCACGGTGGCCCCGGCGGCTGCTCAGGCGCTGCGGAGCGTCGTTGGCAACGGCATCCAGGACCTGTTCTCGAAGGGCGCGGGCGCGCTCAAGGGCCTCGTCAGCCAGATTCCGTTCGTCGGCCCGCTCGCCAGCGGCCTCGTCGACAAGCTGGCGCCCAAGCTGACCGAGTTGGCCCAGCGCCTCGCGGGCACTGGCATCGACAAGCTCCTCTCGCTGATCACTGGCGCCAACACGGAGCGCCCTGCTCCCGGCGTGCCCGGCGGGACGGTGACGACGCCGCCCATGAGCAACCCCACCCGCACCGAGACGGCCGCGACCAACACGCCGGTTGCTCCTCCTCCGCCGTCTTCGACGACTTCTGCCTCGACGGGCGTGAGCAACAGCGGTACCGACGCGACCGGTTGGGCCATTCCGAACGGCGACCTGAACTACGGCAACTTCACCGATGGAAAGCCGAAGTGGGATGGTCGTGGCATGCCCGACCCGCGCCGGTTCAACATGCAGGACCCTCAGGACGCCGCCAACTTCCAGCGGGCGATGGCGAGCTACCAGCAGGCGATGAACAACATCAACCTCTTCTTCAGCACGCTCTCGACGGTGCTCAAGGCCCAGAACGACACGGCGCAGAGCATCTCGCGCAACATTCGCTGATGACATCAGCTGTCAGTTGACTAGTCTCGCTGGAGGCTCCGCGGTTGGAGCCTCCAGCTTTTTTTTGACCTGACGGTGCGAGGGGACGAATGACCGACAAGAAGAGCCCGCCGAAGGAAGCGCCCAAGCCGATTCACCCCGACGTGCCCATCACGTCGACCGGCCAAGTGATCAGCAGCCCGGTCACGCCAAACTGGCAAAAGGTACTCTACACGCCGGAGCGTTCCGAGAAGTACCTCAGCGGCGAGATGAACCTGCGCAGCTTCCACGCCATCTCTGGCCCCGAGATGCTGCAGATGGCACAGATCGCCTTCAACCTCTACTCGAGCGGGCGGTACACCGAGGCCGAAACGATGTTCAACGGCCTCATCGCCCTCGAGCCAACCGAGGCGTACTACCACACGGCGCTTGGGTGCGTGTACATGGCGCAGGACGAGTATGAGAAGGCGAAGGAGCAGTTCGACCACGCGCTCGCGCTCGACCCCAAGGAACTCGCCTCGTACCTCAACCGCGGAGAGGTGCACCTTCGTCTCGGGAATGTGATGGAGGCGGCCAACGATCTGAAGGCCTGCGTCGACCTCGACAAGACGGGTAAGGACCCGTTGGCGATGCGTGCCCGCGTCCTGGCCGCGGCGGCCCTTGAGCTGATCGAGGGGGCGCAGGGGGCCGACGCCAAGGGTGCTGCGAAGAAGGTCGAGCCTGCGAAGAAGGCCGAGCCTGCGAAGAAGCCTGAGTCAGCCAGAAAGCCCGAGCCTCCGAAGAAGGCGGCGCCAGCAAACAAGAAGAAATGAGCGGCTGGGTTGAATGAAGTCGTCTCGCAAGCCAACCCCGGTTCAGGTCGTCTACTTTCCCAAGAAGGCGAGCCGCACATCGTCGCGAACGCAGACGATCCCTGAGCTCTTTCTCGGGGATGACCCAAAGACCGAAGAGGTTCAGGTCGCAGACGTCAAGCGACCCCGCAAGCGAACCCGCAGCGGCTCGCAGCCGCGGGTCACTTTGAGCGACGAGGTTCAGGCGCCCGACCAGGCGGAGGCCCGGGCGGCGATGGCGGCCCTGGGACGCGAGCTCTTCAGCCAGGGGCGCGTGGCTGAGGCGAAAGTGATCTTCCAGGGGCTCGCCGCGAGCGGCGCTGACGCGTTCACGTTCACCATGCTCGGGACGATCTCGCTCGCCGAGGGTGCTCACGACCAGGCGCTCGCGTGCTTCGAGCAGGCGCTCTCCCTCGACCCGGATGATATCGCGGCGCTGGTGTATCGGGCCGAGGTCAGGCTCCACAAGAAGCGCTTCCGCCAGGCGCTCGACGATCTGCATCGTGCCGAGGCGCTCGGCCCTCCTGACGAGCCGTTCGTCGAGCGCGCGCGGCGGCTGACGAGCATGGCGCGGCGCGCGATGAAGCGCTGAGCGGGGGCGGGCCTTTCGCGCTCCCGGGCCTTGAACTGCCGGCGAGGCTCGAGCGGCGAGCGGCTCGCGTTGCGTCACGCCGAGCGCAGTGGGGCAGGGCAGGACCCGGCGCAGCGGTCACGTCGGTCGACGGCTCTGCCGCCACCAGAGTACGCTCCCGCTCCTCATGGCTCAGGCCGCTGCCTCGAACACCTTCCTCAACAAGTACTCCGACATCGCCCTGGCGGTCGTCGTGATCGCGATCATCGGGATGATGATCGTCCCGTTGCCGACGCTGCTGCTCGACGTGTTGCTGACGGTCAACATCAGCCTCTCGGTCATCATCTTGCTGATGACCATCTACATCCCCGGAGCGCTGCAGTTCAGCGTGTTCCCTACGCTGCTTCTGATCACCACGATGTACCGGTTGGCGCTGACCGTCTCGACGACCCGGCTCATCCTCTCGACGGGCGACGCGGGCGAGGTGGTGTACGCGTTCGGTAACTTCGTGGCGCGAGGCAACTTCGTCGTCGGCGGTATCATCTTCGTCATCCTCGTCATCGTGAACTTCATCGTCATCGCAAAGGGCTCGGAGCGCGTCTCGGAGGTGGCGGCGCGGTTCACGCTCGACGCGATGCCCGGCAAGCAGATGTCGATCGACGCCGACCTGCGGGCCGGCTCCATCGACATGGAGGAGGGGAAGCGGAAGCGGCGCGACCTCGAGCGCGAGAGCCAACTCTTCGGCGCGATGGACGGCGCCATGAAGTTCGTCAAGGGCGATGCCATCGCCGGCATCATCATCACGGTCGTCAACATCATCGGCGGTCTGGCCATCGGCGTCGCACAGAAGGGCATGTCGGCCGGCGATGCGGCGAAGAAGTATGCGCTGCTGACGATCGGTGATGGCCTCGTGGGAATGATCCCCGCGATCCTCATCTCGACGGCGGCCGGCATCATCGTGACGCGCGTCGGTGGTGAAGAAGAGGGGGCGCATCTCGGCAAAGACGTCGGTGGGCAACTCATCGCCTTCCCGCGCGCCATCGCCATCGCCGCCGGCATGCTCATCGCACTGGGGCTGATTCCCGGGTTGCCGAAGCTGCCCTTCTTCATCATGGGCGGGCTTGCCGGCTTCGGAGCCTACAAGCTGTTGACCAAGGACAAGCGAAAGTCCGAAGGGGGAGGCCTTGAGGGGGGGGACGCGGGGGCTGAGAACGGTGAGAACGGCGACACCCCTGCCGCCGCCGAGCCGCAGCCCAAGGAGCCCATCAACCCCGACAGCGAGCTCTTCATCCCCGTGGTGACGCCGATCGTCCTCGAGGTGTCGGACGCGCTGGTGCCCTTCGTGGACTCGCGGCAGGACGGAGGCAAGTTTCTCTACGAGCTGATCCCCTTCATGCGTGACGGGCTGTTCGTCGAGCTGGGCGTGCGCTTCCCCGGGGTGCGCGCGCGTGGAAACCCGGGGCTCCCTCCGGGGGCGTACCAGATTCAGATCAACGAGGTGCCCGTCGTCACCGGGCAGGCGACGCTCGGGCACATCCTGGTGAACGACACCGTCGACCGCCTCAAGCTGATGAACATCGAGGGCTTCGAGGCGGTGAACCCGGCGACGCGGCAGCCCGCGGCGTGGGTTCCCGAGCAGCACAAAGAGATGCTCGAGGCTGCGGGCCTCACGACGTGGGATGTGCCGGGCTACATGATTCTGCACGTCGCCGCCGTGCTGCGGCGGCAGGCGCGGGAGTTTCTGGGTGTGCAGGAAGTGCAGTCGATGCTCGACCAGCTCGAGAAGGCTTTCCCGGCGATCGTCAAGGAGGTGATCCCCAAGGTCATCACGGTGCTCAAGCTGACCGACGTGCTCGGGCGCCTGGTGGAGGAGGAGATCTCGATTCGCGACCTACGCGGCATTCTTCAGGCGATCGCCGAGCAGGGGCAAACCGAGGCCGACAGCGTGATGCTGACAGAGCACGTGCGCTCAGCGCAGAAGCGGTACGTCTCGCACAAGTACGCCCGCGGCACGAACACGCTCATCGTCTATCTGCTCGATCCGCAGATCGAAGAGGCGATTCGGTCGTCGATCAAGCGGACGTCGGCCGGCACGCACCTCGCGCTCGAGCCAGACATCGCGCAGGAGATCGTCCAGGCGGTGAAGAACGAGTGTGGTCACCTACCGCCGACGGCGCAGCGCCCGGTGATCCTCACCTCGATGGACATTCGCCGGTATGTGCGAAAGCTGCTCGAGTACGAGTTCAACCCGCCGTTCTCGGTGGTGAGCTACCAGGAGCTGTCTCCGGAGCTCAACATTCAGCCGGTAGCGCGCATCAGCACCCGGTAGCGGGCGCGGCGGTCGAAGCTGGCGCGCCGGCTTCCTCGTGGGCCGGCAGCGTCAGGCGACGAGCACGAGGACGACGAGGAGCAGCGCCAGCAGCGCCAGCACACCGACGGCGCCGAGGGCGATCAGCGTCTGCTTGTTGGAGAGGTCGATCAGCCTGGGCCGGTCTTCCGCCGAAAACGGGTCTTCGAGCGTGTTGGAGGGCTCGTCGGCGGGCGGCTCGTCGGCGGGCGGCTCGTCGGCGGGCGGCTCGTCGGCGGGCGGCTCGTCGGCGGG
>JADCJJ010000438.1 GCA_020247085.1 Myxococcaceae bacterium | reverse complement strand
CGCCGTCGAGGTGCTCCGGGCCGACGAGCAGGGGCCCGCGGCGGGTACCCGCACGGCGCTGTACCGCGTGGCGATGTGGCTGTCGGGCAACGCCGTCATCTCGCTGTCGCAGTGGCAGGTCGACGGCGCGCCGGTCCTCGGCTGGCAGACGACCATCTTCGCGCTCGCCCTCGTCTTCCTCGCCCTCGTCCCGGTCACGCTCTGGGCTCCAGAGCCAGAGGCGCAGCCGGCGCCGCCGACGAGCCTCGCTGCGGCGGTGTGGGAGCCCTTCGTCGGGTTCCTGGCCCGCCCCCGCGCGCTCGAGATCGCTTCCTTCCTCTTTCTCTACAAGCTGGCCGACAACCTGGCCGGCGCACTCATTCGCCCGTTCCTGCAGCAGCGGGGCTACGACGCGTGGGACGTCGGCGTCGGCAGCGGCACCGCGACGCTCGTCTCCATCGCACTCGGCGTCTTCGTCGGGGGCTTCGCGGCGCAGCGCCTGTCGATGACGCGCGCCCTCTGGGTGTTCGGCGTCGTCCAGGGCATGTCGAACGTCGGCTACGCGCTGGTGGCGGCGCTGCCGGTCGACCGGGGGCTGCTGTACGCGGCGGTCAGCCTCGAGAACTTCACCGGCGGGCTGGGCACCGCGGCCTTCTCGTTCCTCATGCTGCGCCTCACCGAGAAGCGCTTCTCGGCGACCCAGTACGCGCTGCTGTCGAGCCTGTTCGGGCTGGGCCGCACGCTCACCGGCCCCGTCTCGGGGGCCCTGGCAGACGCGCTGGGGTGGACGTGGTTCTTCCTGCTGTCGGTGCCGGCGGCGCTGCCTGGGCTGCTGCTGCTCCACCGCTTCGCGCCGTTCCGGGCGACCGACCTGTCGCACCTCACCGCCGACGATGCCAGGCCCGCGTGCGAGCGGCCGCCCCTGTCGGCGGGGGCCCTCTGGGCCCGCGGGCTGCTCGCCTTCGCGGGCTGCACCCTGCTCGGCCTCGCCGCCGCCGCCGCGCTCGCGGCCATCAAGGCCGCCCGCGACGGTGGGGGGGTCGACGTCGTGACGGCCCTCGTCGCCACCGTCACCCCGGCCCGCCTCGCCGACGCGGTCGACCTCATCGGCGCGCTCCTGTTCGGCGCGGTGGCCGGGCTGGCCGTCGCGGCGACGCTGGCCGCCCGGCGCCGGCGCCCTGCCTGAAAGCGCCACCGGGACGAGGGGCGGGGAAGCGGCGAGGCCCGGCGCCGGTTAGCGTCGCGACATGGCGTTGATCCGCGTCGCCCTCGGGCTGCTGATGCTGGCGCTCTTCGGGGCGCTCAACTGGTACCTCTTCAAGCGGCTGGTGGCCGACGTCACCACGTCACCCTGGGTGCGGCGCGCGCTCGCGGCGGTGCTGCTGGCGACGTACGCCGCGGTGCCGCTGCTGCGGCTCTGGAGCGAAGACGGGACGCCGCCGCCGACCGCGACCTTCACGGTGCTGACCCTCTGGGGCCTGCTGCTCCACGTGCTCCTGGTGCTGGTGGCCTTCGAGGCGGTGCGCTGGTTCTTGGCGCGCCGGGGACGGCGCCAGGCGCCAGCTTCGCTGGGCAGCGGCGTGCCGTCGATCGAGGCCGTCCTGCCGCTCGCCTTGCCGACCCCTCCTCGAGCCCCCGACGAGCCGAGCCGACGCCAGTTCCTGTCGCGCGTCGGCGCGGCGACGGCGCTGGGGGTCGGGGGCGGCCTCACCACCTTCGGCGTGTACCGGGCCATGACGCCGCCGGCGCTCACCGAGGTGCCGGTGCGACTGCCAGGCCTGCCGGCCGCGCTCGAGGGCTTCACCATCGTGCAGCTCAGCGACGTACACGTGGGCGCCATCATTCAGACGAAGTTCCTCGACGTGCTGGTCGCTGAGGCGAACCGCGCGAAGCCAGACCTGGTGGCCATCACCGGCGACCTCGTCGACGGGCCCCCGGCGCAGCTCGGCCAATACGTCGCCCGGCTGCGCAACCTCTCGTCGCGGCACGGCACGTACTTCTGCTCGGGCAACCACGACTACTACTCGGGCTGGGAGCGCTGGGCGAAGGCGCTCGAGGGCATGGACTTCACCGTGCTGCGGAACCGGCACGTGCGGGTCGGCGACGCGGCCGCGTCGCTCGACCTCATCGGCGTCGAGGACTGGGGCACGCGCTTCGGCGGGGGCGAGTACGATCTCGACGCGGCCGTGGCCGGGCGCCACCGCGACCGGGCCTCGGTGCTGCTCTCGCACCAGCCCAACAACCTCGACGCCGTCGCCAGCCACGGCATCGGCCTACAGCTGTCGGGGCACACGCACGGGGGCCAGGTGTTCCCCGGCACGCTCATCGGAACGGCCATCTGGGGTGAGCGGAACACCGGGCTGTCGCGCCACGGCGCGACGTGGCTGTACACCTCGCGCGGCTGCGGCTTCGTCGGCCCGCCAATGCGCGTCGGGGCGCCGCCCGAGCTGGTGAAGCTGGTGCTGACCCGCGCTTGAGCCTCAGCGCAGGTCGCCGCCGAGGCGGAAGGTGACGACGCAGCCCCGCAGTCCGAGCCCGTTGCTCGAGCGCGCCTTGAGGTCGTCCTCGATGAGGGCGCACTCCGTGCCCATGGGCTCCTCGAGGCTCATGGTGGTGTTGATCTCGAGGTCGAACGTCTTGCCCTGGTCGCGGAAGAGCCAGGTCTCTTGCTGCACCAGGCGGCAGGTGCTGTCGCGCACCACGCCGTTGGCCTGGCGCACCCGCAGCGGGTCCGACACCGGGTCTCGCACGAGCGTCAGCTCGGGGCCGGCGATTGAGAAGGTGATTCGGCTCGACGAGTCGGTGCACGTGCGCGGGTCGAGCTGCATGCAGCTCTGTGCGGTGGCGCTGCGGCCCTCGACGTCGGTCTTGTAGACGACGTAGCTGTTCATGCCCACCGGCAGCGCGCTGGCGCCGGCCCTGAAGTCCTCGGCGTCGGAGCACTCGCCCCACTCGATGGCCGAGGTCCGCACCTGCCAGAAGTACGTCGCGCCGGGCTGCACGCCCACCCGACCCGAGACGGGCGCGGGGCTCACCGTGGAAGGCCCGCAGGCAACCGACAGCAGGGCGCACGCCGCTACGAGACGGAGCGTCATGACGGCAGACGGTAGCGCATCGCCGCGACGCCGCGGAACCTTCGCGCAACCGGCGCCGGCCGCCTCGGAGGGCGACGGACGCGTCCGCGTCACCTCGCCACACACGCGGCGCCGCGGAGCATGCCCAGCGCTCGAGCTTGCCGCGCGCCGGGCAACCGGCCCTCGCCCACCAGGCGGCTCGAACCGGGGCCACCGGGGAGCTTCCGTCACCGGCCCCCGGCTCAACCGACGATGATGCCCTTCCCCTGCCGGAGCACCTCGATGCGGTCGTCGATCAACGAGACGACGGTCGATGGCTCGTTGGGCTGCACGCCGCCATCGAGGATGAGGTCGAGCCGGGAGCCGAGGGCCTCCTTGATGTCACGCGCGTCGATGAGCACCTGCTCGTCGGCGTCGGTAGCCGAAGTGGTGACGATGGGGCGCCCGAGCTTCGAGGCGATGGCCAGCATGAGGGGCGCCTGCGGCACCCGGATGCCGACCTGCCGCTGCTTCGTCTGCATCATCTCGGGCACCAGCCGGGTGGCG
>JADCJJ010000437.1 GCA_020247085.1 Myxococcaceae bacterium | reverse complement strand
GCATCAACGGCCTGTCGGGAGGGCACGAGGTGACCGGCGCGAACCCGGGCGGAGGCGTGACGGCGCCGCACCTGTACGCCCTCGGCCCGCCCCGACTGGGCGACAAAGGCTTCCTCCCGGGCGCCGTCCTCCGGGTCGCCGATGCAGGCGGCGTGTTCGCGGACTCGAGGCTCGTCTTCAGCGCGACGAGAGGCCTCACGCGCGGAAGCGGCGGCGTCTTGCTCACCCCGAGACGCTCGCCCACACCGGCCCCGGTCCCGCCCGCGTGGGCGGGGATCCTGGCCAGAACGGCGGCTCCACGAGCCTCGTCGTGAAGGCCGGCGGAATGAGACCAGTTCGAGCGGCGGCGCGTCGGACCCGGGCGCCCGGCTGGAGCTGCGCGCGGCGAGTGCCTTTCAGCCAGCGCTCATGGCGGGAGTCCGTCCGCCCTTGGCGGCCCTGAACAGCGGCGCTCGCAGCTCCGCTTGCGCCGACCTGTTCCCCACCTCGTGCGGTGACGCCTCCGACGGAAACGCCTCGGCGCCGACGTGAACGACCCCTCTGACGCTCGGCTCGAACAGGGCATCCAGCGCACCACGCGGGCGCGCGAGCTGCTCCAGGCCTTCGAGGGTGAGCACGACCGGTGGCGCCCTGACGCGCAAGACGAGAAGCGGCGCCAGCTCGAGGCCCGGCCCGTGCGGCGCTGACGCATCGAGCGCCGCCGTCCCCGGCGGTCATCCTCTTCGAACCCCTCGCGCCGACGGGACCCCACTCCGGGCGGGTGTCCACCGGGAGCAAGGCGCCCCGGCCGGGCAGGCTTGCTCGGCGGTGTCGTCGAGGGAGGCCTCGGGCATCGAGGTGCTGAACTGGCGCGCCTCGACGGCTTCGACCTCGCTGTGGAAGGTCGTCGTCTGCCGGAGGCACCACCTCTGCACGGCGTCCGTCAGGTCGACGATGGGGCTGTCCGCGACGTCGAGGACGAAGCCTTCGCGCGTCACCAGCGTGGAGAGCGCGGTGTCCGAGGGCCGGCGGGCCTTCTGCCTCGGCCCCAGGCGTCGACGCCCTCGAGGAGCCAGGTCCTCGGCCACGTCCTCTGCGCCTCGGAAGCTCGTCCGGCCGAGCGCAAACCCGGCCACCGCCATGCGCAGCAGGCCCAGGTGCTGGTGGATGACGCCGCGAGGGCCTCTCGGGTCGTACAGGGTGACGGCCCACGGCACGGCCAGTGTCGACATCGCCCGGCGCCGTCGTGCTTCGGACACCATCACGAGCAACTCCTGCCCGGTCGCCGCGCAGGCACGCGACGCCGCTGAGGCTCGCGCCCCGCCAGCCGCGCTGAGCGGAGCCTCACGCGTCAAGCGTGTCCGACGGCGAGGCAGTGGTGGTTCACCTGCCGCCCGGGTCGACGAGACGCCCCGCGACGGGGCTCGGCCTCTCGGCGGCCCGGCGCCTCAGGCGAGCGACTTCGAGGCGATCTCGTACACGTCCTTGCTGCAGCCCTCGCGGTCGAGCACCCGCTGCAGCTCCCGCTTCATCAGCGCCTGCCGGGGCGCGTCCTGCCGGCGCCAGCGGGTGAGCGGCGTCAACATGCGCGCGGCGATCTGCGGGTTGAAGCCGTCGAGGGTGCGCACCACGTCGGCAAGGAAGACGTAGCCCCGCCCGCTCGCTTCGTGGAAGCGCAGCGGGTTCGACATGCCGAGGGCGGCGATGACCGAGCGCGCCCGGTTCGGGTTCTCGAGCGTGAAGGCCTCGTGCTTCACCAGCGCCAGCACGTCGTCGAGGGCCTGCGGCCGGGTGCTGGTGGCCTGCAGCGCGAACCACTTGTCCACCATCAGCGCCTCGCCCTTCCAGCGCGCGTAGAAGTCGGCGAAGGCGCGGTCGCGCGCCGGGCCCGTGGTGTTCGACAGGAGCGCCAGCGCCGCCTGCGTGTCCGTCATGCAGCTCGCCCGCTCGAGGTGCGCCTGCGCGTGCGCCTCGCCTCCGGGGAGCCGCGCGCGCCACGCCACCAGCAGGTTGCGCAGGCTGCGCCGGCCAACGTCCTCGGGCGTGAAGCGGTAGGCCGCGCCGTCGAGCGAGCGCGAGAGGAGCGCGTCGACCTCGCCGACGAGCCCCGAGAGCTGCGTCGCAAGCTCGGTGACGAGGTGCTCCCGGGCGACCTGGGCGCTGCCGTAGTCGGCCCAGGGCAGGCGGTCGCCGATGACGTCGAGGCCCGGCACGCTCAAGGCCAGCGCCAGCAGCGACGGGTCGGCCCCCGGCATGCGCGCGGCCTCGAGCGCCGTCTTCACCGCGCCCACGAGCTTCGGCGACGCCGGCAGCGGCCCACCGCCGCCCTGCAGCGCCGCGACGCTCGCCAGCAGGTGCCGCAGGAAGAGCTCCTGCCCGGCCTCGACACGGTTGAAGGCGTCGTCGTCGTGCGCCAGGCGGAACAGCAGGGCCGCCTCGTCGTCGTCGGTCTCGAGCACCACCGGCGCCGAGAAGCCTCGCAGCAGCGACGGCACCGGGCGCTCGGTCAGCCCCGAGAAGACGAACGTCTGCGCCGCCTCGGTGAGCTCGAGCACGCACTCGGAGCCGCGCGCCACGCCGTTCACCACCAGCGGCAGGCGGCGGCCCCCGGCGCCCAGCAGGGCCGTCGTCACCGGAATCAACATCGGCCGCTTCTCGGGCTGCCCCGGCGTCGGCGGCACCGCCTGGCGCAGCGTGAGCGTCCACGCGCCGGCCTCGGCGCTCCACGTCGAGGTGGCCGTCACCTTCGGCGTGCCCGCCTGCGAGTACCAACGCTGGAACTGGGTGAAGTCGCGCCCGCTCACCTCGGCCATGCACTTCAAGAAGTCGTCGGTGGTGACGGCCTGCCCATCGTGGCGGCTGAAGTAGAGGTCGGTGCCGCGACGGAACGTCTCGTCGCCCAGCAGCGTCAGGTACATGCGCACCACCTCGGCGCCCTTTTCGTAGATGGTGACGGTGTAGAAGTTGCTGATCTCGACGTAGCTGTCGGGCCGAACCGGGTGCGCGGTGGGGCCCCCGTCCTCGGGGAACTGCAGGCTGCGCAGGCGCCGCACCTCTTCGATGCGCCGCACGGCGCGCGAGCCGACGTCCGACGAGAACTCCTGGTCGCGGAAGACGGTGAAGCCCTCTTTGAGCGAGAGCTGAAACCAGTCGCGGCAGGTGACGCGGTTGCCGGACCAGTTGTGGAAGTACTCGTGGCCCACGACGGCCTCGATGCCGGCGAAGTCGACGTCGGTGGCGGTGTCGGGGCGGGCCAGCACGAACTTGGTGTTGAAGACGTTGAGGCCCTTGTTCTCCATCGCGCCCATGTTGAAGTCCGACACGGCGACGAGGTTGAAGACGTCGAGGTCGTACTCGCGGCCGAAGCGCACCTCGTCCCACTGCATCGACTTCTTCAGGCTGTCCATGCAGTGGGCCGTCTGGTCGAGGTCATGGGCGCGCACCCAGACGTTCAGCTCGACGGGCTTGCCACTCATGGTGGTGAAGCGGTCGCGCCGGGCGACGAGGTCTGCGGCCACGACGGCGAAGAGGTAGGCCGGCTTCTTGTGCGGGTCGTGCCACACCGCGACGCGGCGGGTCCGGCCGTCGACGACCTCGTCGCGCTCGCTCACCTTGTTGCCGTTCGACAGCAGCACCGGGAAGCGCGCCGGGTCGGCGCGCAGCGTGACGGTGAAGACGCTCATCACGTCGGGGCGGTCGAGGTACCAGGTGATCTTCCGGAAGCCCTCGGCCTCGCACTGGGTGAACAGGCCGCTGCCCGAGGCGTAGAGCCCCTCGAGGCTCTTGTTCTTCGACGGCGACAGGCGCCGGCGCGTGGTGAGGGTGAAGCGGTCGGGCGGGGCCTGCAGCGTGAGCCCGGCGT
Source organism: Myxococcaceae bacterium (assembly GCA_020247085.1). Taxonomy (GTDB): domain Bacteria; phylum Myxococcota; class Myxococcia; order Myxococcales; family Myxococcaceae; genus Xiheimicrobium; species Xiheimicrobium aquaticum. Next base: position 2,018 of record JADCJJ010000437.1, on the reverse strand, counting down.
CGGTGAGCGCATAGCGGCCCTCGGCCAGCGGCTGCCCGTCGAGCGCGATGGAGAGCAGCTGCCCCGAGCCCTCGGCGTCGGAGTCGCCGTGCAGCGAGAGGGGGCCCGCGCCCGAGAGCCGCCGCAGCGACAGCGTCGCCTCGACCTCGGTCCGCTCGGCGTCGAGGTCGAAGGTGAGCGCCACCGAGTCGATGGCGAAGTCGGGCGGCGAGTAATCGACGAGGCGGGTGGTCTTCGGCGTGGCGTCGCGGAGCATGGGCCGGCGGTGTAGCAGGCCCGCGCGGGCCCGTCGCGGCGCCGGGGCTCGTCCGCGCGGTTGCTCACGCCCGTCGCCCGCGCTTGGCTCGTCGCCCCGCTTTGCCATGAGCGTCTTCCTCGCCATCGACCTCGACGACACCTCCCGCGCCCTGGCGGGGCAGGTCATCGAGCGCGCGCGGCCGACGGTCGACGCCCGCTGGGTCCACGCCGACAAGCTGCACCTCACCCTCGTCTTCCTGGGCAACCCCACGCCGGCGCACGTCGCGACGCTGACGCCGCTCGTCGACGCGGTGGCGAGCCGGCACGGGCCGCTCTCGCTGTCGCTCGCCGGCGTCGGCACCTTCGGCACCGCGCGCGCGCCCTCGGTGCTGTGGCTGGGCGTGGGCGGGGCGCTCGAGGCGCTCTCCGCGCTCCAGGCCGACGCGCGGCAGACGCTGCTGCTCGACGACCTGCCGGGCGTGCAGCCCGTCGAGCGGACCCGGCCGTACGCCCCGCACGTCACGCTCGCCCGCGCGAAGGTGGGGCTCCCCTTCGGCGACCTCGAGGCGACGCTGCGCGACTTCGCGGCGCCGCCCTTCACGGCCCGTCACGTCACCCTCTTCGAGAGCGTGGCGTCGAGCTACCGCGCGGTGCACCGCTCGGCCCTCGGCGACGAGAAGCGGGCATGACGCCGGGGCCGCGCCTCGAGGCGCCCCGAGAAGGGTCCCCTCGGCGGCGAGCGCTGGGCGGGGCGCCGGGCGCGGTCCCGACCCCCGCGGGCCTCGGCGCACCGTCAGCGCGACGCCGGGGGCGCCCCCTTCAGGCACGCCACGGAAGAGCGCCGCCCGGGCACGGCACCTGCGCTACAGGGCCGCGGCGATGTCTCGACCGCCGCCCTTCACCAGCGCCCGGGCCCGGGTGCCGCTGCGCCCCGATGGCTCGCTGCGCGTGGGCCTCGTCGCCGACACCCACTCGCGCCCCGACGCGCGGGGGCTGGAGCTCCTGCGGTCCCTCTGCCCGGACGTGCTCCTGCACGCCGGAGACATCGGCGACCGCGCGGTGCTCGAGGCCTTCGGGGCCATCGCGCCGGTGCACGCCGTGCGTGGAAACATCGACGAGCGGGCGACGGACCTGCCCGACGGCCTGACGCTCGAGCTGACGCACGGCGGCGCGACGCAGCTCACCATCTTCCTCACGCACGTCGCGCTCGCGGGCCCGCGGGTCCGGGCCGACGCCGCCCGGCGCGCCCGCGCGGCGAAGGCGTCACTCATCGTCTGCGGCCACTCGCACGTGCCCTTCGCGGGCCAGGAGCGCGGGCTCACCGTCTTCAACCCCGGCTCCATCGGACCGCGGCGCTTCACCCTGCCCATCCTCTTCGGGGTGATGGAGGTGGCGCCCGCCGGCGTCTCGCTGCGCCACGTCGACTGCGAGACGGGCCGACGCTGGGAGCCGTGAGCCTCCGGGCGCCCCCTCGCCGCTGACGCGCGCTGGCCGCCGCCGACGCGAACCGCGACCCCGCCCCGCCCGCGAAAGCGCGCCGCCCGGCCGCGCCGCTGACGGTGACCCGGGCCAGGCCCACGGCCCGGGCGAGCCTGGAATGTCGCCACGCCAGGCAGCGCCCCCTACACTCGGCGCGGGTCCTCCGTGCGCTCCCTCCTCCGTGTCATCGCCCTGCGCTTTGCCCGCAACTGGCTCGTGATGCTGGGGGTGTCGGCGCTGGCGACGGCGCTGTCCTTCGTCTGGTGGCAGAACGACGCGCTCGAGATCAGCGACGACGAGCG
>JADCJJ010000436.1 GCA_020247085.1 Myxococcaceae bacterium | reverse complement strand
GCTGGTGTCGACGAGGAAGCGCTCGCCCGTCTCTGGGTCCTCGAGGTCGACGAGCCCGAGGTTCGGGAACAGCTGCTCGAGCGGGTCGACGATGACGCAGGGAACCAAATCGTGCTTTCGCGCGACGATGCGCAGCGGCTTCTCGAGGTCGTCGGTCAGGAAGTCCGACACCAGGAAGGTGACCGTCTTCCGCTTGGCGATGTGCGACAGGTACGTCAGCGCCGCGCCGACGTCGGTGCCCTTCCCCTCGGGCTGGAACGACAGGATGTCGCTGATGAGGCGCAGCACGTGCGAGCGGCCCTTGCGCGGCGGCACCACCTTCTCGACGCGGTCCGAGAAGAGCACCAGCCCCACCCGGTCGTTGTTGGCGATGGCCGAGAAGGCGATCTGCGCCGCAACCTCGGCCGCCACCTCGGCCTTGCTGCGCTCCCTCGAGCCGAACACCTCGCTCGCCGAGACGTCGACCACCAGCATCACCGTGAGCTCCCGCTCCTCGGTGAACACCTTGACGTACGCGTCGTTCATGCGCGCCGTGACGTTCCAGTCGATGGTGCGCACCTCGTCGCCGGGCTGGTACTGCCGCACCTCGGAGAAGGCCATGCCCCGGCCCTTGAACACCGAGTGGTACTGGCCGCCGAGCACGCTGGTGACGACCTTGCGGGTCGAGATCTCCAGCTTGCGGATGCGCTTGATGAGCTCCTTCTTCGTCTCGGTGGCAACGTGCGACGGGCGCGCCGCCTTCGCCGGCGCCCGCTTCACGGCACCTCGACCCGCTCGAAGACGCGCTGCACGATGCGCTCGGGCGTCAACTCCTCGGCCTCGGCCTCGTACGTCAGCGACAGCCGGTGCCGCAGCACGTCGAGCCCGATGGCCTTCACGTCTTCGGGCGTGACGAAGCCCCGGTGCCGCAAGAAGGCGTGCGCGCGGGCTGCCTGCGTCAACGAGATGGTGGCTCGCGGCGAGGCCCCGTACTGAATGTAGTCCTTCACGTCCTTCAGCCCGTACCGCTCCGGCTCGCGCGTCGCGAAGACGATGTTGAGGATGTAGTCCTTCACCTTCTCGTCGACGTAGATCTGGTGCATCACCCCGCGCGCCTGAGCGATCTGCTCCGGCGTCACCACCTTCGACACCTTCGGCGAGCCCTCGCCCGACATGCGGTTGAGAATCTCCTTCTCTTCGTCGCGCGTCGGGTAGCCCACCTTCACCTTGAGCATGAACCGATCGACCTGCGCCTCGGGAAGCGGGTACGTACCCTCCTGCTCGACCGGGTTCTGCGTCGCCAGCACGATGAACGGCGTCGGCAACGGAAACGTGTTGTTCCCGATGGTGACCTGGCGCTCCTGCATCGCCTCGAGGAGCGCCGACTGCACCTTCGCCGGCGCCCGGTTGATCTCGTCCGCGAGGATCACGTTGGCGAAGATGGGCCCCTTGCGCACTGCGAAGCTGGCCGTCTGCTGGTTGTAGATGACCGTGCCGACGAGGTCGGCCGGCAGCAGGTCGGGCGTGAACTGAATGCGCTGGAACACCGCCGAGATCGAGTCAGCGAAGGTGCGCACGGTGAGCGTCTTCGCGAGCCCGGGCACACCCTCGAGGAGCACGTGCCCGTTGCACAACAGCCCGATGAGCACCCGCTCGAGCATCGGCTTCTGGCCGACGATGACGCGGCCCGTCTCGAGGAAGAGCGGCTCGATGAAGGCGCTCTCACGCTGCACCTGCTCGGTGATCGCCTTGATGTCGGTGTTCATGTCCCAGGCCTGAAGAGCGGCCCCATCGGGGGCGCGGAGGTGACCGAGGGCCATGGCACCGCGCTGGCGGGTCGGCCCTCGAGCGGCCCGCCACGACGCCGAGCGAACGCCGCGCTCACCGCAGCTGGTCGAGCTTCGACCGGGCGTCGCTCTGCAGGTCGGCCCGCACGTCGGGCGCCGCCGAGACGACGTAGCGCTGGTAGTACTGCCGCGCGTCGTCGACGCGGTTCATGCCTTTGTACGCCTCGGCGAGACCGTAGAGCGGCGCCGAGAGGTTGGGCTCGAGCTTGAGGGCGTACTGGTAGTCGATGGCAGCCTCGGCGAAGCGCCGAAGCCCGATGAGCGTCGACCCGCGGGCGATGTAGCCGACGGCGAGCGCGGGCTCGAGCTGCAGGCACTGGTTGAGCGAGGCCAGGGCGTCGCCGAAGCGCCGCTGGCCGATGAGCTGCACGCCCTGCTCGTAGGCCTGCCGGGCCTGGGCGCGCGTCGAGTCGGCGATGGGCCCCGTGCCCGGCGGCCGGCCGGCCTCCTGCGGAGAGCCGCCGCCGGCCTGCGCGAGCTTTTGCTGCGCCCGGGTGACGTTGTCCTGCGCTGACTTCTTGATCGCCGGGTCGCTGGTGAGGTTGGCCACCTGTGTCCACTTGTCGATGGCCTGGCTGAAGTACCCGAGGATGGCGAAGGCGTTGCCGAGCTTGAAGAGCGCCTCGACGCTCGATGGGTCGGCGTTCACCGCGTCCTGGTACGAGAACGAGGCCTCGCGGTACTTCTTCTCGGCCATGAACTGATCGCCCTCTTTCATCTTCCGCGCCGCCAGCGAGGGGAGCGGGTCGGCGGCCGGCACGGGCTGGCCCGCGGGCGTCGCCGTCGGCGTGAGGGTGATGGTCGTCGTCGGCGCGGTGGTCGGCGCTGAGGCGGGGGTGGCCGCGGGCGCTGCCTCGGGCGGCTTCGCCGATGCCGACCTCAGCTGCGAGATGTAGTCCTTCGCGCGGTCGACGTACTTCTGCTCCGTCGGGCGGGCCTCCTTCTTCACGTACGTCTCGTACGCCGCGATGGCCTTCTCCGGCTGGTTCGATTGCCGGTACGACTCCCCGAGGCCGTAGAAGCCGTCCGGGTCGGCCGGGTCGAGCGCCGTGTACCGCTCGTAGGCCTTCGCGGCCTCGGCGAACTGCTGCATCTTCCGCGAGGCAAAGCCCAGGTTGAACCAGGCCAGCTTGAACGCAGGGTCCGCCTCGGTGGCCGCCCGGAACTGCGCCAGCGCCTCGTCTCGCTTGCTCAGCTTGAAGAGCGCGCTGCCGAGCCCGTTGAGCGCCGCCGCGTAGCCGGGCGTCGCCTTGAGCGCGTCGCCGTAGGCCGTCACGGCCTGGTCGAAGTTGCCCGCCTCGAGCGCCTTCTCACCCCGGTCGAACGCCGCCTTCGCCGCCGCCGTGGGCGTCGCCGGGCCAGCGGTCGCCACCGCCGCCACCAGGGCAAGACAGAACACCGACTTCGACAGGAGCTTCGCCATGTTCACCGAGCCTCCACGGGCCACACCGACGGCGGGACTGCTAGCAAAGTTCAACCCGCGAGGCGACGCCCGCCTTCCAGCCGACCGGGGGCGCCCGCCGGTTCGATGCCGGGCCCCCTCGGAGCGATCGGACCTCGCGCGCGCCGGCCGCCGGCCGACGCGCCTTGTCCGAGCCGCAGCCCGGCGGGAGCGTGCCCACCGAGCCGCCCGACGCCCGCTCAGCCCAGCTTGAGGTTCTTGAACTTGTCGGCCAGCGTGCCGAAGCCCGCCTTGCCGCCGCCCTGGGGCTTCTGCGTCGCCTTCCACGCCTCGAGGTCCGCGCGCTCCTCGCTGCGCTGGGCCGCCGAGATCGACAGCTTCACCTTCTGGCCCTCGAGCTCGATGATCTCGGCCTTCAGCTCCTTGCCCATGGGGAAGGTGCGCTTGAGGTCAGTGCCGCGCTCGGTGCCCGTCTCGCTCGCCGGGATGAGGCCGTTGCCGCCCTCGAACTCGATGAAGACGCCGAAGCTCTCGATGCGCACGACCTTGCCGACGACGGCCAGGCCGCGGCGCAGCTTGATGGTGGGCCTCTTCGGCCCGGCGTCGGTCTCGGGCGCCTGCGTGGGAGCGGCCGACGAGGCCACGCCCTCGCCCACCGGCACCCCGTCCTTCACCAGGCGCAGGCCCATGCGCTTCTCGTCGGCGTCGATCTTCTCGATCTTCACCTCGACCTCGTCGCCCACGCGCACGGCGTCACGGGGGTGAGCAATGCGTCGGTCCGACAGCGCCGAGATGTGGATGAGACCGTCGACCCCGGGGGTGAGCTCGACGAAGGCACCGAACTGCGTCAGACGCACCACCTTGCCCTTGACCTGCAGACCCTCCTTGAAGGTCTCGAGCGCCTTCTTGAACGGATCGTCGAGCAGCTTGCGCAGCGACAGGGTGATGCGCTCCTTGCGCCTCGCCTTGTCCGGGGAGTTCGGCTCGGCCGCCTCGAGGCGGATGATCTCGACCTCGAGCTCGTCGCCGACCTTCACCACCTCGCTCGGGTGGCCCACGCGCGTGTGCGACAGCTCGCTCACCGGCACCAGGCCCTCGAGCCCGCCGAGGTCGACGAAGGCGCCGAAGTTCTGCACCGACACCACCCGCCCCTTGACGACCTTCCCCACCTCGAGCGTCTTGCGCAGCTCGCCGGCCTTCGCCTTGAGCTCCTCCTCGAGGAGCGCGCGCCGAGAGAGCACCACGTTGCGCTCCTTCACCTCGGTCACCCGGAAGGTGAAGCGCTGGCCGATCAGCTCCTGGAACTCCTCGGCCTTGCGGGGCCGCACGTCGGCCTGCGACATCGGGCAGAACGCGCGCACGTCGCCGACGGCCACCTCGAGCCCGCCCTTGTTGACGCCCAGCACGATGCCCTCGACCGGCATGCCGCTGAGCTTCGCCTCGCCCAGCATCGACAGCGAGGCCGCGTCCTTCGAGAGGCGGCGCGAGAGCAGAATGCCCTTGGCGCCCGTCTCGGTGACGTGCGCCTCGATCTCGTCTCCGACACCCTGGCGCAGAATGCCCTCGTCGTCCTTCAGCTCGTCGAGGTCGATCATCGCCTCGAGCTTTCCGATGGTCACGAACGCCGTCTCGGCGCCGAGTTGGAAGATCTTCCCGCGCACCTTCTCGCCGACACGCGGCATCTTCCGGGTCGGCAGGCCGCCGTTCTTCACCTGCTTCTCGAACATCTCGCCGAACGACTCGCTCTCGGGCACCTCGTCGGCCACGGACGGCCCCGACGGCACGACCGGCCTGGCCTGGGCGACCGGCTCGGCCGGGGGCGCCGCGGCGGAGACCGGAGCGGGCGCGTCAGCCTTGCGCGTCTCGACCGCGCCGCCGGCGCGCTTGACGACGACCATCGGGCCGCCCTTCCTCTCGGGGCGGTCACCCTTCGGCGCGTCGGTCTTCTCGCGCCCACCCGCGGGGATGCCCAACATCACGTCACCGAACGTCGCTGCCGGCTTCTTCTGGTCGCTCACACTGCCCTCGGAGGAGAAAGACCGGCCGCCCTTAGCCAAGGCGCGGCCCCCGGGCAAGCGAGGGCGGCTGAAGGGGGGGCTCGCCGCGCCCTTCATCTCAGGGGCCCCGGGCGCCTCCGTCAGGCACCGGCCCCCCCGCCCCGAGCAAGCCCAGGCGCACGCGGGTCCGCCTGCCCGACGCCACCTCGCTCGAGAAGGCCGGCTCCGGCGCCCGCTCCGACGGGTCGGCCGCCTGGAGCACCTCGAGCCTGAGCGCAGAGCCGTCGGGCGTCACCGCCTCGACGTCGAAGTGCATGCCCGGCGAGACGGCGTAGGGGTGGTTCGCCTCGAGCAGCAGCGCGACCGACAGCCCCGCCCGCGACACCGCCCCGTCGCCCCGCAGCGACAGCCGCGTGTCCGCGCGCCGCAGGGGCACGGGGTACGACGAGATGGCCACCTTGAGCCCCCGCAGCGCCATCGCGGCGAGCCGTTGCTCGAGGGCGCGCCGCTCTGGCGCCGAGAGCGCGCCGTCGTGGTTCGCGTCGGCCCCGGCGCGGAGCAGCTCGCAGCGCTCCCCCGAGTCCACGTCCATCACCACCAGACCGGTGACCGCGGTCTTCGTCAGCGTGAAGACGGCGCGCACGTGGAAGCCCTCGGGGTGCGCCGCGGCCGGCGACGCGCACAGCAGCGCCGCGAGGAGCCCCCCCGGCGCCCGCGCGCTCACTCCAGGTCCGCGTGGAACTGCAGGAAGAGCCGGCGCAGATCTGGCAGCTGGCGCGGCGCGAAGGGCTCGGCGTTCGACACCGGGAGCACCTTCTTCGGGGCCGTCAGCGCCTGCTTGCGCGCGCGGGCCGCCCAGATCGGGTTGGTGAAGGCGTAGGGCTTCACCGCCTGCGCGAGCTGCGGCTCGTACTTGCCGTAGGTGCTGCCGAAGCCGAAGGCGCCGCCGATGACGCCCACCGCGTCGCTGATCTGCAGCGAGGGCACCTCGTAGGGCGAGAACACCGGCCACATCGACCGCTCGCCGAACACCTCGACGACGAAGAACGAGTCGTCGGGGACGCCGGTGAGCAGCTCGGTCTGCTCGAAGCGCAGCAGGGCGCTCGACGGCTGCACCTCGTAGGCCTTGAGCACCTCGGGCCGCTTGCCCTGGGTCGGGCCGCCGCGCCGCACCACGACCCGGGTGACGTCGACCCACGGCGCCGCCTCGACCTTGACGCGCAGGCGGAACACGCCGTTGGCGTTCACCGCCGTGCCGCCCGGCCCGACGCCGTCGACATCGACGGTGACGAGGGGCCCGTTGGTGACGAAGGCCCGCCCCTCGCGCAGCGCGTCCATCGCGCGGTCGACGTCGAGCGCCCGCATCGGGCCGTCGGCTGAGGCGCCGACCTCGAGGTACGTGCGCGGCAGCCCTGCCTCGGCGCCGGCGCTGTGCGAGTCGCTGTTGCCGGTCGCCACCACGCGGCGGCCCTGCCCCAGCAGGGTGAACCACTCGTCCTGCGCGCCCGGGAAGGCCGGCTGGAGGACGATCTTCTCGACGCCGTTCTCGGTGTACTTGATGGGCTTCTCGATCACCTCGCCCGGGCGCGGCAGGCAGGCGACGGTGATGGCGCCGTCGGCCGGGCAGGCCGGCAGGGTCGGCTCCGGCCCCTCGGGGCGTCGCGTCGGTACGCGCGCCGCGAACATGTTGTCGAGGCGCTTGCCGTTGAAGACCTCCATCACGTCGAAGGCGAGGCTGAAGTTGACTGGATCGTACGGAGACGGGCTGCCGTCGGGCCGGGGCGTGCGGTCGAGCCGCACCAGCGACGACGGCGCCGGGAGCGGCCGGCCGGTGTAGGTGCCGACGTCGAAGGCGTTGAAGTAGCCGAGCACCGTGTCTCGCGGGTGGTTGACCTGCACGATGGTGCGCTGCGGGTCCTTGCCCAGGCCGCGGAGCTGGGCGAACAGCTCGCCCGGCGGCCGGTAGAACCAGCGGAAGCTGCCGTGCTGAATCGGCCCCGGCTGGGTGGCGATGGGGAAGGCGTTGAAGTGCCCCATCTCGAGCGAGGTGAGCTCGAGGCCCACGACGCTGCGCAGCCACGGCTCGAGGCCCAGCGCGTCGATGGTGGGCTGGTAGTCGGCGACCATGTTGTGGTCCGTCGACGTCATCAGGTCGACGCCCTCGACGGCGAAGCTGGCGACGCGCTCGTCGAGCTCCATGTCGCTGTCGACGCTCTTGACCGAGTGCACGTGGAAGTCGGCGCTGATCCACCCCTTCGTCGGCAGCACGTGGGTGAGCGACAGGCCGATCGTGGTGGTCTTCCCGGCGACGATCTCGACCTCGCGCTGCTCGAGCGTGTACTCGATGCCGCGCGAGGCCCACACCGTGTACCTCCCCGGGCGCAGCCGGGCGCCGGCGGAGCCGTCGTGCGCGAACAGCACCTTCTCGAGGTACCGCCGGGTGCCCGGGTCGGCCGGGTCGTCGGGCACGAAGTCGCTGCGCCGGTACCGCTCGCCGGCCTTCAGGTTGTAGAGAAAAGCGCGCGGCAGCCGGCCCGGCACGTCGTTCTCGTAGACGCCCTCGATCGACAGCTTCGCCGGAATCGCCTGGCCGCTGGCGTCGCGCACGACGACGCGCAGGTCGCCCGGCTCGCTCAGCGACAGGTCGACGCGCGCCTGCCCGCCCTCGGCGACCTCGACGAAGTCGCTCACCGCCACGTCGCGCGAGGCGTCGACGGCGTAGGCCCGGTAGCGCCCTGGCGGCACGGGCGCCGAGTACAACCCGCTCGGCAGCGTCGTCGCCTGGCTCAGGTACTCACCAGCGGCGTTCTGCAGCACCACCGACACGCCGCCCATCGGCCGCAGCGTCGCGCCCTCTCGCACCAGGCCCGAGACGGTGCCGTACGGCGTCTTGTCCCTCAGCACCGTCTCGGAGCCGTTGGGGTTCTGCCGCACGTCACGCAGCTCGTAGACGACCCGCTGCGCCGAGGCCACGTCGCCCGAGCCCACGGCGAGGTAGCCGACGTAGCTGAAGCTCTGCTTCGGGCGCAGCACCTCGGGAGAGCGCGCCCAGAAGCTGCCGAGGAACGACGACGACGCGATGGGGATGAGCAGCGAGTCGGGCTTCGCCGTCGGGTAGAACTGCGACTTGCCGCCCATGTACCCGCCGCCGGCCGAGCGCGCCGCCACCAGCGCGTAGCTCACCCCGTCGCCCTCGGTCGTCCACATCGACGTCACCTCGCCCGGGAGCGCCTGCAGGTCGGCGTTGCGCTTGTAGACCGTGTCCTCGAGGTGGAAGCGCATGTCGAAGCCCGCTTCGCCCGGCACGAAGAGCCGCTGCCCCTCGCCGAGCAGCGTCACGAACCCGAAGGGAATCGACAGCGGGAACTGCACGTCGGCCGTGCCCGGGTTCGTCACCGTGGTGACGATCTTCAGGTACTGCCGGCCGGGCTCGAGCTGGTACTCGACCGAGTAGTCGAGCGGCTCCTTCGGGTAGACGACGTCGGTGATGGCGTTCACCACGCTGATGAACGACCCCGAGCGCCCCGACACGACGATCTTCGCGGTGCCGTCGGGCGCGGTGACCGCCTCGACCTTCGACGGCTCGATGGCCGTGAGGAAGAAGGCCGGGAACATCTCGGTGAAGTAGTCGTTGCCGACCGGGCCCTTCGTCGCCGTCGCCTCGGTGCCCCGCACCAGGTCGACGTCGATGAGCGAGCCGCCGAAGGCGCCGAAGCCCCGCGACGTCCCGACGTCCTGCACGACCGCCTGGATGAGGCCGTTGGTGATCTTGTAGTCACCGACGTCGGCGAGCGCGCGCTTGCCGCCGATGAGGTCGGCGCGGCTGCCGACCTTGAAAGCGCGGGCCGGCGGCGTCGTCTGGGTACAGGCGCCGGCGAGCACGGCCGACAGCAGAATCGTCAGGCATCGCATGCCGTCACCAGATGGCGTGGAGCATCACGTCCACGCTGTCGTTCGGGAAGGACACCAGCCGCTCCTCGGCGCGGTGCGTGTACTGCGCCAGAACGCGGAACGGCAGCTTGAAGGGGCGCCAGCCCACCATCGCCGCCACCTCGACGACGGCGTCGTCGGGCTGCGCCTGCGAGGGCTCGTACCAGGCCAGGCGCGCCGCCCCCTCGAGGCCGGTGTCCTCGTGGAAATAGCGCAACTGCCCCAGCGCGCCCATCGCCGAGTCTGGCGCGAGCCCCTGGAAGCTGTAGGTCGCGCTGCGGCCGAGGAAGGCGCCGAGCGCCTGCAGGCCCCACTTGTGCGCCTCGAGATCGACGCCGTAGTCGAGGGTGTTCGTCGACAGCCGGTTCGGCCGCGCGCCCGTCGTCAGCACGTTGTACCCGGCGTTGACGCCCAGGGTGACGGTCTCGCGGAAGTCCACCTCGACGCGGCCGATGGGGTTCACCGAGTTGTTGTCGTTGAAGAGCTGGTTCTGGCCGTTGCCGTTGAAGACGCCCACGGCGTAGCGGAAGCCGAGGGCGTCTCCCAGGCGCTTCGACGAGAGCTGCAGGCCCACCTGCCGGTCGGGGGCGAGGTGGGTGCGCGGCCCGTAGCCCTCGGGCGGCGCGATGCCGTTGGCGAGCACCGAGCGCGAGACGAATGGAATCGAGCCGTCCGACAGCAGCATCTCGGCGTAGTACGGCGGGCGGAACTGGCCTGCCTTCACCAGCAGGCCGCGGCACACCTCGTACTCGACGAAGGCGTCGCGCACGTCGACGATGCGGCGCCCCCCGAGCGGGTCGAGGGGGTCGACGAGCGGCGCCGCGAACTCGACCGACGCGTACACGGTGAGCCGCTCGACGGGCCGGAAGTCGAGGTTGAGGCGGAAGTCGGCGAGCCGGAAGCCGCCGTTCCCGCCGACGAGCTGCTCCTCGCGCAACGGGAACGAATAGAAGACACCGACGCGCGCGAAACCGCCGATCTTGAGCCGCTGCCACCACGGCGTGTCGGTGACGAGCTTGAGGCCCGCCACCGGGTTCCGGCCCGAGCGATCTTCGGCCACGGTGCCTGTCGGCTTCGGCGCGTCGGCGGGCGCCACGCGGGGCGCCTCGCCGGGCGGGGCGTCGGCGGCGGGCGGGGCGTCGGCGGCGGGCTGCGCGAGCGTGAGGACGACGAAGAAGAGTGGGGTCACGGAGCAGCTCCTCCCAGCGGTGACGGCGGGTTCATCGGAACAGGGCCTCGAGCACCCGGCCCTCGGCGCCGGCCGGCGCGGGCACGCCGAGCAGCCGGGCGAAGGTGGGCGCGACGTCGATGGCCTCGGCGTAGGGCGCGGCGCCTCTCGGCACGCCGGCGCCGAAGAAGACCAGCGGAACCTGGCGATCGTACAGCCAGTGCGAGGCGTGGCCGGTGACGTCGGCGGTGCCGTAGGACCAGTAGGGCTTCGCGATGACGAGGAAGTCGGGGCTGCGCCCAGGGAAGTAGCCGCGCCGCCAGAGGGCGCCAGCAGCTCCGAGCGCTGAAGGCTCGAGCAGCGCGGGCGCCGCGACGAGGTCGAGCACGCCCGGCTGCTCGAGGGCCACGGCGCGCAGGCGCGAAGCGATCGAGAGGAGCTTCGCGCGGCCCTTGCTCGTGGCGGTCAGGCCCGGCGTCTTGCTGCCGGCGAAGTAGTCGAGCGGGCCCAGCGCCGCGTCGGCCTCGGCCTCGAGCCGCTCGCGCAGCGCCTTGAGGTCCACGCGGCCGGCGTCGAGCCCGCGCTGCTTCGACAGCTCCGGCACCGGGCAGACGCCGTGGTCGCTCGAGAGCACCAGCACGTAGCGGCCCTTGCCCACCTTCGCGTCGAGCCCCTCGAGCAGGCGCCCGAGCTCGACGTCGACGGCGAGGAACTCGGCGAGGCCCTCGGGCGAGTCGGGGCCGAACTCGTGGCCGATGCGGTCGTGACCCGAGAAGCTCACGGTGAGCAGGTCGGGCACCTCGTCGGCGCCGAGAGCCAGCGCGTCGACGGCCGCCAGCGCGAGGTCGACCTCCCAGCGGTCGAGTAGGGGCTGCAGCGCCGCCTGCTCGGCGTTCGGCTCGCTGTCGCCGTTGCGCGCCGACGCCGGCGGCGGGTGCTTGCCCGTCAGGCCGCCGCCCGGCAGCCCCCAGGCAAAGCGCCGCTGCACCAGCGCCTCGGCGACGGCGAGGTTGGTGGGCTGCACCCAGGCCGGCAGCTTCGGCCCGTAGAAGGTGCTCGAGGTGAAGAGGGGCCGCTCGGCGTCGAACCACACCGCCGCGTCGGCCGACCGCCCACCCATGAGAATCGCCGACCGGTCCTTCGCGCTGACGGCCACCACGCGGGCGCCCGGAGCGCTCACCTTGACCGAGTCACCGAGGGTGGGCACGCGCAGCGAGGTGGGCGCGGTGCCGTCCTGGCGCGCCGGAGCCCGGCCGAGCACCTGGTAGGCCGGGTCCTCGACGGCCAGCCGGGGCCGCCCCGTCTCGGGGTCGATCCACTCGTTGGCGACGATGCCGTGCGTCGAGGCGTAGGCCCCGGTGGCGAGCGTCGAGTGCCCGGCGGCGGTCAGGGTGGCCGCGGCCTCGTAGCGCATCTCGCCGAAGCGGAAGCCCTCGGCCACCAGGCGCTTGAAGCCGCCCCGGGCGAGCGGCAGGCGCCGGTCGAACGCGTCGAGCGAGAGCTGGTCGACGACGACCATCACGCCGAGCCTCGGACGCTCCTGCGCCGCGCAGAGCCCTGCGACCAGGCTGACGGTGACGGCGAGCCCTCGACCCACGTCGGGCTTCTACATGGGCGGCTCGAGGGGGGCGTGACAAAAGCGTGAAGGCCGACGCAGGCCGTCACCACAGGCGCGAGGGCCCCCGGCCGCGGTCGAGCCTCCGCCCGGCCCGGCGTCCAGCCACCGCCACGACGCCGGAGGCGCTGAACGGACGCCACGGCGGCGGAACGGCGCGCCGCTCGGGCGGCCGCGCAACGCCCCTCCCTGCTGGCGGGGCTACCGGGCCCCACCGCCGAGCCGCTGCGCCAGGAAGCGCCCCAGCGCGAGCTCGGTCTTCGCGTCCTGAAGCTCTCCCGTCGCGAGCGCCTGCTGGAGCGAGTCGAGCGAGCGCCAGCGCAGAGCGCCTCCCTCTTCGAGCGGGCTGCCATCGCCGCTGGGCGCCTCCATCGGTCGCCCGGTGGCCTCGGCGTGGGTGAGATAGATCTTCTCGCTGATGATGCCGGGGGCGACGAAGAACGGCGGGCCCAGGTGGTGCACCTCGTCGGGCGACAGGCGCAGCCCTGCCTCTTCGAGCGCCTCTGAGGCGGCGCGCGCGCGAATCGCCGCCTCGCCGGCATCAGTGGGCTCGAGGAGCCCCGCGACGAGCTCCTCGCAAAAGAGCCACTCGCGCGCCTCGCGCAGCACGGGGTGCTTCTCGCGCCGGAGCCAGGCCGCGGGGCGCAGCGTCTGCCGGGTGAGGAACTCGAGCCCCGCCGGCCCCTGTCGCCACACCAGCAGCGCCACCGCGTCGAGCTTCGGCCGGTCGATGACGTCGACGCGGTAGACCGCCGAGTGCGAGCCGTCGGCCCGGCGGTTGCGCACCCGCAGGCGGCGCAGCTGCAGGAAGCCCTCGTCACACCTCGCGGTGGACGAGAAGTCTTCGACGACCTCAAGCGCGGTCACCCTGATGGAGTCGCTCACACTTCGTCGCTTTACCAGACCGGGGGCGTTGCATACGGTGCCTCGCCCCGCTCTCAAGGTCTTCACCGACGAGCCCACGTCCATGCGCCTCCTCCGCAGTCTCGCCGTCCTCGCCGTCGCGCTCGTCCACGGCTCGTGCCTGCCCGTCATCGAGGGCCCCGACGTTCAGCTCGCCGGCAAGCAGGTGCGGCTGACGCTGCTGCACACCTCCGACATCCACTCGCGGCTGTTGCCCTACGACTTCAGGCCCCTGCGCACCGACGTCGACCTCGGCCTGATCCCCGAGGCGGGGCCCTTCGGCGGCGCCTCGCGCATGGCCGCCATCCTCAAGCGTGAGCGCGCCCGGGCCGACCGGGTGCTGCACCTCGACTCGGGCGACAGTTACCAGGGCGCCCCCATCTTCAACATCAACCTGGGCGAGGCCGAGTACCGGTTCCTGACGCTGACCGGGCTCGACGCGGCGGTCATCGGCAACCACGAATTCGACGCCGGCGCGTTCAACTTCACCCGCCAGGCGAAGGAGGCCGCGAAGTTCCCGGTGCTGGCGGCGAACTACGAGTGGGAGGACTACCGCACCCCCGTCGCCAACAACCCGTCGAACACCACCGCGCTCTACACCCAGCCGTACACGCTGCGGAACGTCGGCGGCCTGCGCGTGGCCATCATCGGCCTGGCCAACATCGGCTCGCTCAACTCCATCGTCGAGCAGGGCAACTCGCTGCAGGCGATTCCGCTGGAGCAGAACGAGGTCGTCCGTGGGTACGTCGAGTTCCTGCGCCCCTCGGTGGACCTGATCCTGCTGACGAGCCACGCCGGCCTCACCGAGGACCAGGACCTCATCGAAGGCTACGAGGCCTTCTACGAGTGGAGCATCGCCCGGCCGTTCGTCAAGCGCGGCCAGTGGCCGTGGCAGCTCGTCGAGGCCTTCGGCGAGACCGGCGCCGACGGGTTCCCCACGAGCGACACCACCATCGTGCGCGTGCAGATCCCCGGGGTCGAGGGCGTCGACGCCATCCTCGGCGGGCACCTGCACATCGTGCTCAACCCGCCGCAGCTGCTGCGAGACCCGCGCGGGCGTCGCGTCATCTTGAGCCACGGCGGCGCCTTCTCGAAGTACGTCAACCGCCTCGACCTCGTCATCCAGATGCCCGAGCGCGACGGCGACCTGTCCGAGGGCGGCGAGATTCTCTCGCACGACTTCAAAGTGTTCCCCATCGACGCGGTGTGGTGCTCCGACGCGCTCCACCAGCTGTACCGAGACCAGTTCTGGGCCGAGGGCAGCTTCATTCGCGACCCGCGCGTGCAGGCGGGCGTCGAGGCGTGCAAGGCGCAGGAGGACCGAGAGACGGCGCAGCTGCTGCTCAACTACGTCACCGACCTCGACTCGAAGCTGGCCCTCACCTCGTTGTTCGCCTACGCGCCGACGGACATCGCGCGGCGCAACAACTCGACCGGCGGTGACAGCCCCCTGGGCAACATGACGTCGGACTCGATGCGCAAGCGGCGCGGCATCGAGGCCGAGGTCGCCATCACCAACTCGCTGGGCATTCGCGACAACCTCTACCGCGGGCCGGTGAGCATCGAGTCGATGTTCAACGTCTTCCCTTTCGAGAACACCATCAACGTCATGTTCCTCTCGGGGCGCGAGATGCAGGAGCTGTTCGACTTCATCACCGAGCGCTCCAACGGGCGCGGGTGCGTCAGCCAGGCGCAGATCTCGGGCGCGCGCTTCACGATGGACTGCGCCCAGGCGCAGCTCAACCAACTGCGCCTGCCCTGCGACCCCGACGGCGACGCCGCTGACTGCCCCAACGACGGGCGCACCGGCGGCCGGCTGCCCTGGCAGTGCCTCGCCGACGCCCAGACGGGGAGCGGGCGCTGCTGGTCGAGCCCGGCCACCAACCTCACCATCAACGGCCAGCCGCTGAAGGTCGACGAGTCGTACCGCATCGCGGTGAACGACTACATCGCGCGCGGCGGCTCGGGCTTCCTCGTGCTCAAGCGCAACACCACGCGCGTCGAGTCCGGCATTCCGCTGCGCGACTCGCTCATCGGCTTCATGCAGGGCTTCTGCACCTGCGGCGACCTGCTAGCGGCGCGCACCGACGAGTTCGGCAACGTCGTCGGCGCGGCGGGCCAGCCGTGCGGCTCGCGCGACCCCGACCAGCCCAGCCGGTGGCTCGTCGACGCGCAGCAGCTGTCGTTCTGCAACCAGGCCAACGCCTACGCCACGGCCCTGACCGTCGGCGAAGAGAACGGCTGCTCGTGCCGCGAGGCGTTCCGCGGCTCGGCCGACTGCCCCAACGCGAAGGACGTGGCCGCGCAGTGCCTGCGCGACCTGCCGGCGGGGCCCGACACCGGCAAGTGCGCGTGCCGCGACGCGCTGGCCGGGAGCCCCGTGTGCGGCAACGTCACCCGCGCCGTGCAGGGCTTCTGCGAGAACCCGCTCGCCATCCCCATCGCCGTCGGCCGGGAAGACGGCCGCATCGGGCGGAGGGTCAAGTGAGGCCGCCGGTGAGGCTCACGCTCGGGCTGGCGCTGTTGGCCTGTGCCTGCCCGGTGCTGCCGGGCCCGGAGCGCAGCCCCCTCGCCTCGTTCGCGGTGCAGGTCGACGGCGTCTACGTGAGCTCACCCCAGGGCCGCGCCCGCCTCGCCGTCAGCGCCGCCTGCGCCAGCCGCTACGACGGCGGTCAGGCGGCCGTGCCCGCCGCGGTGCGGGGCACCGAGGGGTGCCGCTACGTCATCGCCCGGGGCCCCATCGAGTTCGACTTCGTGGGCCAGGCCCTGACGTCGGACAAGGGGCTGCTCACGGGCTTCTCGGGGCCCGTCTCGGTGCGGGTGATCCCCGGCGACTTCGCCGACCCCATCGAGTGGAACGCGGCCGTCGCCGGCGGCGCGCACGGGGCGGGGCTGCGCACCGACGGCACCCTGTGGACGTGGGGCGCCAACGGCGCGGGCCAGCTCGGCGTCGCGGGCCTGCCGTCACAGACGCTGCCGCTGCCCGTCGAGCAGGCGTCGCGGTTCCGCGCCGTCGCTGCCGGCGAGCGCCTCACCGTAGCGCTGCGCGACGACGGGCGCGTGCTGTCGTTCGGCAGCCTCACCGGCCTGTTGAGCGCCGACGACGACTTCGTGGCCGTCGCGGCCGGCGGGGCGCACGTGCTGGCGCTCAAGCGCGACGGGACCCTCTTCGGGGCCGGCGCCAACGAGTCCGGTCAGCTGGGCGACGGCACCACCATGCGGCGCGACACGCTGACGCGCGTGAGCGCCGAGCGCTTCATCGCCATCGCCGCA
Organism: Myxococcaceae bacterium; assembly: GCA_020247085.1. Classification (GTDB taxonomy): domain Bacteria; phylum Myxococcota; class Myxococcia; order Myxococcales; family Myxococcaceae; genus Xiheimicrobium; species Xiheimicrobium aquaticum. Next base: position 5,841 of record JADCJJ010000436.1, on the reverse strand, counting down.
GGCGGCCGCCACTCGCTGGCGGTGCGCGCCGACAACACCCTGTGGGCCTTCGGCGCCAACGACGACGGCCAGCTGGGCGTCGCGCAGGCGAACGCGCTGGTGCCCGTACAGGTCGACCCGACGACCACGTGGCGCACGGTGGCCGCGGGAGCCGCACACTCGCTCGGCATCCGCACCGATGGCACGCTCTGGGCCTTCGGCCGTAACGACAGCGCGCAGCTCGGCATCGGCGGGCTCGCCGCGGCGCGCACCCCGACGCGGGTCGGCTCCCTCACCGGCTGGGACCGGGTCTCGGCGGGGCGCACCCACTCGGCCGGGCTCCGCCAGCCGGGCGTGCTGTACGCCTGGGGCTCGAACGCCGAAGGCGAGCTCGGCGACGGCACCACCACCCGGCGCGACACGCCGCAGCCGCTCGGCACCGCCTCGGACTGGACGTCGGTGTCGGCTGGCGACGCCTTCACCGTGGCGACGAAGGCCGACGACACCGTCTTCACCTGGGGTCGCAACGAGCAGGGCCAGCTGGGCGGGTCGCTCGCCGCGCTGCGCGACGGCGGGGTCGACCCCTTCCGCCGCGCGCCGGGGCGCCTGCGCTCTCCGGGCTACGAGAACCGCTGGCGCCAGGCGGTGAACGGCGAGGTGCGCGGCGTGGTGCGCACCATTCACCAGTACGGCCAGGTGCGGCTCTGGCTCGAGAACGCCCCGCCGCGGCCTCTCTACGACGGCGGCGTCACCACCGCGCCCGAGCGCCTGCCCCCTGCCGACACAGTGTACTCGTACGCCACGGGCAGCTCGCCCATCATCTGGTTCGAGGAGCAGACGCTGCAGTCGATCAACCTGCCCGACGGCCTCGACAACCGCAGCTCTCCCTTCGTCGGCGAGTTCGTGCGCGTCGGCACGCCGCCCGAGATGGGCACGCCGCTGCGCCAGACGTGCCTCGACGACCCGGAGCGCAACGGCCAGCCGATGGCGATGGTGGTGACGGGCGTCGAGCCGACCGGCTTCTACGTCAGCGACATCACCGCTTGCCGGGTGAAGGAGCTGCTGCGCTCGGGCACCCAGTTCGTCCGCACGCCCGAGCCGCCGGAGCCCTGCCAGGTGGCGGCCGACGGCGGCGTGCGCAACATCGAAGACGTGCCGGGCGCCCGCGGGGGCACCTGCGCCATCTCGAAGGCCACCTGCGCGCGGCGCGCCGACTGCTCGAGCTACTCGCCGGGCACCTTCGGCAGCCTCTTCGTCTTCAACTTCTCGTTCCCCGAGGGGCTGAACCAGGGCGACCTGCTGTTCTCGCTGTCGGGCGCGGTGCAGGAGTTCACCTCGACGACGCAGATGACGTTCCCCGCGTGGACCATCGCCGAGCGCGTGCGCCTCTTGCCGCCGAGCCAGTGGGACAAGTGGCTGCGCCTGGTGCCGCCGGTCGAGCTCAACTACCGCCTCTGCGGGCACGACAACGTCTTCTCGCCCTTCATCACCGACGCGCTGTGCGGCCAGAGCTCAAGCAACCTGAAGCTCGAGAGCGTCGAGGCGGCGCTGGTGCGGGCGCGGGGGGTGAAGTTCCCCGACCGGTTCGCCAACTGCGACTTCGACGCCAACGGCTCGGTGCCCTTCTTCTGCAACCGCACCGACACCGACCCCGTCACCGGAGGCACCGTGCGCTCCTGGGGCACTTGTGACTTCGACAACCCCGCGTCCGCGGAGCCCGAGAACGAGCGCCGCGAGCGGGAGTGCGCGCAGAGCTGCACGCTGGGGCGGGGGCCGCTGGCCGCCGAGGTGTGCGCCGAGGAGTCCACCTTCGTCGGCTTCGGCCAGTTCACCGTCGAGCTGGCGCCGCCGGGGCCGCGCTGGGCCAACCTCGACGACTCCAGCCCGGCGCGCATCCGGTCGACGCCCATCACCGCGACGCCTGTCACCCAGCCTGACGGCGGCACGGTGGTGCCGCAGGCGCGCATCTCGGGGCTGCTGCTGGCACCCGAGCAGGGGTGGGACCCGGGCACCTTCGCCGTCGCCGTCTGCGACGTTCCGGTGCGATACCGTGTGGGAACCGCCTCGACGGTCATCACCGAGGCCGACCCGCTGCTCGAGGCGCGCCGGGTGCTGAAGTTCCGGCTGCCCGAGGGGCAAGACACCATCGCCTTCCTCGCCACGTCGATGTCGGGCACCTGCTTCGGGGCCATCAACCCGCGCACGCGCCTCAACCTCGACACGAAGGACGCGATCCCCGAGTTGAACCCCGACTGCCGCGTCGACGACCCGAACCCCGAGGCCGCACAGCAGTGCCGCTTCGTCAAGGGCGCCACCTACGACGTCGTGGGCCACCTCAAGCAGGTGCAGCCGGCTCGCCCCCGGTGGATCGTCATTCCCAGAGATCCGGACGACGTCTGTTGCTATCCGGGGCCGGGCCTTCAGTGCCCCCGGCCCCTGCGGCGCTGTGAGGGGACGTAAGCGCGTGCGAGACGAAGGCAGTGGGTTGGTCACGAAGGAGCGCGTCGCCGGGCATCGGCGCACGTCGCCGGGAAGGGAGCGTCGGTCGTGAGGTCGTTCAAGCTGCTGTCGTTGGTGTTCGTCTGCGGGGCCGGCGCGGCCCAGGCCGGAGACTTCATCGACACGCGCGTCACCTTCGCGTTCGCGCACGACAACGTCTTCGTCCGTCCCGGCGAGACGACGCCCAACAGCCCGGGCGTGGGCTTCGGCGCCTCACGGCAGAACACGCAGTTCTTCGACAACTTCAACACCCGGTTCTCGGGCTTCGAGACGCTGTCGAACCTGACGCTGTACAAGAAGGCGTTCAGCTTCTTCGACGGCTTCGAGGGCGAGGCCGCGCTGTCGGTGCTGCTGCTGACGCAGCCGAGCGGGCAGATCACCCTCTTCGACAACTCGAGCTACATCAAGCTCAACTACAAGCCGGTGGGCTGGGGCGCGCGCGAAGACATCTCGCTCACCGGCTTCCCCGTGTCGTCCGATCGCTTCCGCCTCGGCTACAACTGGCGCGTCACCTGGGGCGGCGACTCGGCGTTCACCTTTCAGCAGGGGTCGGGCCTGTCGTCGACGGGGCGGCCGAGCGCCGCGCCGGGTGGCAAGCTGCAGGTGACGAAGGACTGGGGCTATGCCTTCGTCGGGCTGAAGACGGGCCTGCTGCTGAACAACCTGCTCAACGTCCAGGAGCGCGTGTACGGCTACCTCGCCGGCGGCGGCGTCGACCTCTTCAAGCGTGAGGGCACGGCGCTGCGCTTCGAGGTGAACGGCGGGTACTTCAACCGCGGCATCGCGCCGTCGCTCGCGCTGCAGGGAGTGCGGGCGCCCATCAACGCCGCGGGCGGCTCGGCGCGGCTGTCGTTCCAGCGGGGGGCCGAGATTCAGCAGTCCATCGACATTCGGCTCTACAAGAACGACCCCGACGTGCTGACGCGCTTCTTCACGCCCGAGAAGTACCCGGGCGGCTTCTCGATCACCGCCGAGCTCGAGGGCTCGGTGCTGGCGCAGACGCTCATCGACCCCGACCGCTTCGCCACCACCCGGCCGCAGCTCGCCGGCGCGCTGGCGCTCAACACCCGCGCGAAGATCGACTTCTGGCGGATCACCCTCCTCGGGCTGGTACGCACGCTGTCGTTCATTCAGTTCGACGTGCCGGGCTTCCCGCCGTTCTTCGACTTCTCGAACGGCAGCACGGTGCGGCCCGAGACCTGGTTTGCGCTTGGCATCGACCGCTACTTCCCCACGCTGCACTCGACGTTCGGCCTCATCGGCGGCGTGCAGATGCCGGCGTCGTTGTCGGCGCCGCGGTTCGACTTTGGTGGCGGCAGCCCGCCCCCAGGCCTCACCGGGCCCCGCGTGGTGGTGGTGCGCGACGTGAATCTCTTCAACATCCTCCCGGCCACCGACATCAACGGCGACCCGGTGCAGGTGTTGCCCATCGTCAGCATCAAAGGCACCTACCGCCTCGACCTGTCTGACTACTTCGCCATCATCGGCGAGGTCTTCTACACCTTCGACGGCAACCGGGTGACGTTCCGCGACTCGACGGCGAGCATCTCGCAGCCGACCTTCGAGCAGCCGAACCAGCTCGGCTTCAACGCGGTGATGCAAGCGCGCTTCTGAAGCAAGGGCGCGCCGCCCTTCAGCGGCCCACGCTCATCGGCGAGAGGAAGCGCACCTCCTGACGCTTGGTGGTACCCGAGAATGAGTCGCTGATCTCCATCGTCAGCTCGAGCGGCCCCGTCACGTGCTCCCGGTCGATGGTCACCACCACCGGCACGCGCTGATCGCTCAACGAGCCGAGCTCGACGTCGGGCGTGCCAATGGCCACCTCGGCCGGGACCGGCGCCGAGAGCGCCAAGTGAAAGCGCGAGGCCCCGGGGTTCTTGTTGACCAGGTGCACCTCGAAGGGGTTGCGCACCTTGCGCCCGTCGACGACGAACGGGTTGGAGCCCTTCGTGCGGATGACGTTCGACTCGAAGGGCGTGCGGGTGGCGAGGGAGAACCCCAGGGTGCCCAGCGAGGTGAGCATGAGCGCGGCGTAGACCGCCAGGCGAGGCCGAAAGACGCGCCGGCCGAGCCCTTGCGCCTGGCGCTGCGAGGCGAAGCCGATGAGCCCCGGCGGCCGCTTCAGCTTGTGCATCACGTCGTCGCAGGCATCGACGCACTGCAGGCACGCGAGGCACTCCATCTGCAGGCCGTTGCGAATGTCGATGCCCGTCGGACACACGGCGACGCAGCGGTTGCAGTCGACGCAGTCCCCCTTCGGCGCGAGCGCCGGGCCCTTCGTCGCCTTGCCGCGCGGCTCCCCGCGCTGCTCGAAGTACGCCACCGTGACGCTGTCCTTGTCGTGGAGCACCGACTGCAGCCGGCCATAGGGACACAGCACCACGCAGAACTGCTCCCGGAACCAGGTGAAGTTGAACATCAAGACGGCGGTGAAGCCCATGACGAGGAGGAAGGCCTCGAGGTGCAGGGCGGGGCCCTCGGCGATCATCGCGAGGAACTCCCGGGGCCCGACGAAGACGGCGGCTGCTGCGTGGGCGACGTTCACCGAGACGACGAGGTACGTGGTGTACTTCGCCGCGCGCAGCGCCACCTTGCGGGCCGTCCACGGCGCCGCGTCGAGCTTGAGGCGCTGCTCCCGACCGCCCTCGAAGAAGCGCTCGATGGGCCGGTACACGCCCTCGAGGAACACCGTCTGCGGGCAGGCCCAGCCACACCACACCCGGCCGCGCCACGCCGTCACCGCCAGCAGGCCGAAGACGAACGACAGCGCGAGCAGCAGCACCATCCAGAAGTCCTGGGCGTTGAAGGTGCTGCCGAAGAGGAAGAAGCGCCGCGCGGCGACGTCGAGCTGAATGGCGGGCCTGCCGCCGATGGTGAGGAGCGGCGTCACCACGTAGACCGCCACGAGCGCGGCGAACACCACGCGCCGCCGGGTGAGCCACGGCCCCTTGACGTCGGCCGGGTGGAGCGTGATGCGCGAGCCGTCGCGCTTCATCGTGCCGAGGATCGACGGCGGCGCGTGGGCCGGGAGCGGCACGTTCTCGGGAGGCGGCGGGGAGGCAGAGGTGGTCGTCATGGCGGTGGTCCTGCGGAAGCGGGCGGCGCGGCGCTTCGAGCAGAGAAGCGCCCGCGAGGGTTCGGGGCGCGGGGGGCTCTCGCTTCCGGGTTGGCGCGCCTGCAGCCCCACGCACCCTCACGCGAGGCGCGGGCTGGGTGACGCCGCCCTGGGCCGCGGCCGACGCGCTTCACCCCGGGGCGCAGCGCCGGTGACGTCGCCGGCCCGGGCGAAGCGCCCGCGTCACTCGACGGGCTGGCCCTGGGGCTCCTTGCCCGGCAGGTTCTTCCCCTTGAGCGACAGCACGT
>JADCJJ010000435.1 GCA_020247085.1 Myxococcaceae bacterium | reverse complement strand
TGACGCGGGCCACCGGCATCGAGGGGGAGAAGGCGTCGACGTGCCACACGACCTCGCGGCCGTAGAGGGCGCTCGCCGTCTCGACGAGGCCCGACACCTGCGCGCCCAGCGTCGAGAGGATGGCCTCGTCGCGCGCGGGCCGCTCGTCGACCGCGAAGTACCGCGAGGCGCAGACGAGCACGTCGGGGTCGGTGCTGGCGATGCTCCGAGCCCGCGGCTCGGGCGCCTGACCCGGGTAGCGCGCGAAGGCCTCGCTCACCGGCAGCAGCTCGCAGTCCATGCCGCGCCGCTCGGACCGGCTCGAGAAGACCGCCGGGTCGGACAGAAAGCGCGGGTCGAGCACGCAGCCCGACAGGCACAGCGCCACCGCCAGCGCTCGCGCCGTCACGGCGCGGCCCCCGTCGGCTTGTCGCCCCCGGCGCGCGGGCGGCCGGGCTCGGGCTCAAAGCTGCGCATGACCCGCGCGCGCACGGTGGCGTTGTACAGCAGCTGCCCCAGGTGCCCGTGGAGGTCGGTGGTGAACTCCTCCTTGTAGCCGTCGCCCGTCACCTTCTCTGCTTTGGGGCGCACCACGAGGTCGAGCACCGCGTTGAGCGCCCACACGCCGACGCCGAAGGACTCGATGAAGCGCTCCTGGAACGTCTGCTGCGCGAGCAGGAACCCCTGGCCGTCGCGCACGGTGACGTCCTGCGCGAAGGCGTACTCCTCGACCTGGGGAATGAGCGTGAAGCTCACGATGCACAGCAGGGTGGACCAGAACGCGTCGCGCTGGGCCACCCGGCGCGAGGTGACGTCCATCACGAAGGCGGGCCCCGCCTCGGGCTTCGTCGCCGGCGCCGCGCGGGCCTGGGCGCGGACCACCTCGGTGGTGACGACGGCCCCCTGCTTCGAGAAGGCGCTGCGCAGGTTGCGACAGAGCTGGTCGGCCTCGACGCCGTCACCCTGGTGACAACGCACCAGCAGCCGCGTGCCGTCGAAGGTGTTCGACCAGGCCGGGTCGATGGCGATGGGGCGCTGCAGGCCCACCAGGGGTTGGTAGACCGTCACACACCCCGTCCCCAGGAGGGCCACCACCAGCCAGCCGGCTCGCACGACGACGCTGGTTTGCAATCTCAAGGCCATCGCTCCTCTGACCCCTGGACCCTGCCCGCGGTGCATCGTTGCCAGCGGGGCGCGAAGCGATCGCCCGCGCCCCAAGCCTGCGGGCTCGTAGCCCAGAAGGGTCGCCGGTGTCGCGGTCAACGGGCGCGCCCGTCGCCGCCGCGGTGGCGCTCGCGTCACGAGAGGAGCGCCCCGTCGCCGCCCTCGCGGTTCCGGCGCTCGAGCGCCCGCGCACGCCGGGCCGCGATCGCGGTGTCAGGGCCCCGTGAAAAACGAAGGGCGAGGCGACGGCAGGCGCGAGGTTCCAGTGGCACGAGGCATCGTCGGCCCAGGCAGTCGGTCGTGGCTCGAAGGGACGCGGCGCCGCGGCGCTCGGCGGCGACACCGGCCTCGGCTCGTCACGCGCAGGGGGCACCCGCGGCCTCGCCCCCCCGGCGCCGGGTCCGTCCCGCTACCAGCGCACCCGCACCCCCACGCCCACGCGCGAGTCACCGGCGCTGTCGTGGCTCGCCGAGAGCGCGAAGTCGACGTTGTCGCGAACCTTCCAGGTGGCCTCGGCGTTGGCCGTGGTGCGGTCGGTGCGGAAGTTGTGGTCGATGCCCGCCGAGAGGCGGAACGTGTCGTTGGGCCGGTACGTCACGCTCCCGCCGACGTTCTCGAGGCCGGAGCGCGTCGCGTTGAGGTAGGCGTTCGCCGACAGGGTGTCGCTCGTGTACGAGCCGGTGAGGCCCGCGCTCGACAGCCCGCTGGCGTCGAGGGTGGCGTTGGCCGAGAGCCGGAAGGCGTCCTGCGCGTAGGTGTAGGAGATGGTGGCCGACGGCTTGAAGTCCTTGAAGTGGGCCTGCCAGTCGCCGCGCAGCTTCACCTGCAGCGTGTCGTCGAAGAACGACGCCTTCAGCTCGGGCTTGATGCCGAGGCGCTCGAGCTTCGAGCTGCCGCCGGTCCACGCGGCGTAGCCGGCCGCGCCCGCCGCCGCTGCCGCCAGGCCGTAGTAGGCCGCCGGTGAGTCGCTGCGCAGGTCCTTCAGCAGGTCCTTCGCGATGTCGCTGCCGATGCGGCCGACGTCGGCCAGGCGCGTGCTGGCGATGTCGCGCACCTGAACGCCGTTCGCCTCGAGGCGCGACTGCACCTCCTTCGCCAGCGCCGGGTCGAGCGCTCCGAGGGGCATGTCCTTGATGAAGTCGGTGGCGGCGTCGCGCAGCTCGGTCTGCTGCGCGTCGGTCAGCCGGTCACCCTCGCGGACGGGCGTTCGCCCGCGGGCCAGGCTCATCGCGTCGTGCCCGAGCGTCTGCTCGATGCGCGAGGTGAGGCGCGAGATGTTGGCGTCGACGGCGGCGCGCACTGGGTTGGGAAGCGTCGCCTGCACGTCGGCGGCGCGCGGCGGCGGCGGGGTGAGGCTCGAGTCGACCCTGCCACGGGCCCCGGCGCCGTTCACCCAGCCCGACGGCGAGACGGGCGCCGAAGGGGCTGCTGGAGCGGTGGGGGCAGACGGCGTCATGACGCGGCCCGGTCCGGAAGGCGGTCGGGGGCCGGTGGGGCCAGTGGCGTTGGGCATGGTGGCACCCTAGGCCGGCGGGCTAGGAAAGGTCCACATGGCGACCATCGGACTCCTCGACACCACGGCCCTCCTCGACACCAGCAAGGTCGGCGCCGAGGCCGCGAAGGCCCTCGAGAAGGCATGGGCCGACGCGAAGGCTCAGCCCGAGGACAAGAAGCGCGAGCTGCTCGCCCAACTCGAGCAGCGGCGCGCGGCGCTGCGCCAGCAGCTCATCGACCGCGCCCGGCCCGTCATCGCCGAGCTGGCGAAGAAGAAGGCGCTGCACGTGGTGCTCGAGCGCGGCGCCGTCGTCTGGTCGACCGGTGAAGACCTGACGGCCGAGGTCATCGCCGGCGTCGACGCCGGCGGGCCCCTCAAGGTCTGACCGAGAGCTCGAAGGCGTCGTCGCCTCGCCGCCGCAGGTGGCCCGCGTCCACCAGCGCCTGCAGCACATCGAGCGCCGGGGTGTGCCCCGCGGCCTCGAGGGCCGCCTCCATCACCTCGAGCGTCAGCGGGCCTGGCAGCGCCGAGAGCCGCGCGAGCGCCTGCCGTTGCCCCGGGGTGCGCGCGGGCCCGGTGGGCGACGGGGGCGCCGCGGTGGCCCGAAGCGCCGGCGCGTGCTCCCGCGGGAGCGCGGCGGGGAGCACGCGCGCCACCCGGCTCGCCAGCGCCGCGCGCGCCTCGCCGCCGTCGGGCGCCTCGAGCCAGGCCTCGAGCGCCTGGGCGACTTCGGCGCAGGTCGGCAGGCGCTCGTCGGGCTCGCGGGACACCATGCGCCCCACCAGCGCCTCGAGCGACGTCGGCGCCGAGGGCCACCGCGGCGCGAGCGGGGGCACCTCACAGGCGGTCACCGCGGCCAGGGTCTGCGCATCGTCGTCGCCTTCGAAGAGCCGCGCTCCGGTGAAGCACTCCCACGCCACCACGCCGAGGGCGAACTGGTCGGTTTTCGGGTCGACGACGCCGTGGAGCGCCTGCTCGGGCGCAAGGTAGCCGGGGGTGCCGCCGCCGGCGTCCGGTCGCGGCGCGCCGCGCACCGTGGCCAGCCCGAAGTCGATGACGCGCGTGACCCCGTCCGTGCCGACGACGAGGTTCCGCGGCGTCACGTCACCGTGGGCCACGCCGAGCGGTCGGCCGAGGGGGTCGGCGGCGACGTGCGCGGCGTGCAGGCCCCTCGCGGCGTCGGCCACCACCCGGGCGACGAGGGCTGGCGCCAGGGGCTCCCGGGCCGTCAGCGCCGCCAGGTCGACGCCGCGCACGTACTCCATCACCAGAAAGAGCCGACCCTCGTGCGCGCCCAGCTCGACCAGCCCGGCGACGTTCCGGTGGCGCACGCGCGCCGCGGCCTTCGCCTCGCTCAGGAAGCGCGTCGTCAGCGCAGGGTCGCTCGACAGGTGTGGGAGCAGGCGCTTGACGACGACGCGCCGCGCCGGCGTCTCTGGCTCGTCCCAGCGCCGGGCCAGGAACACCTCGCCCATGCCGCCACGCCCGAGGGGCTCGAGCAGCTCGTACCGGCCGACGCGCTCCCGCATGGGCGCCTCCCCGGCCGGCTCAGCGCACGTCGGAGAC
>JADCJJ010000434.1 GCA_020247085.1 Myxococcaceae bacterium | reverse complement strand
GTCGCTCTTGGGGTAGGTGTCGGCGAAGCGCAGGTAGGCGGCGGCCGCCTCGTCGTACCGCTGCAGCGCCTCGAGCAGGCGCGCGGTGTTGAAGAGCGCGTTCTCGCGGTCCTTCGCCTGGGGGTAGTCCTTCACCAGCTTCTGGTACTTGTCGATGGCCTTGTCGTAGTCGTACGAGCGCTCGGCGTTGACGGCCACGCGGAAGAGGGCGGAGTCGGCGAGCGCCGAGCTCGGGTACTCGCTGAAGATGCGCTCGTAGAGGCGCAGCGCCGAGTCGAAGCGCTGCACGTTCTCGTAGCAGACGGCCGCGTTGTTGAGCGCCTTGTCGGCGAACTCGTGCTTCGGCTCGCTCTGCACCAGCTCGATGTACTTTCGCGCCGCCGCGTCGTACTCGCCCTTGCCCATCAGCTCCTCGGCGCGCTTGAACTTCGCGCCCAGGTTGAACTTGACGAGCTCGGTGCCCAGCTTCGACTTCGGGTCGATGACGTCCTTGTTGGCGAGGAACTTCTGCGAGAAGTCCTCGACGGCCGTGAAGTTCTTCTCGACCAGGAACGACTCGATGGTGAGGTTCACCGCGAACTGGGCGATCTCGGTCTTCGGGTAGTTGCTGATGATGGCCTCGAAGCGCTTGCGGGCCTCGTCGAACTGGTTGTGGGTGTAGAAGATCTCGGCCGCGCGGTACGCGATGCCGGGGGCCTTCTCGTCGCCCGCCTTCACCCGCTCGAGGAACTTGTCGGAGTTGGCGACGTACTGCCGCTCGGCCTCGGTCAGCTCGACGGGCTTGGGCAGCCCTGCGCCGTCGGGGTAGTCCTTCGAGGTCTTCACCTCGAGCTTGGGCGTCTGCCCGGTGCGGATCTCGAGGTCGAGCTGCTTCTGCCAGGCGAGCACCACCGAGTAGGCCGAGTCGTTGAGGTACTTCACGTCCTGGCTCGAGTCGCGCACCGCGGCGTAGTGCCTGGCCGCCTCGGCGAACTGGAACGAGTTGTAGAGGCACTCGGCCCAGTAGAACTCCATCTCGTAGGCGTTCTTCGAGCGGGGAAACCGGCCGAGGTAGCTCTGATAGGCCTTGGCCGCCGTCTCGAAGGTGGCCTTCGCCTGGTCGAACTTCTGCTCCTGCTTGTACACGAGCGCCTGTTGGTGATGATAAATCGCCGTGCGGTACAGGCTCTGCTCAGCGAGGTCACCCGCCGCGAGCAGCACGTCGGGGTCGCGTTTCCACTTCTCGTGCCAGGGCGTTCCCGGCAGGAACATGTTGGCGAGCTTCGACGACTCGGCGAAGGCCTCCTCGAGCTTCCGGTCGCGCTCGTAGGCCTGCACGATGCGTTGCTGAATCTGGGGCGCGTCCTTCGTGAGGGGCTCCCTCTGCAGCACCAGCCGATAGGCCTCGATGGCCTCGGGGTGCTTGGTCTGGTCGAAGTAGACGTCGGCCATGCGCCGGTACACCTCAGCCTCGTAGGGGCGGCCGCCAAGCTTCGCGAACAGCTCCTGCGCCTTGGCCAGCGAGCCCCACTTCTCGTCGACGAAGCTGATGGCGGTGTACTGCAGCGCCTCGGTGCGCAGGTCTCCGCCCACCTCGTCCTCGCCCTTCCGCTTCGCCTCGGCCTGGTAGTAGTCGGCGAGCGCGAAGAAGCGGGCCACGGACTCGTCGAAGCGGTCCATGCGGTAGTAGGTCCACCCGAGCTTGTAGAGCGCTTTGTCGTAGAGCGGGTGCGTGGTGTCCCTGATGGCGTTCTCGTAGGCCTCGGCGGCCTTCGGCAGCGCGTCGGGCACGTCGAAGGCGTCGAAGTAGTACTCGCCCAGCCGCACCCAGGCCTCGGTGGTGAAGCGCGACTTCGGGTACGCGACGATGAGCTGCTCGTAGGCGAGGCGGGCGTCGTCGAACTTCTCCTGCTTCTCCTGACAGTAGCCGAGCAGGTAGTAGGCCGCGTCATTCAGCTTGTACGCCGGGAAGTCCTTGATGAGGCGCTGGTAGATGGCGACCGATTTGCCAAAGTCGATGCGCGGCTCCGGCGGTGGCGTGGCGTTCTTCTCGGGGTCGAGCTTGTTGACCGCGTCCTGGTAGTCCCGCATCGCGACCGTGTGGTCGTCGGAGGAGCGCTCGTAGTAGAGTTCCGCCAGCCGGAACATGACGTCAGGCGTGTAGCGGGGGTCGTTCGGGTAGCGGGTGATGAACTCCTCGAAGGTCGAGATGGCGTCGAGGCGCTCCTTGCGCTCGAGGACCTCGAGGTCACGAATCGCCTTCTCGTACGAGTTGGCCAGCGTGTTCTTCCGCTCCTCGAACTTCTTCTCGATGAGCAGCTGTACCTCGCGCTTGAACTCCTTCGACTCCTCCTCGTAGGCGGCGATGGCCTGACTCACCTCGTCGAGCAGGCGCTTCTCGTCGTCGCTGCGCCCCATGCCCTCGTAGAAGCGCGTCTTCGGCTTCGGCGCCTCGGCCGGCGCCTCGGAGCGGGCCTCCGAGGCAGGCGGTAACGTCGGCATCTGCGGGCCGGTGGCGAGGCCCGCGTCGGCGGCGGGCGCTCCGCCGTCGGTCTTGCCCGCCTTGTCAGCGGCTGTCGGCCGCCCGGCCCCCTGCGCGAGCGCGAGGCCCGGCGCCAGCAGCAGCAGCAGGGTGATGGGAGCGAAGGTCTTCACGGCTCAGTCCACGTCCTTCAAGACGTCCTTGAACTCATCGGAGAGCTGCTTGAGCTCGCGCTCCTTCATCGACGACCGCTTCTGGATCTCGGCCGTCTTGTCCTGCTTGCGCTGGAACGCGACGTCGACGACGCCGACGTCGGCCTTGAGCACCAGGTCGTAGAAGCTGCGCTGCACGCGGCGGAAGCTGTCGAAGGCGATGCGGCCGACGAGGTTGCGCGTCTCACCGGTGATGACGTCGGTCTCTTTCGTGAAGCCCTCGAGCAGCGCGGCCTCGGCGAGCACCTGCTCCCGCAGCTTCTGCGCCCGCCGCGCGACCCGCTCCCGGATGACGCCCTTCGCCCGGGTGACACGGTCCTTCAGGCCGTCGGCGTCGGCGCGCACCACGTCGATGACGCCGAGCAGCCGCCGCGCGTCCGGCGACAGGCCCGCGCGCAGCTGCGTGAAGATGGCGCGCTCCCGGTCGAGCACCACGGCGTACTGCGTCCGGAGCGCGTCCTCGCCGCTGAGCGCCTTGTCGGCGTTGGAGCGCTCGGCGAGCAGCGTCTTCCGCAGCTCCTCGACCTCGGCCAGCGTGGCATCGATGCCGTTCTGCTCGTTGCTCACGCGCTCGAGGAAGGCCTTCTCGTCTTCCGTCGAGGTGCGCCCCTTGCGCTGCACCCGGGTGTCGTCGACGAACTTGCGAATGGCGATGAGCTGCGCCGCCTGCGACTGCAGCTCGATGCCCAACTGAAAGGCCTGCCGGTCGAGCTCGTCGATGCGCTTCTGAATGCGGGCCCGCCGCTCCACCACCTGCTCCGAGGTCGTCGGGAGCGTGTCGATGCGGGCCTTGAGCGCCTGCTCCTGCATGCGCACCTCGGCGAGCTGGGCCTGCTGCTCGGCCGACAGCCGCGCCCCGACCAGTTCGCCCTCGATGGCCGTCAGCGCCTCGAGCGCGCGGGTGATGGCCGTGTCGACCGCCGCGGCTCGCCCATAGCCCTCCTGCAGCAGGGGGAACGAGTCAACCCCGCGCTCGTCGAGCGACCTGAGGATGCGGTCGGCGATGGCCTTCGACTCGGCCAGCCCCTGGCGGCTCTGGTCGAGCGCGTTGGTGATGGCCACCGCGTCGGCCACGTCGTCGCGCGTGCTCGCCCACTTCAGCGCCGCCGGCGGGAGCAGCTTCGTCACGTCGAGCGTCTTCTCGTTCCGCGCCAGCAGCTCGTCGAAGTACTTCACCGGGTCCTGGTTGACGGCGAGGAGCGCGTCGATCTCATCACTCACCGTCGCGTACTCGTCGATGACCGCCGTGTACGTTGCGAGCGCCTCGTCGTACTTTTGGAGCTTCTGCAGCAGCGTGCCCTGGAGGATCTTCGCCTCGGGCGCCAGCACCGAGTTCTCGGCCACCAGCAGCAGAACCTCGGTGGCGTCCTTCGCCTTGAGGAGCTCGCCCTTGCGCACGTAGCACCAGGCGATCTCGTAGAGCGAGTCGGGGAAGTTCTCGGACTGCTGGGGCACGCGGGCGTAGTGCTCGATGGCCTCGTCGTACTTGCCGATCTCGAAGAAGACCCGGCCGAGCGACAGCTCGGCGAGCTCCTGCACCTGCCGGTCACGCGCGTCGGTGGCTGACATCTTGCCGACCTGGGTGAAGGCGTCGATGGCCGCCTGCCAGGCCTTGAGGCGCACGTGGCCGACGCCGATGAAGTACGCGCTCTGCACCCTCAGCGGGCCGCCGGCCTCGTTCGCGAGCCCGTCGAAGACCTGCTGGGCCTTCGGCACGCGCTCCTCGAGCGACAGGTCGTTCCGGCGGAAGAGCCACTTCGCGTACACGTAGGCGAGCTCGGGCGCGAGCGCGCCACCCGACAGCCCGCGCGCCTGGGCGATGTAGTCGTCGATGCCCACGAAGAAATTGAGCCGGCCGGCGATCTCGAGGTACCGCGCGAGCGACTCCTTGTAGTGCTTGCCGCGAAGGTCGAGCAGCTGCCGAAGGTACAGCCGCGCGCCGAGGTAGTTGCGCTGCTGGTACAGTGAGTCCGCCAGGTAGAAGAGCGCGTCGGCGTAGCGGGGGCTCTGCTGGAACTCCTTGCTCGCGACCAGATCGTAGAAGAGCACCGACGCCGTCGGGTAATCGGCCAGCAGGTACTGTATCTCTCCGTCCGAGAAGCGCTGCAGGCGGGCCGCGTCGTCGGACGGCTCGGCCGTGAGCGTGTACTGCCGCT
>JADCJJ010000433.1 GCA_020247085.1 Myxococcaceae bacterium | reverse complement strand
TCGGCAGCTCGACGGACGCCGACAGGCCGTTGATGAAGCCGAAGTCGGGGTTGGCGACGCCGGTCGACGGCGGGCGCCAGGTGCTCTCGGCGCGGCCGTTGACGACGACGGTGTCTTGCGCGCCGCGGATGGCGCTGGTGGTGCGCTCGTAGAAGTACTTCGCGGGGCGGAAGACGTAGGTGAGGTGCAGCGGCCCGAAGGTCTTGTCGGCGATGAAGCCGATGGAGAGCGAGCTGACGAAGCCGGTGTTTCGGCTCGCCACCGAGGTGGGGAGCGCCCAGCGCAGGCTCGACGCCACCGAGATGCCCACCTTCGGGATGGTGAAGAGCCGCCCGTGAATGAGGTTGACCCAGGTGTCGCCGAGGATGACGGGGCGGCGCACAGGGCCGTCGACGAGGCCGAAGCCGGGGGCCTGGGAGAGCCCCTCTTCGGGCAGCCCGCCGAAGAGCGAGGGCGTGGCGAACTCGCCGCTGCGGAAGCGCCCGTCGTTTCCCGCGAGCTCGAGCTCGACCGGCAGGCGCACGGCCAGCAGCATCGGCTCGAACCAGGTGCCCTTCAGGAAGCGGCGGCCGAAGCTCCACGACGGCTCGAGCCAGAAGGTGAGCGAGCCGGTGTACGCCTCGGGCGCGAAGTACAGGCCCGACGAGAAGAATGACGTGAGGCCGAAGTCGAAGCCGCCGAAGTGCAGCTCCCCGCCGCCGCCGCGCGCCTCGACGAAGCCCTGCGAGCCCCGCGGCCGGTCATCAGCCTTCGCGTCGTCAGCCTTCGCGGGCTTCGCCGCAGGGGCCTTCGCCGCTGGCGTGGCGCTCGTGCCCTCGGCGGGCGCGGGGTCGTCGCTGGGGCCCGTGGGCGCCTGCGCGAGCACCACGCCCGAGAGCACCACCGACACCGGAATGAAGCGCAGCAGCCGCACCGTGGACGTCTCCCCGAGTGGAAAGGGCACGCGGCGTAGGGCAGGCGCCGCGGTGGCGTCAACCCAGCGGCCGCGCGCACCTCTCATCGCGTGAGAGGCGTGTCAGCGGCCTTTCCAGAGGCGGGCGCCCGGGCGTCGGCGAAAGACAGCGCGGGTAGAACAGCACCGCCACCGCGGAGCCCGAGCGACCCGCGCCGGCGCGCTGCGCCATCGTCCAGCCTCGCGGCCTCAGCGCCGGGTCACGCCGCCACCAGCCGCCGCGGAGCGACACGCGCGCAGGCCGTCACCCCTCGACGTCGACGAGCACACCCGGGTTGAGCAGCCCCCGGGGGTCGAGGGCCCGCTTCGCCGCCACCAGCGCCGCGCGGAAGGGCGCCGGCACCTCGCGCTCGTACCAGGGCCGGTGCGTGCGCCCGACGGCGTGGTGGTGGGTGATGGTGCCGCCGTGCGCCGTCACCGCGTCCGAGGCGAGGCGCTTGAGCTCGGCCCACTGCGTCAACTCCTCCCCCTCGCGCGTCGGGCCAATGAAGGTGAAGTACGGCGCGGGCCCATCGGGGTACACGTGCGTGAAGCGGCACGTCACCACCCCGCCGCCGCAGACGCGCTGGAGCCCCTCGGTCAGCGCGCCCGTCACGCCGGCGTAGAGCGCGTCGAAGCGGCTCCACGTGCAGGCCGTCTCGAAGGTGTCGGCCACCAGGCCGAGGCGAATGAGCGCGTCTTGCAGGTACGGCCCCTGCAGGAACGAGCGCCGCCACGACTGGCCCGCGTCGTCGCCGCGCGCCTGGGTCCCATCGAGCACCTGCGGCCCCGGCTCGCAGCGCCCGCGGAACTGCGCCGTCAGCTTCAACGCCTCTCCCATGCCCGCCCGCATCGAGTGTGTCGCCGACTCGAAGCCGAGCACCAGCACCGCGCCGCCGTCGAACGTCACGCCGTTCACCAGCGCCTCGGCCGGGTCGAGCAGGCGGCAGTTCGAAGGCTGCAGCCCCGACTGCGACAGCGCCCGCACCGCGTCGACGGCGGCCCGGTAATCGTCGAAGTGCACCGACGCGCTCTCGCGGAAGGTCGGCTTCGGGCGCACGCGCATCCACGCCTCGGTGATGACGCCGAAGACCCCCTCGCTGCCCAGCACCAGCCGGTTCGGGTCAACGCCCGCCCCCGAGGCCGGGAACGACTTCGTCTCGAACGACCCGTTCGGCGTCACCACCCGCACCGCGTGCACCAGCTCGTCGATGCGGGTGGGCCCGGTCGCGAAGTGCCCGCCGGCGCGCGTGGCGAGCCACCCGCCGAGCGTCGAGAACTCGAAGGACTGGGGGAAGTGCCGGAGCGTGAGGCCGTGCGCTCCGAGCTGCTGCTCGAGCGACGGGCCGAACGCCCCACCGTCGATACGCGCCAGCCGTGAGACGGCATCGACCTCGCGCACCTGGCCGAGCCCCGACAGGTCGAGCGTCATGGCGCCGCGGTGGCCCGGGCCGGCGACCGGCTCGACGCCGCGGACCACGCTCGAGCCGCCGCCGAACGGGGTGACGGAGAGCCCCTCGACCGCGGCGCACTCGAGCGCGCGCACTACCTCGGCCTCGGAGCGCGGCGTCACCACCACGTCGGGCGCCGTCGAGAAGTCACCGCGGAAGCCGCGCACGCGGTCGGGGTAGGCCTTGCCCATGGCGTGGGCCGCTCGCGCGTCGTCCGCCGCCGAGGCGAAGGCCTGCACGGCCGCCGGCACTTCGACCCGGGGCGCCGGCAGCCGCGGCGGCGCCCCCTGCCGCTCGGCCCGCTCGCCGAAGAACGGCTCGACGCGCGGCCGCACCTCGTCGAGGGGCAGCGCGCGCTCCTCGAGGCCCCAGCCCCACGCATGTCGTCCCATGGACGCGGTTGTACGCCCCGGCGCCGCGCTTTTGGTGGCCCGCGCGACACGCGGTACAAGCGAGGCCGTGTCCAAGCGCATCCCCGTCCTCGACCTCTCGCAATACACCCACGGCACCCCCTCGGAGCGCGACGGCTTCATCAAGGCCTGGGGCGACGGCTTGACGGAGTTCGGCTTCGTCTCCATCGTCAACCACGGCGTCGACGACGCGCTCATCAGGCGCACGTACAAGGACGCCGAGGCGCTCTTCGCCCTGCCGGTGGACGTGAAGCGGAAGTACTTCGTGCCGGGCGGTGGCGGGCAGCGCGGCTACACGCCCTTCGGCCAGGAGCACGCGAAGGACCGCAAGGTGGGCGACCTGAAGGAGTTCTGGCACGTCGGGCGTGACCTGCCCGAGGGCCACGACAAGCGCTCCATCTACGGCGCCAACCTGTGGCCCACCGAGCTCGCCACCTTCAAGGCCAACACGCTCGACCTCTTCACCGCCCTCGACGGCGCTGCCGCCGTGATGCTGCAGGCGCTCGCCGAGTACTTCCGCCTCCCGCGGCCGTTCTTCTCGGACATGGCGCGCGACGGGAACTCGATTCTGCGCATCATCCACTACCCGCCGCTCAAGGACATGTTCATTCCCGGCGGCGTGCGGGCGGCCGAGCACGAAGACATCAACCTCATCACGCTGCTGTGCGAGTCGACGTCGTCGGGCCTCGAGGTGCTCACGAGGCAGAACGAGTGGATCGCCATCGACGCGCTGAAGGGGCAGATCGTCGTCGACTCGGGCGACATGCTGCAGCGCTGCACCAACGGGGTGGTGCCCTCGACGACCCACCGCGTGGTCAACCCCAGGCGAACCGACGACGACGTGGTGCGGTACTCGATGCCCTTCTTCGTGCACCCCTTCCCCGACTGCTCGCTGGCCATCGACGAGCGCTTCGTCTCGGCGGAGCGGCCGAAGAAGTTCCCCGACATCACCGCCGACGCGTTCCTCAAGCAGCGGCTGCGCGAGATCGGCCTCATCAAGTAGCCCGTGACGGCGCTCGTGCTGTCGGCGCTCCTCGGCGCCTCCGAGCTGGAGCGGCCCCGGCTCGTGGCCACGGCGCGCGTCTCGGCCTTCAGCGGTTGGCCCGACCTGCTCGGCGCCTCGGCGACGGTGCACCTCATTCCGTACGTCGACGTCGAGGCCGGCGGCGCGGCGGTCTTCCTCACGCGCGGCTGGTACGTGCGCGCGGGCCCGCGCTGGCTGTTCGAGGACTGGCGCGACGAGCGCCACCGCGGCCTCACCCTTCGCCTCTCGGCGCTGGGGGGCTTCAAGCGCGTCGAGCTCCCCGACGCCGCCTTCGAGGGCCTCCACGTCGCCGGCGCCGCCGAGTTCACCTGGTGGCTCGCCTCGCACCTCGGGCTCTCGCTCCAGCTGTCGGGGGGCGGCACGGTGCGCGCCTGGCCCGCCTTCTTCCCCGAGCTGCGGCTGGCCCTGGGGGCGTCGTTCTGAGGCCAGCAGGAGCCGTGGTGCACCGCGCCGGCGTCGACCGTGCGAGGTTCGATGCGATGGCACCACGTCCACGCCGGGCTCCTCCCGGGTCTGATGCTCGAGAGCTGCAGGGGCGCGCCGACGTCGCCCGTCGCACCGGCTCCCGACTTCGCGCTTCTCGCTCTGGACCGGTAGGCCTCGCACCTCACCTGAAAGAGACGATGTATAAGTCACCAATGGACCATCTCGACCTGCTTCAAGACCTCCAGCGGCGCCTCGAGAAGCTCGAGGCCGAGCGACGGCGCGCCCGACGCCTGCTCCTCGGCCTTGCCACCTCAGCCCTCGTCTTCGTCGCCTGGGGCGCCAGCGGAGCCCCGACGATTGACTCGCCGTGCAACCCCGACCCGAGCCACCCGCTCTACTGCTTCGCGCCCGACGCGCCGGCGAGGGCGAACGAGGTGAACAACAACTTCGCGGTGCTCTTCAACCGCCTCCGCCTCTTCGGCAGCCCAGCTCGGCTTCAGCTCGACAACAACGACATCAGAGTGCAGTTCGCCAACCTTGCGGATGTGGCCACCAACGACACCAACGCGACGAACGCCACCAACGCGACGAACGCCACCAACGCGATGAACGCCACCAACGCGACGAACGCCGCCAACGCCGACGCCATCTTCGGCGTTAGGCTCCGCGTGAAGCCTGGAAACGACGGCTCCGTTTCATGCAACACGTACTGCAACGGGCCGCAATGGTTGAACTTCAGCGGCAACTGCATCGGTCCCGGCTGCTACATCGTGCCGGGGCTGGGGAACTTCGTCCAGTGCCTCTGCGCCTTGCCGTGAGGCAGACGTCGTCCCGACTCCCGACGTGAACGCCCCCAGCCTGGGCCGCCGCCACGTCGGGCGGGGCCGGTACGTGCCTGCTGCGCGCACCGCTCTCTCCAGCGCGCGGCCGCCCGTGCTGACGCCAACATGAGCGAGGCGTGACGGCCGTCGCCGGCTCTGCGCTCGTCGACGATTCCGCGGGCTCCGCGCTCGAGCGCGCCGACACCGAGCGTCGCGCCGACGGCTTCAAGCGGCAGATGCGTTTCACGCCCCCCGGCCCAGGGCGCGTGGTGACGACGCAGACGGCGGCCGACCTGTTCGACCTCGAGCTCCCCGACGGCGGAACCTTCGCCTGCCCCTGCTGGACCATCGAGGGCGTCACCGCGCTCCCCGGCGGGCGCGTCGCCAACGTCAACGACGCCCCCCTGCCCTTCGGCTGCGGGGGGGGAGCGGACACGCCCGACCCGACCGAGCGCATCGTCGTCGAGCCGCGCTGAAGGGCGCCCCCATCGCTCGCGCCACCACGAGAAGTCGATGAACGGGCGACGGCTCGGTCAGCTACGCTTTCGTCGCAGCGACGGAGCCCCATGCCGACCCCCAACGACTATGCCCGCGCCGCCGCGCTCTCCGACGAGGCCCTCGTGGCCGAGTGCGACGAGGCCTTCTTCGTCGCCTCGGGCCCCGGCGGCCAGCACCGCAACAAGACCGAGACGGGGGTGCGCCTCACCCACCGGCCCACCGGCCTCGTCATCACCGCCACCGAGCGCCGCAGCCAGCTGCAGAACCGCGGCGTGGCGCTCGAGCGGCTGCGGGCCGTGCTGACGAAGAAGGCCCACGTCGACGCGCCGCGAATCGCGACCCGGCCGGGCAAGGGCGCGAAGCGGCGCCGGCTCGAGGGCAAGCGGCACACGTCAGCCAAGAAGCAGAGCCGGCGCGGCGGGTGGGACTGACGCTGCGCGAGCCCCCTCACCCCTTCAGCTGCTCGACGAGCAGCTCGTTGATGCGCCTGGGGTTGCCCTTGCCGCCGAGCTTCTTCATCACCTGGCCCACGAAGTAGCCGACGAGCTTCGTGTTGCCGCCGCGGTAGCTCTCGACGTTCTTCGGGCTCTCGGCCAGGGCCTCGGCGATGGCAGCGAGGAGCGGGCCGTCGTCGTTCACCTGCGCCAGGCCCCTCTCGTCGATGATGCGCTGCACGTCCTTTCCGGTGGCGAAGAGCTCGGCAAACGCCTCCTTCGCGCCCGGCCCCGACACCACGCCCGCCTTCGCCGCGCGGAGCAGCGCCGCGAGCTGCGCGGGGCCGAACTTCACCTGCGTCACCGGCGTCTTCGTCTCGTTGAGCAACCTCGAGAGCTCGCCCATGAACCAGTTCGCCACCGGCTTCGCCTCGCCGACCTCGGCCACGCAGCGCTCGAAGAAGTCCGAGAAGGCGCGGTCGGCGGTGAGCACCTGCGCGTCGTGGGCCGGCAGCCCGAGGGCCTCGACGTACCGGGCGCGACGGGCCCGGGGCAGCTCTGGCAGCGCGCGGCGCGCCGCGTGGACCTCATCGTCGCCGATGACGAGCAGCGGCAGGTCGGGCTCGGGGAAGTAGCGGTAGTCGTGCGCGTCCTCCTTCGAGCGCATCGGGCGCGTCTCGCCGCGCTGCGGGTCGAACAGGCGCGTCTCCTGCTCGACGACGCCGCCCGCCTCGAGCAGCTCGACGTGGCGCTGCGCCTCGACCTCGATGGCCTGCCTGATGAAGCGGAACGAGTTGAGGTTCTTCAGCTCGCAGCGCGTCCCGAAGCGCGTCGCGCCGGGCCTCATCACCGAGACGTTCGCGTCGCAGCGGAAGCTGCCCTCTTCGAGGTTGCCGTCGTTGACGCCCACCCACACCAGCACGTCGCGCAGCGCCTTGAGGTACTCGACGGCCTCGTCGGCGCTGCGCAGCTCAGGCTCGCTGACGATCTCGATGAGCGGCGTGCCCGCGCGGTTGAGGTCGACGAGCGACGCGCCGCCCTCGTGCACCAGCTTGCCCGCGTCCTCCTCGACGTGAATGCGCGTGAGCCGCACCGCCCGCTCCCCGGCTGGGCCGTCGAACACCACGCACCCGCCGAGGCACAGTGGGCGCTCGTACTGCGTCACCTGGTAGCCCTTCGGCAGGTCCGGGTAGAAGTAGTGCTTGCGCGACCACTCGCTCACCCTCGCCACCTCGCACCCGAGCGCGACGCCGGCGCGCACGGCCAACTCGATGGCGTGGCGGTTGACGACGGGCAGCACCCCGGGCAGCCCGAGGCAGATGACTGAGGTGTGGGCGTTGGGCGCGCCTCCGAACGACGTCGAGGCCCCCGAGAGCAGCTTGCTCGTGGTGAGCAGCTGCGCGTGCACCTCGAGCCCGATGACGACCTGCCAATCGGCGCGCGGCATCACGCCCCTCCCACTGGAGCGAAGTCGAGGCCGAGCGCCTGCTCGAGGGCGTAGGCGGCCCGCAGCACCGTCGCCTCGTCGAAGGGCCGGCCCAGCAATTGCGCCCCCACCGGCAACCCACCGACGGCGCGCCCGCACGGCAGCGACAGTCCGGGCAGGCCGGCCAGGTTGCATGAGAGCGTGAGCACGTCCATCAGGTACATGGCGAGGGGGTCGCTCAGCTTCTCGCCGAGCCGCCACGGCAGCACCGGCGAGGTGGCCGACAGCAGCACGTCGACCTGCGCGAAGGCCTCGTCGAAGTCCCGGCGGATGAGGCCTCGCACCTGCTGCGCCTTGCGGTAGTACGCGTCGGCGTACCCGGCCGAGAGCGCGAAGGTGCCTAGCATGATGCGGCGCTTCACCTCGGGGCCGAAGCCCTCGGCGCGGCTCTGTTCGTACAGCGCCGACAGCGTGCGCGCCCCCTGGGCCCGGTGCCCGTAACGAACGCCGTCGTACCGGCCGAGGTTCGACGACGCCTCGCACGGCGCGATGACGTAGTAGGCGGCCAGCGCGAAGCGGGTGTGCGGCAGCGAGACCTCGCGTACGACGGCCCCGCGTGCCTTCAGCGTCTCGGCGGCGGCGCGCACGCCAGCGGCCACCTCGCCGTCCATGCCCTCGACGAGGTACTCCTTCGGCAGCCCCACCCGCAGCCCCTCGACGCCGGCCTTCAGCGACGACAGGTCGGTGCGCGGGTGCTGAGCCGAGGTGGCATCGGCGGCGTCGTAGCCCTCGATGGCCGACAGCAGCGCCGCCGCGTCTTCGACGGTGTGCGCCAGCGGGCCCACCTGGTCGAGGGAGCTCGCGTAGGCCACCACGCCGGCCCGCGAGACGCGCCCCCACGTCGGCTTGAGGCCCACCAGGCCGGTGAAGGCCGCCGGCTGGCGCACCGAGCCGCCGGTGTCGGTGCCCAGCGAGCCGAAGCACAGCCGCGCCGCCACCGACGCCGCCGAGCCGCCCGACGAGCCGCCCGGCGTGCGCGACGGGTCGAGCGGGTTCCGCGTCTTCTGGAACGCGCTGCCCTCGGTCGACGAGCCCATGCCGAACTCATCGAGGTTCGTCTTGCCCAGCAGCACCGCGCCGGCGGCCTTCAGGCGCGCCGTGACGGTGGCGTCGTACGGCGGCACGAAGCCCTCGAGCATGCGCGAGCCGGCCGTCGTCACCACGCCCTCGGTGAGGATGTTGTCCTTCAGCGACAGCGGCACGCCGTCGAGCGGGCCGAGAGCGCCGCCGCGGGCCCGGCGCTCGTCCGACGCGCGGGCAGCGGCCAGCGCCCCGGCCTCGTCGAGGGTGAGGAAGGCGCTGGTCTCGTCGGCCCGCGCCCGGGTGAGACAGTGCGCGGTGAGCGCCTGACTCGTCGTCGCGCCAGAGGCGAGCGCCGCAGCGGCCTGGAGGAGCGTCTTCACTCGAGCACCTTCGGCAGCACGAAGCTGGACCCCGAGGTCTGCGGCGCGTTCCGGAGCGCGGCGGCGGCGCCGACCTCTCCAGCAACAACGTCGTCGCGCAGCTGCGCGAGGCCCTGCGCGGGGGGCGCGACGGGGGCGACGCCAGCGGGGTCGGCCTGCCCCAGCGCGTCGACCGCGTCGAGAATGGCCGAGAGCTGCTGCGTGAAGGTCGCCACCTCGGCCGGCGTCAGCGCCAACCGCGCCAGCTTCGCCACGTGCAGAACCTGCGCTTCCGTCAGCTTCATGGGGCCCTTTTGTAGCGCCCTCTGTCGGCGACACCAGCGTGACGCGCCGGGCCGTGGCTTGCATTGGCAGGCGCGTAAGACTCCTGGGTGCGCGAGGTGCCGATTGTCCGAGAAGGCCACCGACGACGAGGTCACCCTGCCGGTGCGGCGCCGCGTGACGCTCCTCGACACCGGCGCGCGGCTCGAACGCCGAACGGTGCACTGCTCCCGCTTCGGCCCCCAGGCCGTCGAGGCCTGCGGCGGCTGCGAGCACTTCGTCGCCCTCGACGCGACGCCCGGGGCCGAGGCGGTGCGCTGCCACGGCCCGGAGCCCCTCGCGGCGCCCCCCACCGTCGATGAGGCGCTGGGGCCCGAGTCCTGGTGCCTCGACCCCGAGCTGCCCGTCGAGACGGCCTGCGCGCTCCTCGAGGCGCGTCACCTCGCCAGCGCTCCCGTCGTCGATGACGCGGGCGTGCTGGTGGGCATCGTGCGGCTGGCGTCGCTGCGCGCCCTCGAAGCCCGGGCGCGCGCGCTGGCGCTCCGCCACCCTGACGCGGCCACCTCCGTCGCCGAAGAGGCCCTCGAGCCGGCCCCGGCCGTGCTGACACCCGGGGCGCCGCTGGCCCTCGCTGCCGAGCTGATGCGGGTGCACGGCCTCACCGAGTTGCCCGTCGTCGCCGCAGGCGCGAGGCTGGTCGGCGTGCTCGAGGTCCGGAACCTGCTGCGCTTCTTCGGCGCGCGCGGCGCTCCTTGAGGCGCTCGTGCGCGTTGCAGGCTCCGTTGGCCTCGCGCTCCGACGACAGCCGCGCCGCCTCGGGCTTCGCCTGCTGCTGCGGCTCAAGGAAACCGGAGGAGGATCCAGCGCTGCCACCGACGAGCAGACCGCAGAGCACGAGCGCGGCCCACGTGCCGCTGCTTCCGCCTTTCCGCGAGCGGGCAAACCCGTCGTCATCACGCTGGTCGCGGAGGCCAACTCGAGCGCGAACGCTCCACCCTGGTCGACGCGCTCCGTCCGCCGTGGACGCGCCTGTGCAGGGGGCAGGGGACTGAGGGGGTGGCTCCCGTTGAGCCCCTCTGCCGAACGTGCTGAGCGGGCCCTCTCCTGCGCAACC
>JADCJJ010000432.1 GCA_020247085.1 Myxococcaceae bacterium | reverse complement strand
CATCGACCCGCCAGCGAACGTCGGGGAGCTGGCTCTGCGCCGCCAGCGCGAGCGATTGGTGGGCGCGCTCGTAGCCGGGCTCGATGAGGAACACCTCGCCAGCGCGGGGCCAGGTGACGACCACCGCCCCCTCCGGCGGCCCTCGCTGCGGACACAGCGCAGACCAGCTGGTCGGCGGCGCGCGGCGCGGGTGCTCCGACTGCCACTGCGTGTACTGCGGCGGTAGCACCTCGAAGGTTCGCTCGACGACGAACTCGCGCGGGCACGTCTCGCCGGCGAGAAGGCCGTTGCGGACGTCGACCTTCAGCGCCTGGTGGTGGGGACAGCGCTTCGTGGGGAGCTGCGAGATGGGGAGGAACAGCCGCCGACGCTCGGGGCAGTGCTCGCCGGCGCGCTCACCCGAGGTGGCGCACACCGTGGTCTCCACCACGGTCTGCGGGGGGGGGAAGGCCGCGGGTTTCGGTTGCCCCCCTCGCGTAGCGACGCGCGCCATCACCCGATGGAACAGCGGCCCCGCGCCGCTGGCACCGGCGAGCTGGTCGAGCGCGCGGTTCTCGAAGTCACCCGCCCACACCGCGACGGTGTAGCGCTGCGTGTAGCCAACGGCCCAATTGTCACGCCAGTTGGTGCTGGTGCCGGTCTTCACCGCGACGGGGAAGGGGAGCATCAGCGCATTGCCGGGCCCGAAGGCGCGCATGCGCGTGGCCTCGTCCGAGAGCGACGCGGTGATGAGGAACGCGGTCTGAGGTGAGAACACCCGATGTGATGCAGGCGTCTCCTCGGCGAGCCTCGCCACGGCCTCACACGAGCGGCCTCCGCGCGCGAACATCGCGTACCCCTGAGCGAGCTCGAGTAGCGTCACCTCGCCGTTCCCCAGCGTGAGCCCGAGCCCGTAGTGCGAGGCCGGCTTGTCGAGCGACGCGAAGCCGGCATCGTGCAGCATGCCCAGCAAGTCGTTCGCGCCGAACAGCGCCGCGACGCGAATGGCGGGTACATTGAGGCTGCGCCCCAGCGCTTCGTGGAAGAGCACGGGCCCCGAGAACTCCTTGCTGAAGTTCCGTGGCTGGAAGAGCGCGCCGCCCACCTCGCCGTACCGGGTCTCGACGTCGGCAGCGACGGAGGCGGGACTGCGCCCCTGCTCGAAGGCGAGCGCGTAGGTGAAGGGCTTCAGCGTCGAACCGGGCTGGCGTCTGCTGAGGGCGCCATTGACCGAGCCGTCGCGCGGGTGCCAGTAGTCCGCGGAGCCCACCATCGACAGCACCTCGCAGCGCTCGTTGTCGAGCACCACCACCGCGGCGTTGGTCACGCCCTGCGTCGTGAGCGTGGCGACGTGCGACGACACCAGCGCCTCGACCTCGCGCTGGAGCTCCGCGTCGAGCGTGGTGCTCAGCGTGCCACGCCCACCCTGCAGGCGCAGCCACTCGGTGAAGTGCATCGCGCTCGGGGGCGCTGCCGTGGCGAAGGTGAGGGGCTCGCGGCGCGCGCGCGCGACGTCGTCGGCCGAAGCCCGGCCCGTCTCCAGCAGGCGGTCGAGCACGTACTGCTGGCGCGCGATGGCGCCGCGCGGGTTCTTCAGCGGGTTGAGGCCGGTGGGGCCCTTGGGGAGCCCGGCGAGGAGAGAGGCCTCGGCGAGCGACAGGTGGGCCGCGGGCTTGCCGAAGTAGCGCTGCGAGGCGGCCTCGATGCCGATGGAACCTGCGCCGTAGGGCACGCGGTTGACGTACTGCTCGAGCAACTCCGGCTTGCTGAGCGTCTGCTCGAGGCGGCGCGCGTCCACCAGCTCCTTCACCTTGCCCCATGCCGAGCGGGGGTGCGGCTCCAGCCGACGGGCGAGCTGCATGGTGAGCGTGGAGGCGCCGGAGACCACGTGGCGTGCGCAAATGTCCTGCACCACCGCGCGCGCGATGGCCTGTGCGTCCACGCCGCAGTGCGAGAAGAACCGCTCGTCTTCGGCCGCGACGGTGGCGTCGAGCAGCGCGGGGCTCACCTCGGCCAGCGACACCCAGCGGGCGCGCTCGCCTTCGTCATTCACCGACTCGCGCAGCAGCTCGCCGTGGCGGTCGAGCACCCGAAACGACTGGGAGGGAGCGTCGAGCGCCGCGCGTGGCCACGGGTGAAGCCGTACGTACGCCTCGGTGACCAGCGCCGGGGCGACGACGAGCAGCAACCACTTCGCCTTCACCGCGCCACCTCCACGTCTTCGATGGAGGTCGAGCCGCTGACCTGGGGCTCGTACATCGCCTCCACGCTCGCGGGCGGGCGCACGAAGTGACCAGGCGTGGTGGCGCGCGCCAGGTACACCCATTCGTAGGAACCAGCGGGCAGCTCGTCGGCGAAGAACGCTACGCGCGCGTCACGCGTCTCCAGGAAGGACAACACCTCGAGGCCCTTCTCGGTCGCGGGTGTCGGGGCGCCCATCGAGAGGCGCTCCGTGGTGGCGAGGCTCGCGTTCATCGGCTCGAGGCCCGCGGGCAGCTTGTCGTCGATGGCGACGTAGTTGCGCTTCTCGGGGCTCTCGACGCTGACGCGCACCCGCACCACGCTGCCGAGCGGAATCGGCTTCCCCTCGAGCGGCTGGCCCTCGAGCGTCTCGTAGCTGCGCTTGATCGTGAAGCCATGTGACGCAGCGGCGCGGTTGTCGCCGGTCAGTGGCACCTCGTAGCGAACGCGGGCCGTGAGGTACGTGGGCGCGCCCGTGCGGTCCTCGAGCGCGACGTGCACCGTGCCCGCGGCGTTGTCCTTCACGCCGGCCTTC
Organism: Myxococcaceae bacterium; assembly: GCA_020247085.1. Taxonomy (GTDB): domain Bacteria; phylum Myxococcota; class Myxococcia; order Myxococcales; family Myxococcaceae; genus Xiheimicrobium; species Xiheimicrobium aquaticum. Next base: position 15,145 of record JADCJJ010000432.1, on the reverse strand, counting down.
TCGCCCGACACGGTGTAGCGGCGCACGCTCTTGCCGACCGCCTCGAGCGAATCCATCGGCACCTTCACGCCGGCGACGCGCAGCTGCGCTTTGGGAGCGCTGCCCTTCGCGGGTGAGCCGACGAGGCGCGTGATGCCCATGATGCCGTAGACGTCTTCCTGCGTGTTCCCCCAGCCGCCACCGCTCAGCTTCCGCTTGAGGAAGCCGGTGAGGAACTTGCCGCCCGCGTCGCCCTTGCCGCCGCTGCCCATCGCCAGCAGCGCCGCACCGTGGGTGCGCAGCGGCGAGTCCATCGACCAGCCGCCCTTGCGGGCTCCCTCGTACCAGGCCTGCACCTCGTCCTGGTTCGCCTGGGTCTGCACCTCGGCCAGCATCGGGTCGAGCAGGGAGCGGTCGCCGCCGCCTTCGCTCACCGTCACCGCCAGCATCGCGATGCCGAAGGCGGTCAGCTTCGACCGCTCACTCCACAGCAGCGACACGTACGCAGGCTGAGGGCGCTTGAGGCGGTTGAGCGTGAGCACCACCAGCGCGCGGGTGTCGGCGTCGGCCATCGCGGCGTGCGGCATCTCCTGCGAGATGGAGCCTTCCTTGAGTGACTTCTCGAGGTACTTCGCCGCGCGGTCGAGCACTTCGTCGGGCACGTCGAAGCCGCGCTTCTTGCCCTCGATGAGCGCGGTGAGGCCGAAGGTGGTGCCGAAGACGTGGGGGCTGTCGCTGCCGGGCCAGTAGGCGAGGCCGCCCGACGTGGTCTGGAACGAGAGCAGCCGCTTGATGCCCGCCTCCGAGAACTTCTTGAGGTCGGCCTCGTTCACCGTCACCCCCATCTCGGGGAGCAGGTCCTTGAGCACCACCAGCGGGTACGCGGTCGACGTCGTCTGCTCGATGCAGCCATTGGGGTAGGCCATCAGGGAGTCGACGGAGTCCTTCAATTCGGAGAGCGACGAGCCCGAGACCATCACCTCGACCTCGGTGCTTCCCGGCAGACGCTCCGCAGGGAGCGACACGTCCGCGTCACCACTGGAGCCGGAGATCTGCGCAGAGCGCACCAGCACCCGCTTCGCGCCGGCGTCGAGAATGGGCAGCGAGGCCTGCACCTCGTCCGTCTCCTTCCCCATGCTGACCAGGAAGCGCACCTTCGCGCTCGCGCGGCCCGTCACCTTCACGGGGATGCCGAACTTCACCGAAGCGCCGCCCTGCACGGGGCTGGTCTGCACCAGCTTCGCGTCGCCCGGCGTGAGGCCCTCGAGCGACAGCGCGCTGAAGGTCAGGTCGCCCGCCTTCGTGGTGCCGTTGAAGGCCAACGCGTCGATGGTCAGCGTGTCACCCGGGTAGACGAAGCGCGGCAAGATGGGCTGCACCATCAGCGGCTTGCGCACGATGAGCTTCTGCTCGCCGCTGCCCGCGCGCCCCGCGCCGTCCCACGCGACGGCCATCACGCGGAACGTGGTGAGGTTGTCGGGCAGCGTCACGTTCACGCGCGCCAGCCCGTCGGCGCCGACCACCACGTTGGGGTTCCAGTACGCGGTCGACTCGAAGAGGTGGCGCAGGTCGGCAGTCACGATGCGGCGGAAGGTCTCGGCGTCTTCACCATCACCGCCGGGGAAGAGGGCCTCCTGCCGGCTGCGCCGCGAGTGGACCAGGTCGAGGCGACTGTCTGCGGTGCGCACGCCGAGGGGACGCGGGCCGTAGAGCTCCTTCACCGGGTCGGGCGTCTGGTGCGCCGTCAGCCCCAGCACCGCCTCGTCGACCACCATCAGGGCGACGGCGCCCTTCGTGGGCTCGCCCTTCGCGTCGCTCACCTTCACCTCCAGCGCCACCGAGCCGCGCGGCTTCACCACCGTCTCGCTCGCGCTGACCTTCACCTCGAGGCGCTGCGACGCAGGGTCGACCTCGAGGCGCGCGTAGCCGAGCCGGAATGCGGGCGCGCCCGTCTCGAAGCCCGCGGCGTCCTTCTCGTCGTGCACGCGCCCGCGCAGCAGCACGAGCGAGACGAAGGCGTTGGGCACCATGGCCTCGGTGATGGGGACCTCCAGCGCCGGCGTGTCGCGCGAGACGGAGAAGCGCCGCGTGGAGAGCACGCCCGCCGCCTCGACCGTGAGCAGCCCCTGTGCCTCGGTGAACGGGGTCTGCACCACCAGGCGCGCCACGTCGCCCACCGCGTACTTCTTGCGGTCGGCCACCACGTCGATGCGCTCGCGGTCGAAGCGCGGCCACGCCACGGTACCTCCGCCGGCAGCGTTCACCCCGAAGCTGCTCGTCGCGCTCTGTACGCCCGCGCGCGCCGTGGCCACGACGCGGAACTCGCCAGGAGCGGGCAGCGTGAGCTTGCAGGTCTGCGGCTGGGCGGTGCTGGTGAGGTGACAGCGCCCCGCGTCCTTCGTGGCGCGCACGTTGTCGCGCTCACTGCCGGCCCAGCCGGTGCCGGCGGTCGGCGCGATGAGGCGGGTGCTGACCGCGTAGCCCACCTGCTCGAGCGCGACGTCGACCTCCACGCCGGCCAGCGGCAGCTGGGTCTTCGAGGCGACCACCACCACCGGTACCTCCACCGTCTCGTTCGCCGAGAGCACCGAGCGCGAGGGCGGCCGCACGCCGACGTAGAACTCGCCGGGGTGCACCACGCGCGCGAGGCGGCCCGTCCACGCCTGGCGATCGACGTCCGTCACCGTCGCCTCGAGCACGTGGCGCACTGGCACCGTCGACGCGCCCGGCGTGAGGTCGAGCTTCAGCTGGCCACTGCCGTCGAGCTTCGACTCTCCCTGCGCCAGCTCCGCCGTGTGCCCGGTGTCGGGCGGGGTGAAGACGTAGCCGGGGAAACCGGAGGGCTGGAACGCCTCGGGCTCGGCGTAGAGCGTCCACTTCAGGGCGCGCCCAGCCATCGGGGTGCCGTGCAGGTACTTCGCGTCGACCAACGCCGCGGTCTGCACGCCGGAGCTCCACGACTCGACCGAGCTCACCTTCACCTCGAAGGTCGGCACGCGGTATTCCTGCACCTGGAAGCTGCGGGTGGTGGAGCGGCCGTCGCGGGTGAGGCGCACGGCATACGCGCCGACGGAGGCCTTCTCGTTGAGCTTCAGGTCGACGTTGCCGCTGCCCAGCGCGTCGGTGTCGAGCTTCGAGTCGAGCACCGTCTGCCCCCTGGCGTCGGTGATGCGCACGTTCGCGGCGCCCTTGCCCTGCAGCACCGCCTTCACGTGCACCACCTCACCCGGGCGGTACACGCCGCGCTCGGTGAAGAGGGCCGCCTCGAGCTTCGCCACGCCGCTCTGCTCGGGCAGGCCGAACTGCCAGGCGTGCGAGAGGTTCTCCTCGGTCAGCGAGGTCACCGCGCTGTCGCTCTTTTCAGTCACCACCACGTGCAGCGCGCCCTCGTCGACGTCGGTGAGCGAGAGGCGCAGCAGCCCGTCGTCGTCGGTGGTGCCGCGCGTGAGCACACCGTTCGTGCCCCGCACCTCGACCTTCGCCTTCGCGACGGGCTTCGCGTCGGACAGGTGCGTCACCCACACCAGCAGGCCGCCCTCGAGGCGCTTCACGGTGGCGGCGAGGTCGGACACCTGCACTCGCGCCACGGCGACGCGCTCGGCCTTCTCGGAGCCGCGGCCCTCGGCGGTGACGGTGACGCAGAGGAAGCCCTTGAGGCCGGGGCCGTCGAGGGGCACGTCGACCACGCCCAGCTCGTTCATCGCGAGCTTCGCCGGCACCTTGCGCGTGCCTAATTGCTGGCCATCGCACGCCGTCGGCTCACCCACGGAGAGCGAGTGCTCGACGTCGGATTTGAAGAAGCGCGCGGTGACGGTGCCAGAGTTGACGACTCGCACGGGGAAGCGCGCCGCGCCCCGCTCGACGGCGACGGCCACGGCGGGGGTGAGCACTTGCGGCTCGAGGTCCTGCGAGCGCAGGCGCACCGTCACCTTCGGCGCCTTGTTGCCGTAGAAGTCTTCCGCGCCGTCGATGGTGAGGCGGTACTTCACGCCCGGGTCGAGGGTGAGTGAGACGTCGTGCTCCTCATGCCAGCCCGAGACGGAGAGCGATCGCGGCGCCGGCTCGACCGTCAGCGCGCTGCGGAGCGATTCGTCGGTCAAGGGCGTGGTGGAGACGAAGTGCAGCGCGAGGGTGAGCGGCGCGCGCTCGCGGTCGAGACCCACGGTGGTCTCGGTGAGCTCGAACCTGGTGGCCGCGGTGAAGAGGCGCTCGTCGGTGGTGGCGACGGGCCGCGCGGTGCCCGGTTCCCAGCTCGGGACGGCGACGTGGAGGCGTTGGCCGTCTGCCAGCTTCTTCGGGAAGTGCAGCTGCGCCACGAGGGCGAGATCGAGCTCGGCGTCGTAGAGCGGCCGGGTCGAGGCGGGGTGGTCGACGGTGAACGGCACCTTCTCGCCGTCGTCGGTGGTGACGGTCAGCTTGCGCTTGAGCGAGGCGGGGTCGATGGCCTGGTCGAACACCAGCAGCAGCCCACCTGCACCGAAGCGGTCACCGATGGTGAGCGGTGTGACGAGCCGCGGAAGGCCCTTCAGCACGGGCCACCCCACGACCTTGCCCGCAATCATCAACTCCGAGACCGAGAGGGTGCTGCTTTGCTCGATGATGGGCAGCACCTCTGGCTCGCTCGAGCGCGCGCCCTTCACGGTGACGATGACGCCTTCACCGGCGGTGAGCGGCGCGGCGGGCTCGAAGGTCAGCTCCGTTGGCGAGTCCCAGTGGAAGCGGCCCTTGAGGCGCGGCTTGAAGGTGACCTTCTCGCTGCCCTCGACCACAGGGTGGCTGAAGGAGAGCGTGAGCGCGCAGTCGGGCCGCTCGCAGTTGGGCACGGTGAAGGTGAGGTGCTGCGGCTCGGGCGGCGCTGTGGGCACCTGCGGTGTGGAAGCCAGCGGTGCGGGCGGGGGCAGAGGTGCTTCGACCCGCGTCGCGGCCCCCGCATCGGGAGCCACGGTCGAGGTGGTGCAAGCCATTGAGACGACGGTCGCGAGCAAGACGATGCCCACGGGGCGCGGGTGAAGAGCCACGAGAAACCTCCACGGAAGGGTGCGGAGGAGGTTGTTGCAACTGGTCGGCCATGACGTTGTCGTCCTGACAGTCGCGTCACGCGGGAGTGGGTTCGGGGCAGGCTCGATTCGTGGTCCCTCCGCGAGGTTGAGTCCGCGGGGTAGCAGCGAGCGGGGGCTGCCCGCTTCGGGTGCCGCCCGAGTCCGAGAGCGCTCGAGCCCTGATTCCTGAGCCACGGTGTTGCGCTCGCACAGTCGCCTGACCCGGGGGGAGCACCTGCGACGCCAGCCCCTGCCAGCCCCCGCCCTGAAGCGTCGTCAGCTGCCCCGGCTGCCGTCGAGCCGCGGTCGGCATCGCGGGGACGTCTGACACCGAGCGCGGGAGGCAGGGCGTCGTGTGCGTGAGCGGCCCGCCCGGGCTGAGCGGACACGCCGGAGGCGGCGCAGGGTCCGGAGACGCCGGCAGGTCGCATGGCCCTGCCCGCCGCCCCGGGGCCGCGAGGTGATGCAGACCGTCAGTCGGTCCACTCCGAGAAGACGAACTCCCGGTCCTTTCGGGCCTCGTGGCAGGTATGGCAGGCCGCCCTGGGCTCGAGCTCGAGCGCCTGCCCCTTCGCGTCGAACGCGCCGTAACGCCAGCCTCCCGTCTCCGTCGCCGAGGCGTCGCGCTTCATCACCGCCACCTTGACCAGGGGGCCCTGAACCGTGGCGCCACCGGCCTCCTGGACCTCGTAGAACGGTACCACCAGCGTCGCGCCCGGCAGGTAGCCCTTGCCCGCCTTGTAGGCGGCGAGCGCCGCCGGTTGCACGTAGACGTGATGGAAGCCGTAGAGGCCGTTGGCCTTGTCAGGAATCACCATCGACTTCACGTGCTGCCAGCTCCGCCAGCCCGCGGGGAACGTCAGCGCTTGCGGTTTCGCCGCGAGCGCCGCGGGCACCAGGCCCGCGAGGAGAATGACCGACGCCAGAATGAAACGCTTCATGGGTGACTCCAGGGGTTTCGGGCACACGCCCGGTGGCTTCCGGCGCGCCCCATGCGCGTCGGGAGAGAGCGGCTCGACGCCGGCGTCACTCAGCCGGTGAAGGCTGCGAACTGCGAGGTGCGCGCGGGCTCTGGCGCCTCCTCGTGCTCGGCGCACTCCAGGCGCAGGTGGCGCGCGCCCATGGGCGCATTCACGTACGTGCAGTGGTGCGGCAGCAGCGCGTCATCGTACGCGTTCGGGCGGAAGTGGGTGCACGTCACGCACATCGCGCTCACCGGAATCCGCCCCTCGCGCTGGAGCGTCGAGATCATCTTCACCAACCCGCGGAAGAAGACCTCTTGCTCGGCCGGTGCCATCACGTCGACCGCGCTCGCCAGGAAGTCGGGCCAGCTCGCCGACGCCTTCGCCTCGCCCCGGCCCCTCGCCGTCAACACCACCAGGCTTACCCGCGCGTCGTCCGCGTCGGCGCGGCGCTCCACCAGGCCCTTGGCCTCGAGCGCCTTCACCGAGTCCGTCACCGTCGGCGGGGTCACCGCCAACCGCTCGGCCAGCGTCGAGGGCCGGAGCCCCGTGCGTGAGGTGAGCAGCAGCGCCAGCACCTGCCCCTGCGTCGGCGAGAGGCCCCGCGCGCCCGCCGCCTGCACGGCCTGGAACTTCAGGCTCAGCCCCACCTTCGAGAGCCCCACCGCGATGCGCTGCGGGAGCGGCGCGCTGTCGTCGTCGAACGGCGTCGGTTTCGGCATGGTACGGACTCCATATTATTCGGAGTCCGAAATGTCAAGCCGGGGCCATGCCTGGTCGTTCGCCTCATTCGAGGGGCGGTCGCCGCGCTCGGCCTGGGGCGTGGGCCTGAGCGCTCGGGGTCTACGGCGCGCAGCCAGGCCGGTCGCGCGGTCGAGCCCCGTACGCGCTGGCCCCCGGGTTCCGGGAGCAGGCGCCCGGGGCGTCTTGACAAGTTAGGAGTCCTAACATATAAAGGGCGCGTGCGCTGGCTGCGACCGCCGACTCCCGAAGAGCGTCCCGCGTGGCTCGCGAGCTCGACGGGCGGCCGGCGGGTCGATGTCGCGCCCAGGGGCAGGCTGGCCCCGCGCGGTACGACCCCCCTCGCGCCTCACCCCCGCTCCGTGGCGCCGCCGCCGTCGGGGCCAGGCGCACGAGGCGGAGCGCCGCGGTCGGGTGTCGGGTTCGGGGGCGCCTGCGCGGCCGGCCCCCCTCGAAGAATTTTCAGGGAGCGCTCGATGCGCGCTCCCTGAGCCAGCGACTCGGCGCCCGCTGTCACGAGTTCCCGCGGCCATGTCGGCCGACGGCGAAGCGGAGCTCTGCTCCGAGAAGGAGAACAACACCATGCACACCATCCCCGGCTACACCCTCGGCACCCCGGCGGTCGTGAAGTCTCCCCTCACGATGGCCGACTTCGAGCAGATGAAGGCGAGCGTCCTCTTCGGCGCTGCCGACGTGGCGGCCCTGCGCCTGTCTCATGACGTCGTGAAGGACCAGGTCGAGGCGATTCTCGACGTCTGGTACGGCTTCGTCGGGAGCCAGCCCCACCTGCTCGCGTCGTTCACCGGCAGGGCTGACGGCAAGCCGCTCGGCGCCTACCTCGGCGCCGTCCGCAAGCGCTTCGGTCAGTGGATTCTCGACACCGCCCGCGCCGAGTACGACCAGCCGTGGCTCGACTACCAGCACGAGATTGGGCTCCGGCATCACCGCGCGAAGAAGAACAAGACCGACGGCGCGCCCTCGACCGACCTCGTCCCGTTCCGCAACCTGTTCGCGCTCGTCTTCCCGGTGACCTTCACGCTCAGGCCGTTCCTCGCCCGGAAGGGGCACTCGGCCGAGGACGTCGAGGCGATGTATGCGGCGTGGGTCAAGTCGTGCCTGCTGCAGGTGACGCTGTGGAGCTACCCCTACGTGAAGGACGGCGACTTCTGATGGCGTCGCCCACGCTGGCGCCCGCCTGGAGGACGACGGAGTGGTTGAACACGCCGCAGCCGCTCGCGCTCGAGCAACTGCGGGGGCGGGTCGTGTTGCTCCACGCGTTTCAGATGCTCTGCCCCGGCTGCGTCTCTCGCGCCCTCCCGCAGGCGCAGCGGGTCGCCGAGCTGTTCGAGGGCGCGCCGCTGGTCGTCGTCGGGCTCCACACCGTCTTCGAGCACCACGACGGGATGAAGCTCGAGTCGCTCCGGGCGTTCCTCCACGAATACCGCGTGCGGTTCCCGGTCGGGGTCGACGCGCCGGGGCCGGGCGGCGAGGCCATTCCACAGACGATGCGCGCCTACGGCATGCGAGGAACGCCGACCACCGTCCTCATCGACGCCCAGGGGCGGCGTCGCCAGCAGGTCTTCGGCCCTCACGAGGACCTGCTCCTCGGGGCAGAACTGCAGACCCTCCTGCTCGAGGCTGCGTCACCCGCGCTCTGAGCGGCGACGCGCGAGCGTCTCGACGGCGCGGCAGGCCCGGCTCGTCTGAGGCAGTGGGGCCTGGTACCGGCGCCCACCGCCTCCCGGGCGTTGGCCAGCCCAGGCCGAAAGGCAGGCGCCTCGCTTGCCGCCCCGTCGCGTCACGCGGGCGGCGCCCGGCTCAGCCCCGCGGCGCTTCCTGGCCCGCGGCGGCCGGCCCGCCCGGGTTCGCCGTCACGTCGGTCACCGCCTGCGCCAGCGCAAGCTCGACGGAGCGCCGCGCCAGGTGGGGCCACTCGGCGGTGGCGTGCGACACCGCCTCGGCGAGCGCTGCCTGGCCCCGAGGGTAGGCGCTGGCGTCACCGCTGATGGAGAGGAACCCGGCGAGCGCCGTCCGCGCGTCTGGCATGCGGTCGTCGGCGAACCGCTCGAGGAGCTTCATTACGAGGCGCTCGAGCTGCGGGGGCACGCCCGGCCGCGTCGCCGAGGGCAGCGGAATCGGCATCTCGAAGACGGCGCGCAGCGACGCGGTGTCGTCGTTCGACGGGAACAGGCGCCGGCCGGTGATGGCCTCATGCAGCGTGACGCCCAGCGCGAAGAGGTCGACCCGCCCGTCGATGGGCTCTCCGCTCGCCTGCTCCGGCGCCAGGTAGCCGAGCTTGCCCTTGACGATGCCGGCCTGCGTCACCTCGACGCGCGACGCCGCGCGCGCGATGCCGAAGTCGGCCACCTTCACCTCGCCGAGCCGCGACAGCAACACGTTGGGCGGGTTGAGGTCGCGGTGCACCAGGTTCATCGGCTGCCCGTCGGGCCCGACGCGCAGGTGCAGGTAGTCGAGCGCCCGGCACAGCTCGATGGCGAGGAACGTCACCGCTGGCAGCGGCAGCCCCTCGCCCTGGAACACGTCCATGACGCGCTTGAGCGACAGCCCGTCGACGAACTCCATGGCGATGAAGAACGAGTCGTCGTGCCGCCCGAAGTCGACGACCTGCACGATGTTGGGGTGGTTCAGCCGGCTGCACAGCTCGGCTTCGAGCCGGAACAGCCGCAGGAAGTCGCCGTCGGCCGCGAGCGACGGGAGAATCTTCTTCAGCGCCACCGTCTTCTGGAAACCGCCCTCGGGGCAGTACGTCGCCTTGAACACCTCGGCCATGCCCCCGGCGCCGACGCGCTCGTTCAGCAGGTACTTCCCCATCACGTCGCGGGCGCGCACCGCGGAGAGCGCCTCGGCTGCGCGCCGGTTGAAGTGCCCGACGAAGACCGCCGTCACCACCCCCGACGCGAAGAGCAGCAGCGCCCGCACCGCGAAGAGCGGCGGCTGCAGCGTCACCAGCGCGTCGGGCGGCAGCCGGGGCCAGGCGACGACGCCGTACAACAGCGCATACTCGGCCGCGGCGATGGCGCCGGCGCCCAGCGAGAGCGCCTGGCTCCCGCGGAACCCCGAGAGCGCGACGAGCGAGGCCCAGATGGCCAGCGGCGGCGCGGTGAGGGCGTACTCCACGCTGAAGAGCTGGCTGTCGGCGATGAAGAGCAGCGACGGCACCGACACCTCGACCGCCACGTTCACCCACCGCAGCGAAGGCCGGAACCAGCCGCGGCGCAGGGCCCGGTCCTGCACGAAGAAGAACCCGGCCAGCCCCGTCAGCACCGCCCCCAGCAGCACGCCGAGGGTCCAGCCGATGACGGGGCCCAGCGCGAAGGCCGCCACCGCCGCCAGCGCCGCCACCACCGACATGAAGCGCGCCACCGACGCCTCGCGCAGCGCCGCGTCTCGCTGCAGGTGCTCGCGCAGGGCCCGCTGGCCAGGGGAGTCGTCGACGCTGCCAGTGAGCGCCCTCCCCAGAAATGACTCGGAGACGAGACGTCGAAGGCCCCGCACCACGTCCTCGCTCACCTCGCCATGAGAGCCCGCCCGAGAGGTGTCACGTCAGTGTACGGGAACCTTGCACGGCTGGGGAGCCGCACGCACCCTAAGCGGCCGCACCGCCAGCCGCTGGGGAGACCTCCACTGCTCAGTGCGGGCGCCCGGGCTCTCGGCGCGGCTCTACCGGCAGCTCGACGGCCACCAACAGCGTCGCGTACGGCGCCCCGTTGACCGCCAGCCGCTTCACCTCGGCCACAGCCCCGTTGTCGAGCCTCACCACCTGTCCGTCGGTCATGCCGCGACGTGTAACGCGCCGCTTCATGCGCCGTCACCCCCACCCCTGAAAATCTGTAAATCAACTACCGTGTGAAGTTGTTTACGTCCCTTGGACGAGTTTCACACAGTCGTTTCAGGTGGTTGCCGCTTCTTGTGAAGAGGCAGTCAACGCTGTGCAGCCCGACGAATACCTGAGGCCGATGGAGGCAGGGGCGTGTTGGTTGAGGGTGAGGTGGGGTCGAGCGGAGCGGGCTGGAGGGGGCCCGTGAGGGAGGTGACGCCGGTGTCGAGGGCGGTCGCTGGGCCGCCGTCGGAGTCGATTCGCTCGTAGGCCGCGTAGACGCCGCGGCGGCACAGGTGGTTGGTGGGGTTGACGTCGATGCACCGCTGGAAGACCTCGGCGGCCTTCCGCCACTCCGTGGGGCCCGTGCCGGGGCCGGTGACGAGGTGCACGGCGTACTGGAGCTCCTCCGAGCCCTGGTCGAGGAAAGGCGACGGCGCGACCTCGACGACGGGGTCCTCGGCCGGGTGGGGCTCCGGAGGTGGGGCGGCGGGGGCCGGTGGTTCCAACACGGCGGCGGGGGCGCCACCGGCCACGGGCGGCGTGGGGGGGGGCGGCGCGTCGGCGACGGCGGGGCCAGCCGGCCGAGGGGGCGAGGGCGGGGCCGCCGCCGGTGGCGTCGTCGTCGCGGCTACCGTTTCAGCCGGCCCGTCGTCGTCGAGCAGCAGCCACGCGCCGGCACCCGTGAGGGCCAACGCCAGCGCTGCGAGCAGGAGTCGGTGCGTCGGCTTCATCGGCTCACCCCTTCGTGCCCTGGCCGATGCGGTGGCCGCAGAGCTCCTCGAACGTCGTGATGACGGCGCCGATGTCGGCCTGACCCTTCCCCGCGGCGCGCGCGAGCGCATACGTCTCGCGCAGCGACGCGGCGGTGGGCGTCGGCACCCGGTGGGTGGCGGCGTTCTCGAGCAGTAGCGACAGGTCCTTGTGCATGAGGTCGACCTCGAAGTGCGTCGAGAAGTCGCGCTCGAGCAGCGCCTTGCCCTTGAAGTCGAAGTAGGGCGAGCGGAAGCCCGAGGCCTGCACCACCTCGATGAACCTCCGAGGGTCGACGCCGGCCTTCGAGGTGAGGAGCAGCCCCTCGGAGAAGGCCTGCAGCATCGCCGCGATGAGGCTGTTGCCGGCGAGCTTCACCTGGGTGCCGGCGCCGAGGGGCCCGCAGTGCACCACCTTCTCGCCGACGGCCTTGAAGACGGGCTCGGCGCGGGCCAGCGCCGCGTCGCTGCCGCCGGCCATGATGACGAGGGTGCCCTTCTCGGCGCCGTTCTTCGAGCCGGTGACGGGCGCGTCGATGACCTCGACGCCCTTCTCGCCGAAGGCTGCCCCCAATTCGCGCACCAGCGGCACCGACACCGTCGAGAAGTCGATGAAAAGCTGGCCCGCCCGGGCGGTCGAGAGCAGCCCGCTCGCGCCCAGGGCGACCTCGCGCAGCGCCGGCACGTCGGCCACGCAGGTGCACAGGGCGTCGACGTCGCGCGCCACCTCGGCCGGCGTCGAGGCCACGCGCACGCCCAGCGGCGCCAGCGCCTCGGCCCGCGCGCGGGTGCGGTTCCACACCGTCACCTCGAAGCCCTTCGCCGCGAGGTTGCGGGCCATGCGGCTGCCCATGAGCCCCAGCCCGAGGAAGCCGACGTGTCGAATGCGCATGCAGTGCCTCCGTGCCCCGGGGCGGGCCCGGGCGCGATGGATCGTGCCCTAGCACCCCTCCCCGGCGGACAGAACTGCCGGAGGCGGAGGGCGGGTTGCAAAGCGAACGACGCGCGGCCGCCCGTTCGGTAGAGTGTCAGTGCCGCATGCGCCTGCCCCTGCTCTTCCGCCGTGAGAACTCGAGCGCCGCCCGCCGCGAGCGCCAGGCGCAGCTCGAGCGGGCGGTGACGCAGGGCCTGCGCCGGCTGTCTCACGTGCTGGAGCGGGCCGCCGACCTCATCGAGAAGCAGCGGCTCGCGCGCTCGGGGTACGAGACGAAGCAGGCCTACCTGCAGCGCCTCGACAAGCCGAAGGGCTGAGGCAGGCGTGTTCTACCGGGCCTTCCGCCTCGCGATGTCGCTGCTGCTGCGGAACTTCTTCCGCATCGAGCCCGTCGTCGACCCGGCACGGGCGCTCGAGGCCGAGGGCCCCGTCATCTACGTCGGCAACCACCCCAATGGCCTCGTCGACCCCGGGCTCCTCTTCATCCTGGTGCGGCGCCACGTCACCTTCCTGGCGAAGGCGCCGCTGTTCCGAATGCCGGTGCTGGGGTGGCTCCTGCGGGGGCTGGACGCGCTGCCGGTGTTCCGCCGGCAGGACGGCGACGGCGACACCTCGAAGAACGACGCCACCCTCACCGCGAGCGTCGAGGCGCTGGTGGCCGGCCGGGCCATCACGCTGTTCCCCGAGGGGAAGAGCCACTCGGAGCCGCAGCTCGCCGAGCTGAAGACGGGCTGCGCGCGCATCGCCCTCGACGCCTTCGCGAAGGGCGCGCCGGTGCGCGTCGTGCCGGTGGGCATGACCTACGGCGAGAAGAACCGCTTCAAGAGCCTGGTGCACGTCGAGGTGGGCGCGCCGCTCGAGGTGGCGGCCTTCGCGACGCCCGGGGGCGCGACGGACGTCGAGGCCGTGCGCCGCCTCACCGACGCCATCGCCGACGCGTTGCGCGCCCTGACGTTGAACCTCGCGCGCTGGGAGGACCTGCCGCTCGTCACCACCGCCGAGGCGCTCTACGCGCTCGAGCGCCAGGACCGCGCCGGCGACCTCGAGCGGCACAAAGCCTTCGCCCGGGGCTTGTCGCTCTTGCGTGAGGAGCAGCCTGCGCGCTTCGACGCCCTCAAGGCCGAGGTCGTCGCCTTCCAGCGCCGGCTCGCCCTGGTGCAGGTGACGCCTGAACAGCTCGCGGTGCGGTACCGGCCGTCGACGGTCGCCCGCTTCGTGGTGAAGAACCTGCTGTGGCTCGCCGGCCTGCCGGTGTTCCTGCTGGGCATGGCGGCCTTCGTGGTGCCCTACTGGGTTCCCCTCGGCATGGTGGCCATCGCGAAGCCCGAGGAGGACACCGAGTCGACGGTGAAGGTGCTGACGCTGCTGCTGCTGGCGCCGCTGTGGTGGGCCCTGCTGGTGGCGCTGGCCTGGTGGCTCGGCGGCGCGGGCGCCGGGCTGGCGACCCTCCTGGGGGTGCCGCCGCTGGCGCTGTTCACCCGGTGGTACCTCGAGCGGCGCGTGGCGGCCGTGCGCGACGCGCGGGTGTTCTTCCTCTTCGTCTCGCGTCGCCGACTCAAGGCCCGCCTGCTGGCCGAGGGGCGCGCCCTGGCCCAGGCCATCGACGCCGTCGCCGCCGAGCTGCGGGAGCGCGTCACCGGGTGAGGCGCGCGAGGCCTCGAATGCGCCCGCATCACCCGTACACCGCTCCTCACCACGCCGGCCTCGAGGCCCTTCACGGTGACGTCATCAGCGGGACACTCCTGCCGAATGCCGCCACCGCCCGAGTCATTGCCGGCGACCACCAGCGCCTGGGTCGGCGCGGTGCTGTCGTTGGCGATGCTGGCGGTGCCGTTGCCGACGGTGCCCGCCGTGCCGGGCCAGCGCTGCAGGTCGGTCGCCATCGGCCCGAAGTGAGTGGACCGCCGAAGGTGGGGTTGCCGGCAGGCGGTGCGGGTGCCCCTGGCGTGGACCCGGTCGCGCCGAGCCTGTACCGCGCTGGCGGGCGCGGCGCTGCCGAGAAGCTCCTGCGCTTCGCAGGGACCGTCCTCGCGACGGTCGCCTGCCGGTACGTGAGCATCGGTGCCGGTCTCTGGCCACGCGCGCGCTCGGCTTCGTGCGCCCCTGGGCGGCGCCCGTGCCGCGTGACTCCACCAGCAGCGGGAGACCAGTCCGGTCGTTCGACGTGCTCGGCGTGCAGGCCCGTGCCCTGCGGATCGGGCCAGACTCTGGTGTCACGCCTCCCGTGCGACTCCTCGATTCAGCAGTGGTCCTGGCAGTGGGCCTGGTGGGTGTCTCCATCGGCAGTCGCTGTGGTCCCGTGCGCTCGGCGTGCAGGCCCGTGCCTTGCGAATCGGGCCAGACTCTGGTGTCACGCCTCCCGTGCGACTCCTCGATTCAGCAGTGGTCCTGGCAGTGGGCCTGGTGGGTGTCTCCATCGGCAGTGGCTGTGGTCCCGTGCGCTCGCCGTGCACCCCCTCCTCGTGCAGCAGCGGCTGCTGTGATTCGAGCAGCGGACGCTGTGTCCTCGCGACCTCGTCGGCGCAGTGTGGGGTTCGCGGCGAGACGTGCAGGGCCTGCTCGCTCGGCGAGGTGTGCAACCTGGGCGCGTGCAGCGGCACCAGCCTCGGAAGCTCGGGCGGCGGGAGCGCGGGTGGCAGCGCATTCGGCGGCGGGAGCGCGGGTGGCAGCGCATTCGGCGGCGGGAGCGCGGGCGGCAGCGCGTTCGGCGGCGGGAGCGCGGGCGGCAGCGCGTTCGGCGGCGGGAGCGCGGGTGGCAGCGCGTTCGGCGGCGGGAGCGCGGGTGGCTCGGGCGGCTCGGGCGGTGGGGTGCCCTCGTGCAACTCCTCGAACTGTGCGACGGGTTGCTGCAGCGGTACGACCTGCATCCAGGCGCCCTCGAACGGAACGAACCAGACCTG
>JADCJJ010000431.1 GCA_020247085.1 Myxococcaceae bacterium | reverse complement strand
GCGAGCACCAGGTGCACGATGTTCTCGACCGCGTCGAAGTCGCCGTTGGTGATGAAGCGCTTGACGCCCTCGAGCTCCCAGACGTCGTCCTTCACGTGCCGCGCCTTCGTGCGCGCGGCGCCCACGTCGCTCCCGGCGTCGGGCTCGGTCAGCACCATGGTGCCGCCCCAGCGGCGGTCGATCATCCGCTGCGCGTACAGCGCCTTCTGGGCGTCGGTCGCGGTGCGGTCGATGATGCGGGGGAGCAGGTTTCCGAGGAAGTAGAAGGCGAGCGCCGGGTTGGCGCCCAGCACCAGCTCGAAGGCGCCCCAGGCGAGGGTCGGCGGCGCCCCCAGGCCGCCGAGGTGCGTCGGCAGCTCGAGCGCGTTGAGCCCGTTGTCGAAGTAGGCGTGGAACGACCGCTTGAAGTCCTCGGGTAGCGTCACCGTGCCCGTGGCGGTGTCGAGCGTCGGCGGCTGGCGCTCTCCGGCCGAGAACGACGGCGAGAGCTGGTCGAGGCACACCTGCCGGTAGCTCTCGAGCGTCTGCCGGGCCGTCGCCTCGTCGAGGTCGCCGAAGGGGGCGCGCCCCAGCGACGTCTTCGCGATGTCGAGGAACTCGAACAGGTTGAACAGGGTGTCGCGCAGGTTGGGCTGGTAGTGGTTCGCGGCGGCGCTCATGGCGGCGGGAAGAGAAAGCACCTTTTCGCGCCTCGCGGAAGGCGCCCTTCTGGCGGCGGCGCCCCAGTCGACCGACGCCGGCCCGTGGCGCGGCCGAACGGGGGGCTGGCGGTGCTCGTGCCTGGCGGCGACGGCCACGGCCGTGTGCTGGTGCTCCCTGGGCCGACGCGTGGCACGCCGACGGCGCTCAGCCTGCCGACGTTCGAGCGGTTCTTGGCGGAGGAGCCGTTCGTCGGGCTGTCGAACGGGAGCCGCCCGCCTCTGGGAGCGCCTGCACGCGACGAGTGGGGCGCGGCGCTGGTGGCCTTCATCGAGGCGCTTGCTGCCAACAGGAGCGAGCGGTGAGGTCGAGCGAAGCGGGCCTGTCGAGAGGCGGGTGCGAGGGGGCGCTCCGAAGCCTCGAGCGTGAACTGAGGCAGGAAGGCGAGGTGTCCGTGCTCGTCACGACCACTCGAGCGAGGTGTCGCGCGTGAAGAGGGTCGAGGGAGAGCGCCTCCCGGGAGCTGTCCACCTGTTGACGGAAGCCATCAACCAGTTCACGTCGAGTGGCTGACCGAAACCGTCAACGTGTGGACGTGTCCCGGAGAGCGAGTCGCCCTCCTGCTCCGGTGAACCGCGCGCGGCGCCAGGCGGACTCCATCGTTCTCTTCATTCCCCGAGGCTTCGGAGCGCCCACGTCGCCTCGGCCTCGCATCAGGGCCACGCCAGTCGAAGCTCTGCGCCCCGCTCGTCTCGACGGGAGCCGGGTGGCCCAGGGCAGGCCCCGACGACCTTCCCGCTTGCCGCATTCCAATCGGCGCTTACCCCGCCTGACCGCCGCGCCCGACCTCGTCACTGGGCTGACCACTCCAGGCGGTCTGGAGGACGGGCGCGGGCCCTCAGCAGCGAAGCCGCTGCGAATCCGGCCGTTGCGGGTAGGCTGCCCGGCGTGGAAGGCCGCCTGTTGCTCAAGGACTGCAGTCTGTTTCGGGCCGACGGGCGCGTGCGCTCGCGCATGGCCGTGCTCGTCGAGGGGGCCGCCATCGCGCGGGTCGACGACGACGAGGCGCTGCCGGCGCGCCCCGGTGACTGGGCGGTGCGGTGCGAGGGCCGCCTCGTCACCTCGGGCCTCATCGACTGCCACACCCGCCTCGTCGGCGCGGCGCTCTCGCCGTGGTCCGGGCACCACCTGCTGCGTCCCCTCGAGGAGCGCTACCGGGCCGAGGCGGCGCTCGAAGAGACCCTGACGCCCGGCGAGGTCGAGGCCATCACCGCGGCCTCGCTCGCGCGCGGGCTCCTGCGCGGCACGACGTTCTTCGTCGAGCATCTGCACGCGCCCTCGTGCGTCGACGAGGCCCTCGCGGCCCAGGCCCGCGTGGCCTCGCGGCTCGGCGCCCGGCTGTTGAGCAGCCACGCCTCGACGAACCTCGCCAGCGTGCCCGGCCCCGACCAGGTCGACGCCAACGCCCGCCACGTCGCGTCGACGAAGCACCACCCCCTGGTGCGGGGCTCGCTGGGCGTGGGCGCGTCGTTCTGCGCCGACGACGAGGTGCTGCGCCGGGTCGGCCGGCTCAAGGAGGAGCTCGGCGTCGGCGCCCACTTCCGCATGGCCGAGAGCGACGACGATCTCGCCCTCACGTGGGACCGCTACCAGACGCGCGTCGTCAACCGCTTCGAGACCTTCGGGCTGCTGGGCGGCGCATCGGTGGGCGCCTTCGCCCGCTCCATCGACCGCGCCGAGGCGGAGCGGCTGGCCCGCACCCGCACGCTGGTCGCCCTGAGCCCGAGGCTGCTCCTCATGCTCGAGGGCGGCTCGGCGCTGGGCATGGAGGCGGTGCTGCTGAGCCAGAACCTGGTGGGCCTCGGCACCGGCGGTGTGGGCACCCTGGGCGAGGAACTCGCCGCGAGCTTCTCAGGCGCCATGACGCTGGCGCGCTCAGGCCGAATGCTCGACCCCGACAACCTCATGGCCGCCTTCCTCGTCGGAGGCCCCGCCGAGCTCTGCACGATGGTCTTCGGCCAGCCCTCGGGCACCATCGAGGCCGGCGCGCTGGCCGACCTGGTTGTGCACGACTTCGTCCCGGCCCGGCAGCCCGGAAACTTCCTGCCGCACCTGTTGATGCAGCTGAGCCAGAGCCGCGCGGCGTGGACCGTGGTGAACGGGCGCGTGGTGGTACGCGAGGGGCAGCTGCTCGCGGCGCCGCAGCTGGCGCTCGAGCGCGAGGCGGCGTTGGCGATCGAGGCGGTGTGGAACCGCTCCTGATGAGCTGCCTCGAGGCGCGCCGCGCCCGGCTGCCCGCCGGGACGACGTGCTTCCGGTGGCTCGACGGCGAGCTGCCCGGCGTGACGGTGGACCGCTTCGACGACGTGGCGGTGCTGTCGTTCTACCGGCCGGCCCCCGGTGACGAGGTGCAGCGGCTCGGCGAGGCGCTCGCGCGCGTCGGTGCGCTTCGCGCGGTGTACGTGAAGCACCGGCCGCGCGAGGCCCGCCGCACCGGCGCCGGCCCGCTCGACGCGCTGGCGCCCGCCGCGCCCGTCGTCGGCGCGCCCGTCGACGCCCTCGAGACGCAGGAGCTGGCGACCCGCTTCCTCATCCGCCCGGGGAACGGGCTCTCGGTGGGGCTGTACCTCGACGCCCGCGCCGCGCGGGCTTTCGTGCTGGCCGAGGCGCGCGGGCGCCGCGTGCTGAACCTGTTCGCGTACACCTGCGGCTTCGGCCTGGCGGCCCTCCGGGGCGGGGCGGCGCGCGCGGTGAACGTCGACGCCTCGCGGAAGGTGCTGGACTGGGGCGAGGACAACCTGCGCCGCAACGGCCTGCCCGTCGACCGGTACGACTTCATCGCCGGCGACGCCTTCGAGTGGCTGGCGCGCCTTGCGAAGAAGGAGGAGCGCTTCGACTTGGTGGTGCTCGACCCGCCGGGGTTCGCCACCACGAAGTCCAGCCGCTTCTCGGCGCAGCGTGACTACCACCAGCTCGCCGCGGCGGCGTCGAGGCTGGTGGCGCCGGGCGGGCTGCTATTGGCCATGTGCAACGTCGAGGCGCTGCGCCTTGCCGACTTCGCGGCCCAGCTGTCGCGAGGCCTGGCGGCGCGGCTTGCCCGGCAGGTCAAGGTCTTCGGCGCCAGCGACGTCGACTTCGCCCAGCCCTCGGCGCTCAAGTGCCTGGTGTACGAGCTGCGTTGAGGGAGCGGCGCCGCGTCGGGGCGATCCGGACGGCCCGGCCCGCGCCGCCGCCCTCCCCCCGGTGCCCGGCTGGCCGCCGTCAGCCCGCCGAGCGGACGGCGGTGATTCGCCACGGCAGGGCGGGGAGCGGGTCGACCGCACCGCCGCCGTCCTCGTTGGCGGCGTACGGTAAGGCGCCGAGCAGGACGACCGCCGTGTCCTCGAGCTGCTCGAGGTACCGCTGGTGCTCGCGCAGCGCGTGGACCTGGCGGCGCCGGCGCACGGCGGCGAACGCCATCAGCACGCCCGACAGCGCCCACAGCGCGGTGCCGCTGCCGAGCACGACGGGCCACCACGGGTAGCGCAGCGCCGCGTCGTCGCGGAAGCGCCCCTCCTCCACCGTGAGGCTCGAGCGGAACGCCCGGGCAAAGGCCTGCTCGAAGACGGCGCCCCGGCCCACCTCGTCGACGAGCATCCCGAAGGCCACCGGCCCGTGGCTCTTGTAGAGGAACGAGACGAACTCGGCGCTCTGCGCGTAGGCCACCTCGACGTCCTGCGGCCGCTCGGGGAAGCCGTCGCGGAGCGCCTCGAAGTCGTAGAGTCGGTCGGTCGCCAGGGCGATGGCCATCGTCGAGTAGTGCTCGGTGCGGAACTGCCGCTCGTTCGTCACCATCTGCGCCACGCCCTCCTGGAACCAGCGCGGCCAGTCGGCACCCAGGCGCCCCAGCGCGACGTGCACCAGCTCGTGCCGGAGCGTCGTGAGCCCCTCGGGCGACGCGATGGTGCGCGCGTCGACGAGCACGACGTTGAGCGCGGGCCAGGCGAGCGCGACCGCCCACCCCGGCGGCCTCGAGCCCGGCACCGCCAGCGCCTCGTACTCCTCGCGGCCGAGCCCTACGCGCACCTCGGTGCGCCCCGGCCAGTCTCGGCCGAGCGACGCGCTCACCTCGTCGCGCAGCGCCTCGAGCGTCGGCGCCAGGGCCCGGGCCGGCGCCTCGGCCCGCGCCGACGCCACCACGCGGAACCGCGCCGTGTCGAACCGCACCGTGGGCAGAGGCAGGTCGGCCGCGCCCGCCGGCGCTGGACCGCTCGCGAGGAACAACACCAGCGCCGCGGCGAACATGGCCCCACCATCAGACGCCCGACCGCGCTCGTCGACCCGCACCTGCCCGAACGGCGCGGCCCCGCCGGGCGCTCACTCCCCCGTCTTCTTCACCAGGAAGGCCAGCTCGCCGCTCGCCTGCGTCTTGAACGTCTCGAGCAGCTTGCGGTGCGCGTCGAGCACCTGCTCGACCTGCGACTCGAACTGCAACTTCTGGCGCTTGAGCTCGCCGATCTCTCCCTTGAGGTCGACCACCCGCCCGTGCGCCGCCGCGACGATCTTCTCTGCCTGGAGTTCGGCGTCGGCGACCTTGAGCTCCGCCTCCTTCCGTGCCTGGGCCTTGACGTCTTCGCTGATGCGCTGCGCGGTGACCATCGTCTCCTGCAGCGTCTTCTCGCGCTCGAGGTGCGTCTCGAGGCGCGCCTGCGTGCGCTTGAGCTCGTCCTTCAGCGAGATGTTCTCGCGTACCACCTCTTCGAACTCGGCGGCGGTGAGCTCGAGGAAGCCCTCGACCTCTTTCTGCGCATAGCCGCGGAGCGTCACCGCGAAGCGCTTCTGGCGAATGTCGAGCGGCGTCATCTTCATGGCAGGGTCTCCTGAGGGCGCTTCAGCGATCGCGAGCCTGCACCCGGCTCACGGCTTTTCCAGAAAGCTGTCGCCGAGTTGCTGCGCCCGGCGGGTCGCCGACTCGACGGCGTCGATGAGGGTGGTGCGGAGCCCCCCGGCCTCGAGCGTGTGCAGGCCGGCGATGGCGGTGCCGCCTGGGCTGGTGACCTGGTCTTTCAGGGTGCCGGGGTGCGCGCCCGTCTCGATCAGCAACCGCGCCGAGCCGTACACCGTCTGCGCTGCCAGCTTGAGCGCCACGTGCCGCGACAGGCCCACCTTCACCCCGGCGTCGGACAGCGCCTCGATGATGAGGAAGATGTAGGCCGGCCCGCTCCCCGACAGGCCGGTCACCGCATCGAGCAGCCCTTCGTCGAGGATCACCGTGGTGCCGACGGCGTCGAAGAGCTGCCGGGCGAGCTCGAGATCGTCGGCGGTGGCGTGCTCGCCGCCCGAGACGGCGGTGGCGCCGAGGCCCACCAGCGCCGGCGTGTTCGGCATCGCCCGCACCACGCGGCGCCCCTCGCCCAGCCGCCGCTGAATCGCCTCGATCGGTACCCCCGCTGCGATCGAGATGACCAGCTTCGAGGGGTCGATGACGGGAGCGATCTGCGTCAGCAGCTTGTCCATCGCCTGAGGCTTGACCGCCAATACGACGACGTCGGCCTCTCTCGCCGCCGCGACGTTGTCGAAGCCGACGGCGATGCCGTGCGCCTGCTCGAGCTCGGCCTTCTTCTCGGCCCGCCGCACCGTGGCCGTGAGGCGCGCCGCCGGCTGCCCCGAGCGGATGAGGCCGCGGATGATGGCGTTCGCCATGTTCCCCGCGCCGAGGAAGGTGAGGCGCCGGTCGATCACTGCGTGCCTCCCCGGCTGAGCGGCACCTCGAGCTGAATGCGGCGCGCCAGGTTCTGCACCGCCAGCGGCGCCGTGGGCGTGCGCGGCAGGCTGGCGATGAAGCGCAGCGCCGACGGCGTGTTCTGGAAGGGCAAGTGCTCGAGCGCCTTGAGCTTGTGCGCCTCGCTCAGCGTCGGGTGCCGCACCACGTTCGACAGCACCTCCTCGGCCCGCGGGTGGCGAATGGCCCCGACGGCCCGCATCGCGGCGCTCCAGATGAGGGGGTTGGGGTCGAACACCATGAGGGCGAGCACGTTGAGGGCGCGCGGGTCGCCCAGAAGCCCAAGATCCTCGACGGCCTGCGTCCGGACCTCGAGCGGGCTCGGCTCGGCGGCGAACAGCACCCCCCGCAGCAGCGCGATGTCAGGGCCCGGGGTAGGTGCAGGTGTGCCCTTTCGGGGCTCGTCGTCGTCCTTGGTGTTTCCGAGGGCCGACTTCGGGCGCAGCGGCTGGGCGGACACGGCCAGGCTCGTCAGCAGGGCAACGCAGAGGGTGAGGCGCATGGGGGCTCGCATGATGCCGGGTCGCCGGCGGGAAATCGGCCAGAAAATTGCCCTCGGATCGGGCGCAGGTACAACCGGTGACACGCCTGTAGCACAGCCCACCGGAGTCCCTGCCCGAATGCACCCTGCGAAGTCCGTCACCCTCGAAGGCGTCGATGTCGAGTGCACCCACTGCGGCGTGAAGATGACCTCGAGCACCGGCGGTGGAGGTACGATTCAGTATTACCAGTGCCCGCGCTGCCAGCGCTGGGTCTCGAGCATGTACCCCGAGGTGTTCCGCGCCGACACGAAGGTGCGCACCCGCTCGGCGGCGCGGGCCGAAGCGCCCGGTTCGTTCGGCGCGGTGCGAGAGCGCGTGCAGGCCTGGCTCGACGCCCTGAGCGCGTCGAACCCCTACCGGGTGCTGGGCTGCGCCGAGACGGACCCGGTCGACGTCATCAAGGAACGCTACCGCGCGCTCGCCCGGGCCCACCACCCCGACGCCGGCGGAGACGAGGCGAAGATGCGCGCCCTCAACGAGGCGTGGGAGGCCATCGTGCTCGAGCGGCGCGCCCACTCGGCGTCGGCCCTGCGGCGGGTCTCGCTCGCCTCGTCGGTGAGCTGAGGCGCGCCTCGGCCCGTGTGCCCGGGGCGGCCGGGTGGCGCCCGACGCCGGGTCGAGTCTGAGCCGCTTGAGTCGAGCGCGGCACGTGCGGTGTGTCTCGTCCGGTGGCGTCCCGTTGACGTCAGGGGCCCGCGCCGCTCCGCAGCAGGTAGCGCCAGAAGGCCCAGCCCGAGAGGCCCCCCAGCGCCACCTTGAGCGGCCAGGGGAAGAACGCGCCCGGGCTGACGAAGCCCTCGACGATGCCGATGGCGACGAGGAAGGGCGCGCAGCCCAGCACCACCTGCACCGCCTGGGCGCCCCGCTCGCGCAGCACCGCGCCGCGCGCGCGCTCACCGGGGGCGATGAGCCCGTGGCCGACGAGCAGGCCCGCACCGCCCGTCAGCGCGATGACAGACAGCTCGACCGGCCCGTGCGCCGCCATGAAGCTGAGCATGGCGCCTGCGACGCCGTGCTGGGCGCACGCCGCGAGGATGGCGCCGACGTGCACGCCGTTGAAGAGCAGCACCGCGACCGGGCCGATGCCGCCGGTGATGCCCGTGGCGAAGGCCGAGAACGAGACCCGCAGGTTGTTGGTGAAGATGGCGGTGGCCACCTCGGCCGGGTGGAGGCGCTCGAGGAGCAGGTCCGTCCACAGCTCGCGCCGGCGGATGTGGTCGAGCAGCAGCGGGTCGAGCAGCACGTCGGCGCCGCCAGGCGACAGGGCCACGGTGGTCGCGCCGAGTACCGCGCCGAGCGCCACCAGCGCCGCCGCGGCCCTGGTGTACGCGAGCGTCTGCCGGGCGACGGCCGGGAAGGTGCGGCGATAGAATGTCACCACGTCCGACGGGCCGCTGCCGGCGCGCCGGTAGATGACGCCGTAGGCCCGCCCGCAGAGCTGGTTCAGGTGCCGGTGTACGTCGGAGCCGCCGAAGAACGCCTGCGCGTGCGCGAGGTCGGCCGAGGCGCGGCGGTAGAGGAGGTCGACCTGCCCCAGCTGCGCGAGCGAGGCCGCGCGGGCCTCGACGGCGCCGAGGAGCGCCTCGAGCTGCCGCCAGTCCGCGACGCGGCGCTGCACGAAGCGCGAGAGCGCCGGCGGGTGGTCTCCGGCTCCGAACGACGCCAGGTAGGCGCGCACCTGCGCCCGGTCCCACCCTTCGCAGTCCGTCGCGCCGCTCCGCGCGCACAGCTGTCGACCCACCCGGAGCCACGCGTCGGCGTCGAGCGCCCCCTCGCGCTCGAGCAGGCCCGACACCACCTCGAGCTCAGCGGTCGGGAGCGTGCGCTGCGAGCGCGTGTGCGCCTGCTCGTAGCGAGAGAGGTCGAACGTCTCTTCGCGGACGATGATCGTCCCCGCGAGGAGGTCGCCGAGCCGCCGGTGTCGGCGGTCGACCAGCATCGAGATGAGCCCCACCGGGTAGCAGCTCGGCAGGAAGTCGACGAGCCGCAGCAGGTTGCGCACCGCGCTCTCGAAGGGCCCGACCGGCGAGCCGTCGGCCCGAACGACGCGAATCTTCATCACCCGCTTGCCGAGCGTCTGGCCCCGCCAGAGCACCTCGAGCCCCGTCCAGTAGCCCCAGAGCGCCACGAAGAAGAGCAGGGCGGCCGCGGCCCGCTCGAGGCTCGTCGAGGAGCGAAGGACCTCGACCATGTCGGTCTCGGTCAGCGAGTACAGGAAGTAGAGCACCGTCGCCGTGGCGAACAGCGCTGCGAGGTCGATGACGTAGGCGAAGGCGCGAAACCCGATGCCGGCGACGGGCAGCTCGACGGCCACCCGCTCGGGGGTCGCCACGTCGAGGCTGGGCACCGCCAGGTCGCTCACGTACAACGACAGCTTAGGGCCCCCGGTCGCTCCGCGCGAGCTGCGCCTTCGCGTCAGCCGCCTCGCGGCGCCGCCGGGGCCTTCCGCTCGAGGATCGCCCCGAAGAACGCGTCGGTGCCGTGCCGGTGGGGGAACAGCCGCAGCATGCCCTCGCGGCACGTCTGCCCGGCCAGCGGCGCCCCGAGCGAGCGCTCGGCCGGCAGCAGCCGGTACTCGGGGTGGCGCCCCAGGAAGTCCTCGACGACCGCCTCGTTCTCGTCCCGGAAGAAGCTGCAGGTGCCGTAGACGAGCAGGCCCCCGGGTCTCACCAGGGGCGAGAAGCGCTCGAGCAGGCGCTTCTGCAGGGCCACGTGCTCCGCCAGCGAGGCCTCGGTCAGGCGGTACCGCCCGTCGGGCTTTCGCCTGAAGGTGCCCGAGCCGCTGCACGGCGCGTCGATGAGCACCCGGTGCGCCTGGCCGACGAGCGCCGACACCGGCGCGAGGGCCTCGTCGTCGTCCGTCAGCGCGCGCACCCGCACGTTGTGCGCGTCGGCCCGGCGCGTGCGCTCGCGCAGCTCGTCGAGGCGCCGCGCGTCGACGTCGAAGGCGAAGAGCTCGCCGCGGTTCTTCATCTGCGCCGCCAGCTGCAGCGTCTTGCCGCCGGCGCCCGCGCAGGCGTCGACCACCTTCGTCGGCGGCGCGTCGACGAGCATGCCGAGCAGCTGGCTGCCCTCGTCCTGCACCTCGAACAGGCCCTGCTTGAAGGCCTCGAGCGAGTAGACGTTGGTGCGCGTCTCGAGCCTCACGCCCAGCGGCGAGAGCGCGGTCTCGTGCACCTCGACGCCCTCGCGCGTGAGCGCCGTCAGCACCTGCTCGCGCGTCGCCCTCAGCGTGTTGACGCGGCCGAAGAGGGGCCCGCGCACGTTCATCGCCTCCGCGGCCTCCATCGCCTCGTCGCCGACCTCCTCGACCAGCTTCTGCGCCGCGAAGTCCGGCAGCGACGCCTCGATGGCGAAGCGCTCGAGCGACGACAGCTTCTCGAGCTTCACCCGCGCATCGAAGACGTGCCGCAGCCGCCTGGCGTCGTCGCCCTTGAACGACAGCCCGTCGGCCACCTCGTCGGCGGTGTCGCCCTCGAGCAGCCGCGCGACGCCCAGGCGCACCAGGTCCTGCTTGCTGACCGCGAGCTCAGCGAAGCCCTTCCACCCTTTCTCGACGAGGAAGTCGACCAGCCGCTGGCGCCGCAGCAGCGCGTACACCCGCTCGGCCACGGCGCGGCGCTCGCTCGAGTACAGCTGCTTGCGCTGCCGCAGGACGAAGTCGAGCGCGCGGTCGGCGAGCCGGCCGTCGCGGCGGACGCCGCCATAGGCTTCGAGACACACCTGGGCGATGAGGTCTTCACGCAGGCGACGGGGGGCCTTCGGCGTCACGGGGAGCTCGTTCTTTCTTTCCGGAAGAGGAGGACCAGCCCGTACACCACCGCGAGCAGGATCGCTCCGATTCCGACCGACAGGCCCACCGCCCGCGGCACCCGGCCCATGCCCACCTCGAGCGGGCCGCGCAGCGGCTTGAGGCGGCTGCTGCGGTACGAGACCTCGAGCTGGTAGCGGCCGCTCGACGGGGGCACGAAGCGGGCCGTCCACACCCGGGGGGGCGCGGCCGGGGCGGCGACCGTCGTCAGCTCACGCCAGGGGCCGTCGGTCTGCTCGAGCGACAGCGAGACCGGCCCGTCGAAGTCGCGGCCCTCGAAGGCGCCCACGGTGACCGACACGGTGATGGGGTCTCCAGACGACAGCTCGCCCGGCGAGATGGTGCCGCGTACCCGTTCCTCCTGATCCGCCCAGTCGAAGCTCCACGCGGCGGAGCCAGCCCGCGGCTGGAACGTCATGCGCGCGGCGGTGTTCTCGGGCCTGAACCCCTCGGGCACCGGCTGGCTCAGCACGACGGCGAGGGCGGCGCTCAGGAACATCGTGGTTCGGGGCGGCGAAGTGCCGCTAGAGTCGGGCCTCGGCCGTGACGCAAGCCTTCGGGAAGTACCAGATGGTGAAGAAGCTCGCCACCGGCGGCATGGCCGAGGTCTGGCTCGCGCGGCAGACCGGCATCGAGGGCTTCAACCGCCACATCGTGGTCAAGCGCATCCTCTCGCACCTCGCCGAAGACCCCGAGTTCGTGTCGATGTTCCTGCAAGAGGCCCGCATCGCCTCGCGCTTCAACCACCCCAACATCGCGCAGATCTACGATCTCGGTGAACACGAGGGCACGTTCTTCATCGCCATGGAGTTCGTCCACGGCGAGGATCTGGGCCGCATCATGCGGCGCGCCTGGGCCACCGGGCAGTGGGTGGCCCGGCCGCTGGCTGCGCGCATCGTCGCCGACGCCGCCGCCGGCCTGCACTACGCGCACTCCCGGCTCGACGCGCAGGGCCGCCCGATGCGCATCGTCCACCGCGACGTCTCGCCCCAGAACATCCTGGTGAGCTTCGACGGCTCGGTGAAGCTGGTCGACTTCGGCATCGCCAAGGCCGCCGACCAGGCCTCGAACACCAAGTCCGGCGCCATCAAGGGCAAGTTCGCCTACATGGCGCCCGAGCAGGCCGGCGGCAAGGCGCTCGACGCGCGCACTGATCTGTTCGCCCTGGGCCTGGTGCTCTACGAGCTCGTCACCGGCGTGCGGCCGCTCAAGCGCGAGAGCGAGATCGGCACGCTGCAGGCGGCGCTCGAGTGCGCCATCGAGAAGCCCTCGCTCGTGGCCGACGTGCCCCCTTCGCTCGACGACGTCATCATGCGCGCGGTGGCGAAGGACCCCGAGGACCGCTACCGCGACGCGCGGCAGTTCCAGATGGCCCTCGAGCAGCACCTGGTGCAGGAGGGCACCGTCGCCACCAGCGTGCAGGTCAGCGAGCTGATGGAGACGCTCTTCGCCGACCGGCTGCGCGAGGAGGCGCGCCTCGGCGCGCCGGCGCCGTCGACCGAGAGCTCGGTGTCGAACCCGGTGGCCGAGCCCGGCGCGGCTTCGTTCGAGGGCAAGGTGTCGAGCACCGACCTGGCCTCGGTCGCCGGCCGCGCGGTGCGCCCGCCGAAGCCGCAGGCCGGCCCCGGGTTGACCCGAGACGAGGGCGAGGCGTACGACGAGCCTCCCGCCGACGACGCGGGGCCGAGCATCGCGGGGTTCCAGCTCCCGGCCGGCACGGTGATGCCGACGCGCGCCTACGCGCCGGTGACGCGCAAGCCCCCCAAAGAGGCGCCGGAGCCAGCCAGGCCGCCCGCCCAGAGGTCCGCGCCGCCGCCCGACACCACCGCCCAGGAACTCGACGCCGTGCCCGAGGGCGCCGAGGCGGGCCGCGCCCCTCCGCGCAAGCGCACGACGAGCCAGGCCATGCCCGAGGCGCCGCCGCGCAAGTCGCGCGTCGGGGTGCCGGCGCCGAAGGCCACGCCCCCCCGCCGGCGCACCGGCGAGAAGAGCGAGGTCTCGAAGCTCGTCGACGTGCGCTCGATGAAGGAGCGGCAGGCGAGCCGGCTCAAGGCCCTCGCCGTCTTCGTCGCGCTCGCGTCGCTCGTCACCTTGGCGGCGCTGTTCCGCGAGCCCCTCGTCGCCTTCTTCACCCGGCGGCCCATCGACCACGGCACGCCGTTGCTCCTGACCATCACCACCAAGCCGCGGGTGCGGGTGCAGGTGGTGCCCCCGCCCGACGCTCTGGGCCGGCAGCGCCTCGACCTCGGCGAGACGCCGCTCGAGCGGGTGAGCGGCGCCTTCGTCAACGACACCATCCTCCTGCTCAACGAGGAGCGGTGCATTCGCGCCGAGGAGCGCTTCGACTTCGGGGAGCCCTTCGAGACGAAGTTCGTCAGCCGCGAGTTCACCGAGGGCACGCTCACCGTCACGACCAGCCCGACGCTCAAGGGCGCCACCATCTTCTGCGGGAAGCAGCCAGTGGGGCAGGTGGGGCTGAACCTCAAGCTCATGGAGGGGACGCACGAGAACCTCGAGCTGCGCTCCGACCGCCTCGAGCGCCCGTTCCCCTTCCCGAAGCCGGTGGTGATGAAGCCGCGCGGCGTCGAGAAGGTGCAGCTCGACCTGTCCGCCGTGCTCGAGGCGTCCCCCGGCGGGCGGTAGCGGCGCCGTCAGTACCGGGGCAGGGTCGGGTCGACGTGGAGCGACCAGGCGTCGAGGCCGCCCCGCAGCGAGGTCGTCTGGTAGCCGAGCTGCGCGAGGAACTCGGCGCCATACAGGCTGCGCACGCCGTGGTGGCAGTAGACGACGATGGGGCGCGTCTTCAAGGCGAGGAGCTCGTCGTGGCGTTCCTCGAGCTCGCCCAGGGGAATGAAGGTGGCGCCCGCGAGGCGGGCCCACGCCCACTCGTCGTGGTTGCGCACGTCGAGCAGCACCGGCGGCGCGCGCGCTTCGTCGGTCAGCCAGGCGCGCAGCTCGAGCACGCCGAGCTCTCGGGGCAGGGACATGAGCCGCATGAAACACCAGAAGGGGCCCGCGCGCGCGGCGCTTGTGGGGGCTCGCCCGGGTGGGCGCCCCGTTGCCCGGCGGCGGGGCTCCGTGGCACACGTCGAGCGGTGATGGCTCGCGTTCCCCTGGTCGTGCTCACCCTCGCCGCGGCGCTCGCGCGCGCCGACTACATGGACCACTTCGCGACCCGCGACGACGTCGGCCCCCGCAAGGTGCCGGCGCTGGGCGACGTCACCGTGCTGGTGATGCCCGTCGAGGTGAAGGGCTTCCCGCCTATCGACCGCGCGCGCCTCGAGCGCTTCTTCTCGCCCGACGACGACGAGGGGTTCGTGCGGTACTTCCAGGTGGCGAGCCTGTCGCGCTACCGGCCGCGCGTCGTCGTCGGCCCCACCATCGCCTACGCGCAGTGCCCGCTGCCGGCCGCCCAGTTCCCCGGGTGCCGGGTGGCCCGCGGCGACGTCAACGCCTTCTCGGCCGGCATCGACCTGCTGCGCGAGGCGGTGCGCCGCACCGACGAGGCCGGCGTCGACTTCACGCAGTTCGACCGCACGGGGCGGGCCGGGGCGCCCGACCGCTGGGCTGACGGCGTCATGCTGTTGACCAACGTGCCCTTCGGCGGCATCGCCTTCCCCATCGCGTTCTTCAACCGCGGTGACAACCTGGCGGGGCAGAGCGGAGGGCCGCTCGTCGCCGACGGCGTTCGCATTCCCCACGTCGCCGTGGCCGGCGACACCGACGTGCACGTGATGGTGCACGAGTTCGGGCACCTGCTGGGCCTCACCGACCTCTACGACGAGTCGGGCCGGTACGCGGGCCTGCACCTGTCGTTCATGGGCTCGTGGGCGTACGACCCGAAGATCGTCCTGCCCGACGCCGAGACGCGCTACCGCCTGCGCTGGGCGAACGTGCTGCAGGCGCAGGGCACGCAGCGCTACCGGCTCGAGCCCGTCGAGGCGAGCGGGCAGGTCGTTCGCGTCGGCGTCGGCGACGAGTACTTCCTGGTCGAGAACCGCGGGCCCGGCCGGTTCGACCAGGGGCTCCCGACGCGGGGGCTGGCCGTCTTCCACGTCGACCGCGCCGTCGAGAGCGTGACGCCGCAGGGCCGGTTCCGGAAGCTCGGCGCGCGCGAGGGGGACTTCGTCAATCGGCTCCTCGATTGCGTGAACTGCGACGCCTGGCACCCCTACGTGCGCCTCGTGCAGGCCGACGGCGCGTTCGACCTCGAGGCCGACCGCCGCTTCGTGGCCGAAGACGACCTCTTCCGTGACGGCGACCGCCTGCTCGACGACGAGAGCCGCACCGTCAGGTCGCCGCGGCAGCCGATCAACGGCTCGAACCGCTACTCGGGGGAGCCCTCGGGCTTCCTGCTCGACGACGTGCGGGTGCGCGACGACGGCGCCATCGACGTCACCATCACCGCCCCGACCTCCGGCCAGTGCGAGGAGCGGCTGTGCGACGAGGGCGAGGGCTGCGCGCCCACCGCCTGCGGGCCGCCGCCGCCCCGCACCGGCTGTGCGGCTGCGCCCGGGCTCGCCCTGCTGGGCCTGCTACTTCTTGAACAGGGCCTCGGCCGCCGACAGCGCCGCTGACTTCGACGCCTTGCCGCCGCGGTCCATGCCCTCGCCGATCTGGAACAGGTCACAGAAGTTCCCGGATTCCTTGTCGCCGGGGACCTCGGCGAAGGGCTCCTTGCATTCCTTGGCGACGTTCTCGTCGTAGTGCCTGCACTGCACGCAGGCGTGCAGGTCGGCGCCACACGAAGGGCAGGTGTCCCGGCGGCCGACGGCCGCGATTCCGATGTCCAGCTTCGCTCCGCACTTCCCACAGCCCGGCATGCCTCGGGTATACCGCAGCACCCCTTTGGAGGTCCTCTCACCGATGCGTCGCTTCGCCCTCGCCGCCCTCGCCGTCACCCTCGCGCCCCACGCCGCCTTCCCGATGGAGAAGGTCGAGCTCACCGAGGAGGAGTACAAGATGTACAAGCACACGCGCCTCGCCCTCGAGGACCCGCGGGTGCAGGCGATGAAGCCCGAGGCCCGCCTTCCGGCCATCGCCAAAGACGCGGGCTTCAAGCTCAAGGAACTGCAGAAGGCGATGGAGCGGGGCGAGGCGGCCGGCGACGTGAAGGCCCGCTGCGACGCCAATCTCAAAGAGGCCCTCGAGGCCACCGAGCTCAAGGGCAAGCTCGGGCGCGTCGAGGTCGACACCGACGCCGCGCACGCCGTCATCTACATCCAGTGGTTCAACGAAGAGGCGAAGGACCTGCCGGTGCAGGCTGCGACGGCGGCGGTGGCGGCGCCGGCGGCGTGCCCCATCGCCTCGACCATCACCGTCTATGCCCAGGACAAGGCGGCGCCGAAGGCGCGCGTCTTCCAGGCGCTCATCAGCGCCCAGGCCGCCCGGCGCATCAACGCCGACAAGGTGAAGGACTTTGCCGAGACGCGCTACGTGAAGCTCTTCGAGAAGGTGAAGAGCGTGGCGAGCGGTGACGACCTGTCTGGCGAGAGCGCGCCGCCGACGGCGCAGCCCTGATGGCGAACCGGCCGTACCAGCCGAAGGACCGCTTCTTTCGCCAGGCGAAGGCCGAGGGGCTGCGGGCGCGCTCGGCCTTCAAGATTGACGAGATCGCCCGGCGCCTGAAGCTCTTCCGCAAGGGCCAGGCGGTGCTCGACCTGGGCGCCGCGCCGGGCGGGTTCCTGCAGATCCTCGTCGAGGCGGTGGGCCCGCGGGGCGCCGTCGTCGGCGTCGACCTCGCGCCGATTCGCCCCCTCAACCGCCCCAACGTGAAGACGGCGGTGGCCGACGTGCTCGACCCAGGCTTCGACGCGCTGCTCGCCTCGCTCCACGACGGGCCCTTCGACGTGGTGGTGTCCGACCTGGCGCCCAAGACGACGGGCATCAAGGCGACCGACGAGGCGCGCTCGCTGGCGCTCGCAGGGAAGGCCCTCGAGGTGTCGGTCGCAAGGGGGC
>JADCJJ010000430.1 GCA_020247085.1 Myxococcaceae bacterium | reverse complement strand
GAGAAGGCGCCGAGGTGCACGCGGGGCCGCGACATGTCGGCGAGGGAGCGCTCGACGC
Source organism: Myxococcaceae bacterium (assembly GCA_020247085.1). GTDB lineage: Bacteria > Myxococcota > Myxococcia > Myxococcales > Myxococcaceae > Xiheimicrobium > Xiheimicrobium aquaticum. The sequence goes on along the minus strand of JADCJJ010000430.1, from coordinate 5,531 downwards.
GCACCACCTCGCCCGCGCAGTCGAAGTCGAAGAAGTCCATCGTGGCGCGGTCAGCTCCAGGGAACGAAGCGCAGGCCGCGCGCCTCGAGCAGGGCGCGCGTCTCGGGCGCGAGGAAGGTCTCGAGCTCGACGACCCGTTGCGCGCCGTAGCCGCTCGAGACGGCGGTGGGGGCATACCCCGGGTGGCACATGAGCTCGACGAGCCCTTCGCTCGGCAGGGCGTCGAGCACCTCGCGCAGGCGCGCCGGCGTCCACCAGGCCGTGGGCCCGGTGTCGCCGACGAAGGCGTCGTTGGTGGGGACACCGGCCGCCCGGAGCGTCGCGCGCATGTCCGCGTCGATGCTGCGCACCGGCAGCCCGCGCTCGGCGGCCGCGCGCGCGAGCCCCTCGAGGACCACCGGGTGCCGGTGCAGGTGTTTGTGCACGTCGACGTGCGTCGCGGGGCGGCCGACGAGCGCCTCGAGCCGGTCGAGCTGCGCCAGCGTCTCGCGGTGCACGAAGGTCGGGTCGAGCGCGCCGGCCGCCGCCTCGACGAACTCGAGCGACGGCAGGCTCACCGCTCGGAAGCGGGCGAGGTTCAGGTGCAGGCCGACGGCGAGGCCGTCGGCGAGCCCAGCGGCGTCCTGGGTGTGGGGGGTGTTGACCATCATCGTCGTGCTCGAGACGACGCCCACGCGCATGGCCTCGACGATGCCGCGGGTGACGGCCGGGTCGTACCCGAAGTCGTCGGCGTTGAGGACCAGCCGGGCCGCACTCATGGCGCGCAGCGCTTTACCAGCGACTCGGCCTCGGCGGGGAAGCGCGCGCGCAGGCGACGCCGGGCCTCGTCGAGGCCTGTGGGGGAGCCCTCGTGGGCCTCGAGCTCGCACAGCGCCAGCAGGGGGCGGGGGTCGGCCCCCGACAGGCCGTCGGCCTCGAGGTACGTCGCGCGCGCGGCCTTCACGTCACCCTTCTGGTAGAGCACCGCGCCGCGGTAGTAGTGCGCGACCATCAGCCCCGGCCGCACTTCGAGCGCGCGGGCGAGCAGCTTGAGCGCCTCGTCCGGGCGCTGCTGCCGGAACCGCACGAAGCCCAGCTCGGCCGCGGCCTCGGCGTCGAAGCGGCCCGCCAGCGCCTTCGTCAGGGCGGCCGCCGCGTCATCGAGCCGCCCGGCCTGCGACAGCCAGTAGCCCTGCCGGGTGAGGGCGTGGGCGTCTCCCGGCGTCTTCGCCGCCACCTTCGTCCACGCGTCGAGGGCGCCGGCCGCATCACCCTGCAGCTCCCGCAGCTCGGCGAGCGCGGCGTCGGGGCGCGGGTCGTCGGGCGAAAGGGCGCGGGCGGCAGCCACCTCGGCCTCGGCGCGCTTGCCCTTGCGCAGCCGCATCGACGCCCGGGCCTTGAGCAGGTGTGGCTCGACGCGCCGCGGGCTCACCTCGAGCCAGCCATCGGCGAGCGAGTCGGCGGCGGTCCACTGCGCGTCAGCGACGAGCAGGGCGGCGGCCCGCTCGAGCAGCTCGTCGTTGGCGTCCCTGGCCCTCGCCACTCCCTCGAGCAGGCGCGCCCGCTCCTCGGGGGACGCGGCCCGGGTCGCGCGCGCGAGGCGCTCTGGGGCCGGGAGCCCGCCGCCCCGCAGCAGCAGGGCCGCTCCCAGCCCCCCCACCAGCAGCGCCCCCGCCGCGACCGCCGCGAGCGCCCGCTTCCGGGCCGCCGACGCGGGCGCCACGCTGGGCCTCGGGGCGCTGGCCGGCCCGGGCGCCCCCGCGCTGGCCGCCGCCAGCGTGAGCGCGCGCCTCGCCTGCGCCTTCGCCGCCTCGAGCTGCGCGCGCTCCTCGGGGCCGGCGTCGACGTCTGCGGCCTGCTCGGCCCGGGGCGGCGTGGCCAGTGGAGGCGCGACGGCTGCGCCCGGCTCCGGGGCGGCGAGGGCAGGGCCTGTGACGCCGGGCACCGAGGGGTCGAGCTCGCGGGCCCGTCGCAGCGCGGCGCGGCGCGCATCCGTCGGCGGGAACAGCCGGCCGACGTACGCGGCGACCTCGCCGGCGCTGGCGAGCCGCGCCTCGTCGCCGACCGCCTCGAGCGCGGCGACCAGCTCGGTCATCGACTGGAAGCGCGCCTCGGGGCGCTGCATGAGCGCTTTGAGGCACAGCACCTCGAGGGCCTTCGGCAGCGAGGGGTCGAAGCGCGAGGGCGGCGCCAGCGAGCCGTCGGCGATCTTCATCACCACCTCGTCGACGGAGCTGCCGGTGAAGGGCCGGCGGCCGCACATCTGCTCGTAGAGCATCACGCCGGCCGCGAAGACGTCGGCCCGGCGGTCGACCGGCCGGGCGTGGATCATCTCGGGCGACATGTAGAAGTACTTGCCCTTGAGGGTGCCCGGCTCGGTGCCCGCGCTCCAGGGCGTCGTCTTCGCGATGCCGAAGTCGATGACCTTCACGTCGCCCGCGAGCCCGACGTGGATGTTGTCGGGCGTGAAGTCGCGGTGCACCAGCGAGAGCGGCTGCCCGTCGTCGTCCTTCGCCTCATGGGCCGCGCCGAGCCCCCGGCAGGCCTCGACGAGGATCCGCAGGGCGACGGGGAGCGGCACCCGCTTGCCGTCCTCGGCGGCGAGCTCGCGCAGCTGGGCGAAGGTGCGGCCCTCGAGCAGCTCCATGGCGATGTAGGGCTCACCCTCGTGGTGCCCGAGCTCGTGGATCCGCACCACGTTCGGGTGGTCGATCTGCGCGGTGATGCGCGCCTCGTTGAGAAACATGCGCACGATGGCGCTGTCCTTCGCAAGGTGCGGAAGGAGCCGCTTCACCGCCACCATCGGCCCGGGGGGGCCCGATGCCTCGACGAGCCGTCCGACGTAGACCTCGGCCATGCCGCCGGTCGCGATGCGTGCGGTGAGGCGGTAGGGGCCCACCCAGAGGGGGGTGCCAGGGGTCTCCACGACCCGTTCACCGTAGCAGCGCGCCACGCCAAGTCACCTCGCGTCGCCCCGCGCCGCGTCGTCGAACAGCCCGAGCTGCCGGGGGGCCTCGCGGTGACCGGAGCGCACCTGGCCCTCGAACAGGGCCTGCACGACCTCGAGCCGGTCGGCCTCTTCGGGCCGCTTGTCGAGGCGGAGCCTGACGATGCGGGGGAAGCGCAGGGCGAAGCCGCTCGCGTGGCGGGTCGAGGGCTGCAGGCCGTCGAAGGCCACCTCGAGGACGATCTCGGGTCGCACGCGCAGCGCAGCGTCCTCGGGGCCGAAGGCGCTGGCCTTCAGCCGCTCCGTCAGCTCGGCCAGCTCCGCGTCGGTGAGCCCCGAGTAGGCCTTGCCGAGCTCGACGAGCGTCGCGCCGGCCCAAACGGCGAAGGTGTAGTCGCTCAGGAGGCCGGCGCGCTTGCCGTGGCCTCGCTCGGCGCGGGTGATGACGACGTCGAGCGTGGCGAGGGCGCGCTTCACCTTCCGCCAGGCGCTCCCCCGGGCGCCGGCCTCGTAGGGGGCGTCGGTGCGCTTGAGCACCAGCCCCTCGTGCCCACGGGCACGCGCCGCCGCGTAGAGGGCGTCGAGCTGCGCGTCGAGCGGCAGGCTGGCGTCGAGCGCCGTCACCGGGTTGACGCGCACGTCGAGCCGCTCGAGCCGGGCGCGGCGCTCGGAGAAGGGGCGCGTGAGGAGCGAGTCACCGGCGAGCAGCAGGTCGAACGCGACGAAGGCCACGGGGGTGCGGGCCACGGCGGCGGCGGGCGCCGCGCGGCCCAGCCGGGCCTGGAGCGCCTGGAAGGGGCGCGGCCCGCCCGCCGGCGTGACGGCGATGAGCTCTCCATCGAGCACCAGGGGCCCGCCGAGGGGCGCGAGCGCCGCGACGACGTCGGGGAACGTCGTCGACACCTCGCCCAGGCCCCGCGCGAAGAGGCGCACCTCGCCGCCGGCCACGTGCGCCTGCACCCGCACGCCGTCGAGCTTGTCCTCGACGAGGGTGTGCGCCGGGTCGACGGGCTCCTTCACCGCCTCGGTCGGGCTCGCCAGCATGAAGGCGATGACGTGGCCGCAGGTGGCGGTGACCGAGGCGAGGGCGCCGGCCTGCACCAGGCGCGCGAGCGTGCCCACGTCCGGGGTGAGCGCCGAGGCCGCCCGCACCTCGCGAGGCGAGGCGCCGAAGGCCGCCGCCAGGGCCTCGTCGAGGGTGCTGCGCTGAACGCCCACGCGCAGCTCGCCCAGCATCGCCCCCACGAGGTACCGCGCCTCGGCGCCCGAGGCGCGGCCCAACGTTGCGACGAGGCGCGCGCGCTTTGCGTCGCGGCCCTCGGCGGCGGCGAGGGCCTCGAACAGCTCGAGCGCCTCATCCAGCGCGAGCCCGGGGCGGCCCGCGGGCCAGAGCGCCTCGAGGCCTGCGCCCAGGTCGCCGGCCGCGCGGCTCGCCTTCAACAGGGCGGCCTCGTCGAGCCCGGCGGCGGCGGCGGCGGCCTCGACGACGAGCGCCGCGCCCACGCCGAGGGCCCGGCGGTCGCCGACCGCCAGCGGCGCTCCGGCGACGATGCGGCAGGCGGCCACCAGCGCGTCACCCGAGAGGGGCTTGAGCAGCGCCTCGAGGAGCGCGCGCTTCTCGGTGCGCGAGCGCGTCGCCTTCACCGCGCCGAGGGTCGTCGCCAGGGCCTTCATGGCCCGGCCTCGTAGCGGCCCCGAGGCCGCTTCGCCGCCCTGACGACGCCGGGCGCTGGCGTTTCGCGCCGGGCTGGCGTTTCGTGGGCTCATGCGGCGGGCACCTTCTTCGCTGGGCCGGCAGGCCGGGCGCCGGGTGAGGCGTCGCGCCGTCGCGGGCCTCGGCCTGGCCGTCCTCGTCCAGGCCTGCGCGGCCGGGTCGCCGGTGGCGCAGAGCCCGGTGCTGCCGCTCCTGGTGCCCTGGGCGTGGAACGCCGAGGGCACCGGCGTGTCGGTGTCGCTCTGGGCCTTCGGCGTCACCGCCGACGAGGCGCCGCCCGTCGTCGGCTCGAACGGGGTCGTGCGCGCGTTCGAGTGGCAGGCCCCGCGCCGCGGCGTGCCCGTCACCGCGCGGCCGCTCGAGGTCGTCACCTCGACCACCGGTGGGGCGCTCACCTTCTCGGTGGACGGCGGGGTCTCGAACCGGGTCGAGGTGGTGTCTCCGCTCCGGGTAGTCGCCTCGCCGCCGGCCTTTCCGCAGCTGGTGCCATGGCTCGAAGGCAGCGACGCCGTGCTCGTCGTGGCCGAGGCCTTCGGGAGCGGCCGCCTGGTGACGCCGGCCGGCGATCCGCTGCCCGACGGCTCGTTCTCGTGCGAGCAGGGCGGTGCCGGGCTGCGCGAGATCGCCATGCGATGCGTCGTCAGGCGGCGCGGGCCCCTGGAGGCGGACGGCTACGGCGGTGCGTCGGTGCGCGCCGTCGTCGACGCGCCGGGGGGCCCGCGCCTCACGGCGGCGGTGCCGCTGCCCTAGCAGCCCGTTGAAGTTTTCGCGCGGCGGGGATCGACGGCGATCGAGCGAGCCGGTAGGTCGGCGACATGACGATGGGCCGTCGAGGAGTGCAGCAGGAATCGATGTTGGTCCCTCCGGAACGAGGACCGAGCCATACGTTCT
>JADCJJ010000043.1 GCA_020247085.1 Myxococcaceae bacterium | reverse complement strand
CGCGCTTCAGCGCGCCCCCGGGGAGCGCCACGTCGCCGCGCAGCCTGCGTCAGCTCGCCGGGCTCGAGCGAGCGCCGCGACTCAGCGCGCGTCGGGCGCGTCACGTCGTCGCGCGACCTGCGTCGCCTCGCCGGGCTCGAGCGCGTCACGTCATTGCGCGCCCGGCATCGTCTCGCCGTGCGCGTGCGAGCGCCGCCCCTTGCGCACCAGTGGCGCGACCTCGTGCGCGCATGGGTTCGCCTCGTGCCGCGGGGCGCCGTCTCCCGCCCGTTGCAGCGCCGGGGCCCGCGTCGCCGCCGCTCGCCCGGTGACCTGCACCCGAGCGACCCGTAGCGGGGCCCCGACGCCCTTGGTCGTCGCGACGTACGCGTCGTCGACCTGCTCGGGTGCCAACAGCCCCGCGTCGACCGCCTCATGCGCAACCCGCTCGGCCAGCACGAACTGCCCCTTGCGCGCCTCGCCCTGCAGCCTCGCCGCGACGTTCACCGTCTGTCCGAAGGAGTCGAGCGCCCGGTTGGCCGCCGCCACGAAGCCGGGCCCGTCGTGCAGGCCTACCTTCAGCGCGCTGCGGCCAGCGAGCGCGTCGCGCGCCTGTAGCGCCTCGAAGTCCACCAGCATGTCGCGCGCCCCGGCGACGGCCGAGAGCTCGTCGGGGAAGACGGCCATCTCCGCGTCGCTCATGGTCTTCACCACCGCGCCGCCGTGCCGCTCGACGGCCGCGCCCAGCGTCGCGAAGTGCGCCTGCACCAAGCGGAACGCCTCGGCGTCACCGGCCTTCGCGTAGAGCTCGGTCGAGCCCCCCAGATTCGAGAACACCAGCGCCACCCGCTGCACCGTCAGCGACAACCCGCGGCGAAGCACCTGGGCCGAGAAGTCCCTTCGGAACAGCGGCAGCGCCGCGACGTCGGCGGCGGTGGCCGCCCGGCTCGTCCACCCGGCGCGCTCGAGCTTGCCGTGCCGCTCGTCGGCGCGCGTCGAGGTGACGCGGAGGGTCGCCCCCGTCGCGACCGTCAGCTGGTCCGGCCTGGCCCCGTCCGACAGTTCGGCGAGCGCAGCCCCGCCCGGCGCTGCGTGGACGAGCGCCGCCCTGCCCCTCGCACGAAGAGCCGGTACGCGCCGGCCTCCTCGGGCACGCGCAGCGCGCCGGCGCCCCTTGGGGGACGAGCGCCTGACCCATGACGTGGGGCGTGCGCGCCGGGCTGCCGATGCAGAACGGGCCCACCTCGACGCGGCCGACGCGCTCGAGCGGCCGGAAGGTCGCCTCGACGGAGCGGTCGAACGACAGCCCGAAGCCGATGTCGCACAGCTGGCAGCTGCCGTGACTCGACAGCTCGGCGAGCGAGTCGACCGCCTCGGCGCCGGTGCGGCAGCTCGGGCAGACGAGCTCCCACCGCGGCTACAGCAGCCCGGCGCGGACGGCGCAGTCACACCGACACCACCTCGCGCCGGTCTGCCGTCCACTCGTCGGCGAGCTCGTAGGGGCGCAGGCGCATCACCCGCTCGTCGGGCGCCGTCGCCACGAAGTCGGCGAGCCGCTCGCCGAGCGCCCCCCCCCGCCCAGGTCCAGCAGTTGCTGGCTGGCCCGCTCGAGGGGTTCGCGCTGCGCCGGGTGCCGAGGCGGGAGTGCGGGCGTGACGCCGCCGCTCGCCAGCCCGTCGTCGAGCGCCTCGATGGCCCGCACGAGCGCGCCAAGCGTCACCTTCGCCGACAGGTGCACCACCGGCGCCAGCACGGCGCTGCGCGGCCACAACGTCAGCCGCACCCTCGCCGCGCTGCCCCCCCCCGCACCTCGGTCGTGTACTCGACGTCCAGCGGTCGCGCCGGCCCGAACACCAGGTCGCGCCGCACGCGCAGCGAGCGCGCGACCTCGAACTCGCAGGGCCGCTCGTTCCACGCGACCTCGAAACCCCCCAGGTGCGTCTTCACCAGGCACCGGGCGGCGCTGCCAGGCGTGCTCGCCGCCTCGACCTGAAGCGGCTCGTGGCCCATCGCGCGGTCGAGCCAGTCGGTGCCCGACAGCCCTCGCCACAGCGCGCACACCTCGCTCTCGCACGGCACCACCGCTTCGACGACGAACTCCTTGGCGATGGGCCAATCACTCCAGGGCAGCGCCCGCGGCGGATCTTCTCGACGGTGCTGTTCGTCTCGGCGGGTCGGTCGCCACCCGGCGCGATGGTGCGAGGCGGGCGCACCTCGAGCGGCCACGGCCCCATCGCCAGGCGCTCCCGTGAAGGTGACGGCGCCGCGCGCGGTGCCCCCGTGGCGTGCCGTGCGTGTCGGCGCGTCCGGGCGCGCCACCGTAGACAGCCGCGCAGACTTCCGCGTAACGGCGCCTTCGCGTGCGCCGCGCCTTGCCCCTCGCTCTGGCGAGCTTCGTGTTCCGGTACGCCTGTTACGGCGTGATGGTGTGGCTCGCCCTGTGGGCCGAGGCCCGCCCGGCGCCCTCGCTGCCCGACGTCGTGCTCGCGCACGTGCCCTACGTGCCGTGGGTCGACCGGTGGAACTACATCGTCTGGCTCCTGGCCTACGTCCCCATCGCGCTGGCCTTCTACGCCGCCGCCCCCGAGCGCTTCGTTCGCTACATGGTGTCGTCGGGGCTCGTCGCGCTCGCGCGCGGCGTGTGCATCGTGGCGACGGGGCTGGGGCCGGTTCGCGGGCCCGACGTGCACGCCGGAATGGACGTCTCGGCGAGGTGGAGCGCCTTCCTCGACCTGATGACGCCCTTCGGCTTCTTCGCGCCGGACTCGGGCGCCCGCGTCTACCTGCTGAAGGACCTGTTCTTCTCGGGCCACACGGCGACGACGCTGCTGCTCCTCCTCTACGTGTGGCCTCACCCGCGGCTGCGCTGGCCGATGCTCGCGTCGCACCTGCTGGTGGTGGCGAGCCTCTTCTTCGCGCACCTGCACTACACCATCGACGTCATCGGGGCGTACGCCGTCACCTTCAGCCTCTTCGTGCTGCGCGAGGGCTGGCCCCCGCGGCACGGCGCCGGGCTCGCGCCGAGGCCACCGCTCCCGTCGTGAGGGCGGCCGGCGCCCCCGTCGCCCGGATCCGCCCTGACTTGGCGCGGCCTTTCTGCTTCGGTGCCGCCGCCATGACGTTCCTCCTCGCGGTCCTCGCCGCGGCGCCGACGCTCTCCACCGTCGCCGAGCGCTCCGGCTTCGCCGACACCGGCCGCTACGCCGAGGTCGAGGCGCTCTGCGCAGCCTTCCCCCGCGCCTTCCCCGGCAAGGTGCGCTGCGACACCTTCGGCGTGACGCCGCTGGGGCGCCCCATGCTGGCGCTCGTCGCCAGCGCCGACGGCACGCTGACGCCCGAGGCGGCGGCGAAGCGGGCGCGCCCGGTGCTGTTCCTCCAGGGCGGCATTCACGCAGGAGAGATCGACGGCAAGGACGCGGGCCTGTGGCTCCTGCGCGACGTACTCGAAGGGCGGGCGCTGCCCGGCGCGCTGGCGAAGGTGACGCTCGTCTTCGTGCCCGTGTTCAACGTCGATGGGCACGAGCGCTTCGGCCCCAACAACCGCCCGAACCAGGTGGGCCCACGCGAGATGGGGTGGCGCGTCACCTCGCAGAACCTCAACCTCAACCGCGACTACGCGAAGGCCGACGCGCCCGAGATGCAGGCGATGCTGCGCCTGCTCCACCGGTGGGACCCGATTCTGTACGCCGACCTGCACGTCACCGACGGGGCGAAGTTTCGGCACGACGTGTCCATCACCTTCGAGCCCTCGACGCACGGGCCCGAGCCGCTACGGGCGTACGGCACGGCGCTGCGCGACGCCCTCTTCGCGCGCCTGACGTCGAAGAGCCACCTGCCGGTCAACTTCTACCCGTCGTTCGTCGTGGACGACGACCCGTCGAGCGGCTTTGCCTACGGCTGGCCGTCGCCCCGCTTCGGCAACGCCTACTGGGCGGCGCACCACCGCTTCGGGCTGCTGCTCGAGACGCACTCGTGGAAGGACTACCGTGCGCGCGTCACGGCGACCTACGACGTGTGCCTTTCCCTGCTCGAGCTCACCGCCCTCGACGGGGCGCGCTGGCTCGCCGCCGCGAAGGCCGCCGACGACGCCGCCGCGCGCCTCTCGGGCGACGAGGTGGTGCTGCTGTGGGAGCCGACGAAGACGTCGCGCCTCATCGACTTCGAGGGCTACGCGTACTCCCGCGAGCCGTCGGCCATCTCGGGCCAGCCGTGGGTACGCTACGACGAGTCTACGCCGCAGACGTGGCGCGTACCGTACTTCGACGAGCTGCGGCCGGCGCTCACGGTGCGGGCGCCGCGCGGCGGCTGGGTGGTGCCGCCCCCGCACGCGGGCTGGGTTGCCGAGCGGCTGGCGCTCCACCGCGTGGCCTTCAGCCGCCTGCCCGCCGCGAGAAGGGCCGTCGCCGTCGAGCGCTTCCGCCTGGCCGAGCCCAGGTTCCGCGCGGCCCCCTACGAGGGGCGCCTCACGGTGACGGGGCGCGACGGCGCGTGGAGCGAAGGCCCGCTCGACCTGCCCGCCGGCACGCTCTTCGTCCCGGCGGCCCAGGCGCGGCGCCTGCTCGCCCTGCACCTGCTCGAGCCCGCCTCGCCCGAGTCCTTTCTCGCCTGGGGCTTCTTCAACGCCCACCTCGAACAGAAGGAGTACCTCGAGGACTACCTCACCGAGCCCTTCGCCCGCGCCCTGCTCGAGGACGGTGGGGTGCGCGCCGAGTTCGAGGCCCGCTTGAAGGACCCCGCCTTCGCGAAGGACCCGGCCGCGCGGCTGCGCTTCTTCTCGTCGCGCCACCCCTCGGCGGACCCGCTGCAGAACGTCGTGCCCGTCTACCGGGTGGCCGCGCCCCCGTGAGGCGCGAGGCGGCGCGGCGTGGCCGCCCTCGGCGTCGCGCTCGCGTCAGAACCCCTCGCCCCGCGGCCACCAGGGCTGCCGCCGCGGTCGACGGTCACCGCGCCGGTGCGCGCGCGACGCGGCGCGAGGCCGGCGCGTTTGGGCGAAGCCTGGGCGTGGACCGGTCAGAGCTTCGACGACAGGACCATCTGGTAGTTGACCTCGAGGCCCCCATCGACGTTCAGCGTCGTGCCGTTCACGTACCTGGAGCCGTCGAGGCACAGCCACTCGATGGCCGCGGCGATCTCATCGGCAGGCGCGATGTAGCCGTTCGGCACCTGCGTCTTCATCTCAGCCTCGAGCTTCGCCCACTGCTCGCCCACGTAGAAGCGCGACGAGTCGGTGTCGATGTAGCCGGGGTTCACCGCGTTCACGCGGATCTGCTCCGAGGCGAGCTCGGCGGCGAGGTACTTCACCAGAATCTCCATCGCCCCCTTCATCGCGCCCAGCAGCCCGTGGAAGGGCAGCGGAATGCGCGAGTCCATGCCCGAGACGGCGACGATGCGTCCGTGGCGGCCCTTCATCAGCGGTACCGCCTGCTGCGTCGCCAGCAGGAAGGACTTCACCGTGACGTTGAACGTCTTGTCCATCTGGTGGGCCTTGACGTCCATCAGCGGCGAGAACTTCGTCGAGGCCGCGTTGGCGACGAAGACGTCGAGGTGGCCGAAGTCTTGCTGCACGCGCTGGAACACCGCCGTCAGCGACTCGGGCTCGAGCTGGTCAGCCACCAGCGTGACGCAGCGCCGCCCCAGCGCGCCCACCTCGGCCTCGAGCGCCTTGGCCGCCTCGGCGTCGCGCCGGTACGTCGAGACGACGTGGAAGCCCTGTCGCGCGAGCCTGAGCGACAGCGCCCGGCCGACGCCCCGGCTCCCGCCGGTGATGAGGGCCACCTGCTCCGTGGGTCGTTCCATGCGCCGCTCCCTACCAGCAAGGGCCCGTCGGCGCGCGCACAAGCGCGCCGTCGGGCGGGCGAGAGAGAAGGCGACAGGGGCGGTGGCTGTGAAATGCTCCAGCGCCCATGCCGGAGCGAAGCTGGTCGAAGCTGTGGAGCGCCGCCGAAGAGGCCCGCCGTCGCGCTCACGCCCCCTACTCGAGGTTCCTCGTCGGCGCGGCCATCGAGTGCGACGACGGCTCCATCGTGTCGGGGTGCAACGTCGAGAACGCGAGCTACGGCCTGACGGTGTGCGCCGAGCGCAACGCCATCGGCGCCATGGTGCTGCGCGGGCGGTCGCCCAGGCGCGTGGCCATCGTCGTCGACCACGCGCGGCCCGTGCCGCCCTGCGGCGTGTGCCGTCAGGTGCTCGCCGAGTTCGCCGCCGCCGACGTGCCCGTCCGCTCCCGGACGCTGAAGGGTGACGCGCTGAAGACGACGGTGGGCGCGTTGCTGCCGTTCGCCTTCGGCGGCGAGTTCCTCGACGAGGCCGAGGCGGCGCGGCGCGCCCGGTCGAAGCGGCGGTGACGGCGATGGGCCCGGGGCCGGTCCTCCTCGTCGGCGCGGGCAGGGGCGAGGCCACCTGCGGCATCCTCTACCTCGCGGGCTACCTGCGGCGGCACGGCGTCGAGGCCTACGTGCGGCTCTACGACGGAGACCAGACCGAGGAGGACCTGCAGCGCACCCTCAAGGCCCTCGTCTCGCACGTGAAGCCGGCCGTCGTCGGCATCAGCCTCAAGTGGTACCTGCACGTGCACCGCGCCTTCGTCATCGCGCGTGCGGTGCGGAAAGCCGACCCGCGCATTCGCATCGTCCTCGGGGGCAACTCGGCGGCGCTGTGGTGGCGCGAGCTGCTCGCCGCGGACTGCTTCGACGACGTGGTGCTGGGTGACGGCGAGGTGCCCTTCCTCGCGCTGTGTCGCGGCGTCGCCGAGCCGCCCAACGTCGCCCGCCGCGGGCGCGACGGCGTGCCCGTCAAGGCGCCCTTCGAGTACGTACAGACCGCCGCCAGCGCCGACGTCTACTACTCGCACTTCGACGACATCTTCCTCTCGCAGCTCGACCTCGGCGGCTTCTCGGGGTGGGTCGCGCCGGGGAAGGGCTGCGACCAGTCGTGCGTGTACTGCGGGGGGCGGCGTGCCGCGCAGCGGCTGTCGTTCGGGCGCCCGAGCCCCTTCCTGCGCCCGCCGGAGCCGGTGCGCCAGGACCACCGGGAGATCGACCGCCACGTCTGGCAGTACCGCTACGACTTCCCCGGAGGCTCGACGACGTACCTCTGCGACGTCTGGCCGGGCCTCGAGCTGAAGCACCGCGCGACGACGTACTTCCTCTGGGGCGTGCCCGAGCCCGAGCTCGTGCGGCAGCTCTCGGAGCGCTTCGAGCGCGTCGCCCTCATCCTCGACATCGGCTGCTTCGGTGAGTCGCAGCGGCTCGAGCTGATGGCGAAGGGCCTGCTCAAGCCATGCCCCACCGACGACGCGCTGGCCCGGGCCATCGACGACTGCCTGCGCGCCCCGAACCTCGAGCTCGAGGTGTGTGGCATCGCCGGCCTGCCCTTCGCGACGCCCGCGAGCCTCGCTGAGGAGCGCGCGCTGATGGAGCGCGTGCTGCGGCGCGGGTGCAAGGTGGGCTACCAGCGCCTGCAGTCGCAGCCCGGCGCGCTGGTGACGGCGCACCCGGAGCGCTTCGGCATGCACTCCGACGCCGTCACCTACGACGACTTCCTCGCCTGGTTCTCGCGGCGCGGCTCGGCCCGCAAGGGCATTCCGATGGTCACCTTTCGCGACGCGGCCCTCGAGAAGGCCGTGCAGCACAACTGCGCGCAGCTCGACGCCACCATCGAGGGCTTCGCCGTGAAGCGGGCGCCGAAGGTGACCGGCCGCACCAGGGTGAAGGCGACGCTGCTCGGCCGCCGCGAGGTGCCGCTCGGCGACTGGCTCGGCCGCTACAAGGTGCCGGCGAAGGCGCAGGGGGTGCCGGTGACGGTGCTGCGCTCGTACACGGGCCTGGGGCTGGCGGTGGCGCCCTCCCTCGACCCGCGCGCCTTCGACGACCCGATGGTCGAGAGCGGCGCGAACGCCGCCGCGGTGCTCGAGGCGCTGGAGGTCTGCGCGCGCCCGGTGACGCTCGACGAGGCCACCGGCCGCCTCGCGCGGGCCCAGGGGCTCGACCCGGAGTCGGCCGGCGCGCTGCTCGAGCACCTGCGGGAGCAGCGCTTCATCAGCCTCGTCTGAGCTTCGGCCTTCGTCGCGCGCGAGGCCGGGGTCCAGGGCGCCGCGCCCGGGGCAGCGGCCCGCCTCGGGCGAGCCGTCAGGGGCCCGTGAGCTGCACCGAGAGCGTGAAGCTGCCGCCGGTGCCGCTCACCCCGTCCACGTGGATGAAGTAGGTGCCCGGCCCGAGCGAGGGGCGGGTGAGCTGCGCCGGCCCCGGCTGGTTCGTCGCCGCGCAGCCGAGCTCAGTGCCCAGGCACGTGGCTGACCGCAGCGAGACCGCCGGCAAGAGGTCGCCGTCGCTCGAGGTGACCGTGAACCGCGCCTGGTAGCTCGGGCTCCCCGTGGGGATGACGAGGCGGTACACGACGTCGCCGCCGGTGAGCTGCCCTGGCGCCGTCAGGCCGCAGCTTCCGCTCAGGTCGTTGTCGGCGCCCGACGTCGTGCCCGTGACCGCGAGGACCCGGTCGTTCGGCCCGTCCGACGTCCAGGGCGGCATGGTGGGGTTGCCGAGGTCGATCAGCGTGCCGCCGTCGGTGCCGGGGCACTTGTCGTTGGGGGGCGCGGTGAACGGTGCCCCGAGCCGCACGTCGAGCGTGAAGGGGCCCTGCGCGCTCGCCGAGGCACTGTCGACGACGAAGTAGCGAGCGCCGGGCGACACCTGGTTGAGCCGCACCGAGGCCATCGACGCGCCCGTCTCGCAGCGCTCGCCGGTCGTCGCGGCGCACGTCGTCCGCACCGCCAGCGTGGGGCCGAGCGCGCTGCTCATCTGCGCCCGCACCGTCGCCACCACGCTCCGCGCTGACGGCCCGCCGACGTTGACGAGGTAGACGAGCTCGGCGCCGGCCGTCGCGCCGCACGAGGCTGTCAGCGCCGCCTGGCCCGCCCCCGTGTTCGACGAGGCGAAGTACCGGTTGGGGTCCGTCGGGTCGGGCATCAGCGTCACCGGGCTCGCGCAGGTGCCGCCGGCGCCGGTGCAGCGGTTGTTCATGCACGCCGTCCCGGTGCCACAGGCCGCAGAGCCGCAGTCTGCGACCCGCGGCAGCTGGGTGCAGCTGTCGGTTCCCGTCACCGTCCCGCACTCGAGCCCCGACGACGCCAGGCGCGCGCAGAACTGCGCGTCGTTCTCGGTCGTGCACGACACGCAGGCGTTCGTCGTGAAGTTGCAGGCGCCGCTGCCGCCGTCAGCCGAGCAGCGCGCCGTGCCACAGTCCTCCTGCCTCGCCGTGCCGCAGCTCATGCCCGACACCACCCCGCAGGCCTTGCCCGCCGTCGCCATGCGGGCGCAGAAGCCCTGCGGCGTCTCGAAGCTGCAGCACGTGTTGTCGGCCTGGCAGGTGCCGTTGGGGCACGTCCCGCACAGGTAGCGCCGCATGACGCCGCAGTTGTCCGCGGCGGCCACCTCGCCACAGGCCTTCCCGAGCCGCGTGCAGAAGGTCGTGACGGACTCCGGGGTGCAGGTCGAGGCGCAGGTGTTCGAGGCGGTGCACGTGTTGCCCGAGGGGCACGTACCGCACGTCTCGGTGCGGGGCTGGTTCGTACACGGGTCGACGTCGGTGACGCTTCCGCACACCTTGCCCACCTGCGCCATGCGCGCGCAGAAGGCCGTCGGCGTCTCGGGGTCGCACCCGGTCCGACAGCTGTTGGTGGCAGTGCAGAGCTGGCCCAGGGGGCAGTTGCCGCACGCCTCGGTGCGGCGGGCGCCGGAGCACGAGTCGACGTCGGTGACGGGACCGCACACCTTCCCGGCTGCCGCCAGGCGGGCGCAGAAGGCCGTCGTCGTCTCGCGCGTACAGGTGTCGGTGCACCGCCCCACGGCGAGGTCGCACGTCAGCCCACCGTCGCAGCTCCCGCAGGACCGGCCGCAGGTGTCGACGCCGCACGTCCTGGCGCCGCACGCCGCCGGGCCGG
>JADCJJ010000429.1 GCA_020247085.1 Myxococcaceae bacterium | reverse complement strand
TGAATGCCTTTCCAAGTGACCTGCATTCCGATGCTGCCGACGAAGGCTCCGCCCCGCGCCTCGGCCTGATTCCGCGTGCTGAGGAGGAAGCTCATGCACTCTTCATCCGTTGGGTCGCCCTTCACGGTAGGCACCGCGACCGACTCCCAGTCAGCGTCCTTGGTCAAGACCAGGTCGGCGTTGAGATAGTCGAGAAGCCGCGCGTGAGGCACATCGCCCGCGTCTCGCTTCGCAATCGCGTTCGCGCTCGCCGATTGAAAGGTGTGTGGAGGGTGGACGATGGTGACGCGGCGAAGGAAGTCGTTTCCGCATCCCGGATTCTGCTTCCTGGTGGCCCCAGCGCTCGGTTTGATGGCGTTCGACCTCGGTGAGCAATTCCGGTGGAGCGACGAGCATCAACAGGCCCGCATCGTTCATCTGCTCGACCATGGTCTTGCAGGTCGGCCGCTGGACCTTCTCGCGGGCCGCGTTGAGAACGATGTTCGTGTCAACGATCGCGAGTCGCGGCTCAGGAAGGTCGGGAAAGAGGCCGAACGACTGGCCGAACACAGCGCGGTTCTTGAGGAGGTCAGTGCGGAAGAGAGGTTGTCGGACCATGCCCAAAAGTTATCGGGCGGGGCTGACATCCTGACGAGACTCGGCGCAGGGGGTTGAAGTTACTCAGCTTCCGGCACCGCCCATCCACAGGTCCGACAGCAACTCCGCCTGCTGGAGCACCGTCTGCGTCGCCGCGTCCTGCTTGTCGGGCGGATACCCGAACCTCCGCAGAATGCGCTTCACGATGACCCGCAGCTTCGCCTTCACCGACTCCTTCATCGTCCAGTCGATGGTCACGTTCGCTCGAACGGTCTTCACGAGTTCCTGCGCAATCTCGCGAAGCGCCTTGTCTCCCAGCACCTTGACCGCCGAGTCGTTGACCTCGAGCGCGTCGTAGAACGCCAGCTCATCCGAGTTGAGGCCCAGGTCATCCCCGCGCTGCTGGGCCGCGCGCATGTCACGAGCCAGCTCGATCAGCTCCTCGATCACCTGCGCCGCCTCGATGGCCCGGTTCTGATACCGCCGCACCGCCTTCTCGAGCAGCTCCGCGAACGATCTCGCCTGCACGAGGTTCTGCTTCGACCGCGCCTTCACCTCGTCGTTCAGCAACTTCCGGAGCAGCTCCACCGCCAGGTTCCGGTGCTTCATGCCGCGCACGTCAGCCAGGAACTGGTCCGACAGAATCGAGATGTCCGGATTCTTCAGCCCCGCCGCCTGGAAGATGTCGATCACCTGATCCGACGCGATGGCCTTCGAGACGATCTGCCGAATGGCGTGGTCGAGGTCGCCCGACGCGCTCCGGTCGCTCGCGGTCAGCTTCAGGATGCCGGTTCGAACCGCCTGAAAGAACCCCACGTCATCCCGAATCCGCAGCGCCTCGTCGTGCGGCACGGCGAGCGCGAAGGCCTTCGACAGCTCGTTCACCGACTGGAGCAACCGCTCGCGACCGCCGTCCTGGGCGAGCACGTGCTCCTGCGCGGCGGGGAGCACCGTGAGCCGCTGCGTCGCAGGCCCCTTCGGCCACGCGCTCCAATCGAACCCGTGGAAGAGCGCGCAGCACACCTCGTAGCGCTCGAGCATCACCGCCACGGCCTCTTCCTGGTCGAGCGCGGTCTCGCCCTCGCCGCCGCTCTCCGTGTACGTGTGCAGGGCCTTCTTCAGTTGGTCGGCGAGCCCGAGGTAGTCGACGACGAGGCCGCCGGGCTTGTCGCGAAACACGCGGTTGACGCGCGCGATGGCCTGCATGAGGCCGTGCCCCTGCATCGGCTTGTCGACGTACATCGTGTGCATGCACGGCGCGTCGAAGCCGGTCAGCCACATGTCGCGAACGATGACGAGCCGGAGCGGGTCGTTGGGATCCTTGAAGCGCTTCGCCAGGGCCTCGCGCCGGTTCTTGCTCCGGATGTGGGGCTGCCAGCCGCTCGGGTCCGACGCGGAGCCGGTCATCACCACCTTGAGCGCGCCTTTGTCGTCGGCGTCGTCATGCCAGGCGGGCCGCAGCGCCGTGAGCGCCTGATACAGCTCGACGCAGATGCGCCGGCTCATGCAGACGATCATCGCCTTGCCGTCCATCACCTCGAGGCGGCCTTCGAAGTGCTTCACGAGATCGTCGGCGATGAGTGCGAGGCGGCGGTCGGTGCCGACGAGCGCCTCGAGGGCCGACCACTTCGACTTGAGCTTCTCGCGGCCCTCGAGCTCTTCGCCCTCGGTCAGCTCGTCGAACTGCTCGTCGAGGTGGGGCTTCTCGTCTTCCTTGAGCTCGAGCTTCGCCAGCCGGCTCTCGTAATAGATGGGAACGGTGGCGCCGTCCTCCACGGCGCGTTGGATGTCGTAGATGCTGACGTAGTCGCCGAAGACCGAGCGGGTGTTCTTGTCGGCGGCGTCGATGGGCGTGCCGGTGAAGCCGATGAACGAGGCGTTGGGGAGCGCGTCGCGCATGTGCCGCGCGAAGCCATCGATGAAGTCGTACTGGCTGCGGTGCGCTTCGTCGGCGACGACGACGATGTTCGACCGGTCGGACAGGCGCGGGAACGTGTCTCCGCGCACCTCGGGCATGAACTTCTGAATGGTGGTGAAGACGACGCCGCCCGAGCCGACCTGGAGCAGCTCGCGCAGGTGCTGCCGGTCGCGGGCCTGCTGGGGCGCCTGGCGGAGCAGCTCCTCGCAGCGCGAGAACGTTCCGAAGAGCTGGTCGTCGAGATCGTTGCGGTCGGTGATGACGACGAGGGTGGGGTTCTGCATCTGCGGGTGGAGCACGACGCGGCCCGCGTAGAACGCCATGGTGAGGCTCTTGCCCGAGCCCTGGGTGTGCCAGACGACGCCGACGCGGCGGTTGCCCGAGGGCCTGGCGGCTTCGAGCGTGGCCTCGAGCGCGCGGGCGACGGCGTGGAACTGGTGGTAGCCGGCGACCTTCTTGATGACGGTGTCTCCGTCGTCTTCGAAGACGATGAACGAGCGGAGCAGCTCCAGGAAGCGCGGCTTGTCGAAGACGCCGCGAATGAGCACCTCGAGCTCCGAGAGCGTCTTCGGCGCGAGCGCCTCGCCCTCGATGGTGCGCCAGGGTTGGAAGCGCTCCCGGTTGGCGGACTGGGTGCCGAGGCGGGCGACGACGCCATCGGAGGCGACGAGCAACTCGTTGAAGACGAACAGCGAGGGCAGCTCGTGCTTGTACGTCTGGAGCTGTTGGAAGGCGTCCCAGACGTCGGCGTTCTCGTCGGCGGCGTTCTTGAGCTCGATGACCGCCACGGGGAGCCCGTTGAGGAACACGACGATGTCGGGCCGGCGCTTGTGGTGGCCTTCGGTGACGGTGAACTGGTTGACGACGAGCCAGTCATTGGCGGCCGGGTCGTCGAAGTCGGCAATGCGCACGGCGTCGTAAGCGACCGACCCGTCGGGGCGCAGGAACTCGACGCTGACGCCGCGCACGAGCAGGTCGTGGAACTCGTGGTTCGCGTCGATGGGGGAGGGCGAGCTGATGCGGGTGAGCTTGCGGTAAGCCTCTTCGAGCGCGTCGGCCGAGACCTTCGGGTTCAGCCGCGCGAGGGCCGCACGGAGTCGGCCGACGAGCACGACGTCGGAATAGCTGCTCCGCTCGGAAGCAGGTTCCTCAGGAGCGATAGCTCCACCGTTCAGGACGGCGTAGCCAAGCCCTGAGAACCACTGAAGGGAAGCTTCCTCGACGACCGACTCGCTGAAGTTCGACATCGTAAACTCGCCCTCGCTGGTTCGGTGGTCTCGTCATCCGACCGCTTGACGCAGGCACGGCTCAGCACTACTAAATCGATCAGCTCATCCACCATGCGTGGAAGGAGTAACGGGGCCGCGTTCCTAACGGGAGGCGGCCCCAGCTTTTTGTGCCCGCTGCCAGGCGTCGTACTCACGCCTCAGCTTCAAGCGTTGGTGGTCATGGGTCACGGGGTATGCAGTCCAAGGTAGCGCGTACTCGCTTCGTTCCTCGACAACGACCAGGTAGCTGAAGTCATCGAGGGTGACCAGCCAGCGTTGTGGGCCGGGCCTGTTGTCGCGCCACGTGAAGACCCGAGGTTCTCGCGCGTTCAGCTCGACAAGGATGGCTCTCGGCCATGCGATGCGCTCAATGCGGGACCGGTCCGGGGTCCGTTTATCCTCAATCTTCCCTTCGGTTACGAAGTGCCAGAAGGTTGCATCTTTGCCGTCTGTGGGTTCCGAAAAAGACTGCCGGTGTTTTCCGGAAACTTCTGCCGGTTGTTGTAGCTGGGAATCGTCTTCGAAATCTGCTGGGTCGACGTGCTTGCTGCGCACTGATG
>JADCJJ010000428.1 GCA_020247085.1 Myxococcaceae bacterium | reverse complement strand
TGTGCTCTTCCGATCTCGTACTGCCCTGGCCCCAGCCTGATGCGCCCGCGCAGCCTACCCTCGACGACGAACCCCAGCGCCTCGTACAGGGCCACCGCCGGCGCGTTCGACGCCCGCACGCGCAGCTCGACCCGCTCGACGGCGGGCTCCGCGCGCGCCCACGCGAGGAGCGCCTTGAGCAGCGCCCGCCCGAGGCCCCGGCGATGCCACCCACGCGCCACGGCGAGAGTGAGGACGACGACGTGGCGGGTGACCTCGAGCGGCATCGGCTCGAGCACACCGTGCCCGACGAGCCGGTCATCGACCTCGGCCCCCAGCCACTGCCCACCCGCGCCGGCTCGCAGCGCCAGCAGCCGCGCGGCCAGCCGCTCATCGCACACCTCGTGCGGCCTCACGGCCAGCAGCCCGGGCGTCTGCGCGAGGTCGCGCTCGAGCCGCCCCAGGGCCGCGGCGTCTTCGGGGTTCGCAGGGCGCAGACGGAGTCTCATGGTGCCCCCCTCGACGCCACGCGCACGCGGCGCCTGACCCGCCCCGCGGCCGGAGCGTGATTGGAGTGGCGCACCCCCTCGGCCACGGGCAGGATTTGCTTTCCCGCGTGAACGACGAGGTGCAGCTCTCAGAAGACATCGCGAACGCCATCGCCCGCTGCGTCGAGGCGAGGTCCGACCTCGACCAGCTGCGTGAAGCGCTCGAGCCGATGCGCGCGTCGGACGAGCCGGGCGCCCGCTTCGCCGTCGCCGTCTTCGACCTCGACCGGGCCCGCCGAGGCGACGCCGACGCGCGCGAGGCCCTCGTCGACGTGGCCGACCGGCTCCTCGTCTTCTGGCGGGAGGGCTCCGGCGACCGGTACGCGGCGCTGCACCCCGAGTTCGAGGCGCTCTGGCGCTCGGCGGCGGCGCTGCTGACGTCCTTCGAAGACAATCGCTTCGCGCAGGCGCTCGCCGCGTGCTGGCAGTCGCGCGCCGACGCCAGCCTGCTGCAGGCGGCCATCGAGCGCCTCGAGCCGTCGGGCAACCGACGCGCCGAGTTCGCCCGCTGCCTGTACCACCTCGAGCTGGCGCGCATGTCGGTCGACGCCTCGCGCCGTGAGTTCGCCCGCCGCGCCGGCCTGCTCTCCGAGGCCTACCAGTCCGAAGCGGTGGCCGCCGAGCTCGTCGGCGATGACGAGGGCCTCGGCTTGCTGTGGAACGAGCTCGAGCCCTACCTCGACGAGTTCTTCGAGTTGATGGAGGAGGAGGCGACGCGGCGGCAGGCCGAGGCGCGCGCCCCCGCCTCCGACGAGGCGCCAGCAGGGGAGCCAGCCGGACCTTCGCCGCGCCGCGAGAAGACCGACCCGGCCGTACCCGCGCACCAGCCGGCCGAGGCTGCCCCCGCGGAGCGCCCCCGCCGCGAACGGACCGACCCCGAGCTTGCCGCGCACCAGCCGGCCGAGGCTGCCCCCACAGAGCGCCCACGCCGCGACAGGACCGACCGCGAGCTGGCCGCGCACGCGCCGGTCGAGCCGGCCCCCGAGGAGCCCCCACGCCGCGACAGGACCGACCGCGAGCTGGCCGCGCTCACGCCACCCCACGTGGCCGACATCCCGGGCGGCGAGCGCCCGGCCGACGCCGCGAACGCACCGGTCGAGTCGGCCTTCCGCCGGGAGGGCAAGACCGACCCCCGCATCGACCTGCGCGGGCTCGTCTCCGGCGCCGACGACGTGCGCCGCAGCCGCGAGCGCACCGACCCCGAGCTGTCGGTGGAGCGCCTGAAGGCCCGGGGCATCACCCTCGAGCGCCGCGATGAGACCGACCCGCGCATCGTCAGCTCGGCCCTCACGCCACCCGGAGTGACGGCGCTGCCGGAGCCACCGCCCGAGGTGCCCAGCTTCGAGGCCCTCATGGCGCGCTCGGGGTTCGGCGACATCGGCGGCGCCGTCGAGCAGGCGAGCCGGGGCGCCGTGGCTCCCCCGCCCGCCGCCACACCGCCCCACGAGGCGCGCGTCGGCGCCACCACCGAGCCGGACGACGAGCTGCTCTTCGCCGAAGAAGCCGTCGTGGCGGCCCCGCCACCGCCGCCACCACCGGGCAACCTCACCCCCCCGGGCTCGTGGGTACCCGACGCCGACCTCGACATCATCGAGGCACCCTCGGGCCCGCCGCCGCCCCCCACCACCACGCCCGCCCGCGGCACCCCTGCGCGGCGACCGCTGCTCGACCTCACCCTCGACGAGCCGGACCCCGACGCGAAGACGATGGCCTGGTGGGCGTGGGCCACCACCGCGCTGCGGCTGCTCCCGGACCCCGAGCAGCCGCGGGCGTTCGAGCGGCTCCTCAACGTCGAAGACCGCGCCGACCGAAAGAAGCTCTCGGAGTTCCTCGACGCCGCGCAGCCGCGCCTCGGCGTGCCCGACGCCCGCGCCTTCAGCGCCCTGCTGCGCCTCATG
This sequence comes from Myxococcaceae bacterium, assembly GCA_020247085.1. GTDB lineage: Bacteria > Myxococcota > Myxococcia > Myxococcales > Myxococcaceae > Xiheimicrobium > Xiheimicrobium aquaticum. Next base: position 9,703 of record JADCJJ010000428.1, on the reverse strand, counting down.
CTGGCGGGCCAGCTGAAGGAGAAGTCGCTCTTCGGACAGAAGAACGCGCGGCGCACCGAGGCCTTCGCGCTCGCCTTCTCGCTCGTCTCGAACGACCCGCGCGCCGCCGGTCACGCCGCCGTCTGGTTCGAGCTCGACGGGCCCGACACGCTCTCGGCGCTCCACCGTGGCCTCGACGAGCTCACCTCGTTCCTCGCCTGGTGCGCGCGGGCCCGGCGCGACCCGCTCGACCTGGCGGCCCAGGCGGACTTTCTCCGTACAAGCGACTGATTTCACGAGACCCATCGCGACGCCGAGGGACCGCGACTTTCGGCGGCGCGACGGGTTGGAGGAGCAGTGCGGCCCGACGACGATGAGGCGCTGATGGTGGCGGTGGGGCGTGGCGACAAGGCTGCGTTCTCGCAGCTGTTCGACCGTCACCAGGCCGGCGTCGTGCGGTTCTGCGGGCGCTTCGTCGGGAGCCCGGCGCGGGCCGAGGAGCTGGCGCAGGACGTCTTCGTCAAGCTCTACCAGTCGGCCCGGCGGTACACGCCCGGGGCGAGGTTCAAGACGTTCCTCTACCGGGTGGACACCAACCACTGCCTCAACGAGCTGCGGCGCTTCGACGAGCAGCGCCAGCAGCTCGCGAAGGGGCTGTCGGCCGACGAGGCCGCCCAGGCGCTCGACGTCGAGGCGTCCCCGGACAGTCCGCAGCTGACGCTCGAGGGGCACCAGCTCGAGGCGGCGGTGGCGGCGGCGATGGCGCAGCTGAGCGCGCGCGAGCGGGCGGCCTTCGCGATGTGCCGCTTCGAGGGCATGGCGTACCGCGACATCGCCCAGGCACTGGAATCGACGGAATCTGCGGTGAAGAGCCTCATCCACCGGGCGACGGTGACGGTGATGCGGCACCTCGAGGCGTGGCAGCAGGGGCTCGCGCCCCACAGGAGCCTGGCATGAGCACCACCGAGCAGTGGCACCAGGCCGTGACGGCCTACGTCGACGGCGAGCTGTCTGACGCCGAGCGAGCAGCCCTCGAGGCGCGGCTGGCCGAGGACCCGGCGCTGCGGGCGCTCGAGGTGCGGGTGCGGCAGACGGCAGCGCTGATGAAGACGCTGCCCGCGCCGGCGCCGTCGGCGCAGCTGCGAGCGCGGGTGATGGCCGGGCTCGACGCTCGAGGCGCACCACCCGGCGCCTGGTCCTGGCCCCGGGCGATGCCGCTCTTCGCGGTGGCGGCGGCGGCGCTGCTGGCGGTCGTGGTGCGCGGCGCCCTGGGCGACGACGACGAGGTGCCGGCCTTCGTCGCCGACGACCAGGTGCTGCTGGCGAGGAGCCTCGACGTGGTGGAGGACCTCGACCTCGCGGGCCTCACCACACCCGAGGACCTCGAGGTGGTCGAGCAACTGTCGGCGCTGGAGGTGTCACCGTGAAGCCCACCCTCGCCCTGCTGCTCCTCGCGCTGTCGGGCGCGGCGCTCGCCCAGGCCCCCACCGCCGACGCCGTCGAGCGCTTCAACGCGCTGCCCGAATCACAGAAGCAGGCGCTGCGCGAGAAGCTCAAGGCCTTTCAGGCGCTGCCCCGCGAAGAGCGGGAGCGCATCGCCGGCAACTGGGAGCGCTTCAAGCAGCTGCCGCCCGAGGAGCGCGCGCGGATTCGGGAGAACTTCGAGGCCTTCCGCAAGCTGTCGGCGTCGGAGCAGCAGGCGCTGCGGGAGCGCGTGCGCGAGGGGCGTCGGCTCGACCCGGAGCAGCGGCGCGAGCTGCGGGAGCGGCTGCGCGGCTGGCTTCGGGAGAACCCCGAGCGGCGCGAGCAGCTCCGCGAGAACCTGCAGCGGTGGCGCGCGATGTCGGACGAGCAGCGCCAGGAGCTGCGGGAGCGGCTGCGGGAGCGCCGCCGGCCATGATTCGGCCCCTGCTGGCGGCCTGCGTCCTCGCCGTCGACGGGGGCGTCACGGGCGCGCCCGACGCCTCGACGCCGCTCCCCCCGCTGTCCCGAGAGGACCTCGAGGTGGTTCGTCAGCTGGAGCTGCTCGAGAACCTCGACTCGGCGGCCGACCTCGAGCTGCTCGAGGAGCTGAGCTCGACGAGATGACGGCGCGGGCCCCTCGGCGCGGCACGATGGAGCCCCGGGTGAGCGACCTCGCGCCCCCACCCGAGGCCGCCCCCAGCGCGAGCGTCCCGCCTTGGCGACCGCCGCGCGCGAGGCCGCGCGCCTATCGACCGGGACCGCCGCCGACGTACACTTCGTCGGTGCACGCCGTGGGAGAGCCTCCGGCTCGAAGAGCGCATCGCCACGCGGGCGGACACGGGCCCGGTGGTGGCGCGCTCACCGGGTTCGACGGCAGGTGGCGCAGGTCGCTCGTGGCGAGCCGAGCGCGAGCGACCCTCGCCCTGCTGCTCCCGCTCCTCGCGTGCGCCCCCGCGCCGCTCGACGAGACGGGCAAGCGCTGCAACGAGCAGCGCCCCTGCGCGGAGCCGTGGGTGTGCCTCGAGGGCCGGTGTTGTCTGGACGAGGGCTCCGGCCCCCCGGACGGCGGCCAGGACGCGGGGCGTGACGACGACGGCGGCGCCTCGGATGGAGGCCGCGACGTCGACGGCGGCACTCCCGATGGTGGGGGGACCCCGAACCTCCTCGGCAACCCCGGCTTCGAGCTCTGGATGGCGGGCCGGCCGGTGGGCTGGAGCAACGTTCGCGGAGAGGTGCGGCAGTCGAGCGAGGCGCGAACGGGCACCGCCTCGGCCCGGCTCGTCGTCGGCGAGGGCGGACGCCTCTTCGGCGACGCAGGCACACTGGTGAGCCAGCCCATTCCCGTCACGGTGATGGGCCCGACGCTGCTCTGCGGGCGGGTCTTCTCCCGGGTTCCACCCGGAACGACCTTCGAGCTCGACGTCAGGGAGCGGCTGGCGGACGGCGGGGTTCGCTTCAGCCCCCTGCCCAATCGCGCCGGCTTCAGAGACGACGCGGGGTGGGTGGCCATCACCCACGCCCTGTTCGTCGACGGCGGGCAGCCCGACGCATCGGTCGACTTCCGGCTGAACGTCGGCGGTCCACACGACGCGTCGGTGCTGTTCGACGACGCCCTCCTGGTGGCGGAGCCGGCGGACGGCGGCCGGTGCACCCTCGAGTGACCGGCGACGAAGCCTTCACCCTGCCGCGGGCCACGTCGTCGTCCCGCTGACGGCGGCGCCCAGCGCCTCGCCCCGTCGAAACGCCCGGCCCCCTGCCCGTGCGGGTTCGCTTCGGGGCCCAATCGTGTCATGCGGGCTCCATGAGCCCCTCTGGCAACGAGCGACGCATCGCCCTCTTCATCGACTTCGAGAACCTGGTGACCAACACGGGCTTCACGCCGTCGAACTTCGACCTGCAGCCGTCGCTCGACCGGCTCCTCGAGCAGGGGAAAATCATCTTCCGGCGGGCCTACTGCGACTGGTCGCGCTTCCACGAGGCGAAGGCGCACCTGCACCAGCTCGGCGTCGAGCTGGTCGACGTGCCGCCCTCGACGCGCGCGGGGAAGAACGCGGCCGACATGCGGCTCGTCATCGACGCGCTCGAGCTCTGCTACGCCCGCGAGCACATCAACACCTACGTCATCGCCTCGGGTGACAGCGACTTCGTGCCGCTGGCCGCGAAGCTGCGTGAGAACGACCGCTACGTCATCGGCCTCGGCGTCAAGCAGGCCACCTCGCCCATGTTCGTGAAGGCCTGCGACGAGTTCGTCTACCTCGACGCGGCGTCACGGGAGCGGGAGCGCGACGAGCCCCGGCGCACGAAGACGGACGTCCAGGGGCGCAAGAAGGGCGAGATTCCGGCGTCGGTGCGCCAGGTGGTGGCGTCGCTGCTGGCGCGCGCGACGGGCCCGCTCAACCCGTCGTTCCTCAAGGAAGCGCTGGTGCGCAAGAAGCCCGACTTCGACGAACGCGACCTGGGCTTCTCGTCGTTCAGCCGGCTGCTCGAGGCCATGGAGCGCGAGGGGTTGCTGACCCGCGTGCAGCAGGGCCGGCAGACCTACGTCACGGCGAAGGACGGCGGCCAGGAGCCCGCGCGTCAAGAGCCGGCCGAAGCCACGAGCGAGCCCGCCCGAGCCGACGCGCTGCCTTCGCCCCCTTCTCCGCCGGCCCACGCCGGGAGCGACGAAGAGCCGATTCCCGACCCCGACGAAGAGGGCTGACGCCGCGGCGCTGCTCCACGCAGCCGACGCCAGCGACGGCGAGCCGACCAGCCCCGCGGTCGCGGCGGGTCAGCCCGGCGTGACGTGAATGAGCATCTGCGCGATGGCCACGCAGTAGCAGCCGAAGCCGACGAGGAAGAGCAGCAGCGCCGCCGAGAGGAAGCGGGACTTGCGGTCGCGGATGTGGAGCATTCGGGTCAGCGTCTCGCGCACGTCATCGGTCAGCTCCTGCGTCAGCCAGCGAAGGCGCAGCACCCCGCCGATACCCGTCGCCGCCGCCGCCAGCACGATGAGGATGCCGGCCGAAATCAGGACCCGCGCCAGCTCGTTCGTCTGCGCGATGGCCCGGCCCGAGAAGCCCGTCACGGTGATGACGATGCCCGAGAGCGACAGCATCACCTGCGTGCGCAGCACCAGCACCGACAGCTGCCGTTCGACGACCTGAAAGGCCTCGCGCGGGTCGCCCTTCGTGAGCGAGAGGATGCGGGTCACCTCGTCGTCCCGGGCCGCCGTCGTCATGACCGGGCGCCCTCCCGACCGCCAGTGGGGCGGTGGTGAACGAGCACCACCCGGCACGGCGCCTCGAGTGAGCGGAGCTCCTCGCGCATCAGCGTGAACGAGCGCGCCTCGTCGAAGCGGCCGCTGCCGGCGCCGATGGCCGGCACCGCGATGGACGCGAAGCCGTGCCGGGTGGCCAGCTCGACGGCGCTGCGAATCGACCGGCGAACGCTCGCCTCCGAGGCCGTCCACAGCAGGTCGATGCCCGCCACGTGGATGATGGCTCTGTGGGGCAGCCGGCCGGCGCCCGTCACCACGGCGCTGCCCAGGGGCATCGGGCCATGCCGGGCGAGCTCGCGAAAGGGCGCGGTGCCCGCGCGGCGCTTGAGGGCGCCCGACACGCCCTGCGGGAGCAGCAGCCACCAGGGCAACACGTTGCGGTTCCAGGCGTTGACGAGCGCCTCGACGGGCTGGTCGAGCAGGTCGCCCTCGACGTCTTCGATGACCATGGGCGCAGTCGAGAGCAACCGGTCGCGTCAGTAAAGGGCGTCTCGCGGTGGGCTCGAAACGCGGCTTGCGGAGGGGCGCCAGTGGAAGTTTAAGCGACGCATGGGGACCTTGAGGCTCGCAGCGCTCGCGTCGTGCGTCATCGCCACCGGCTGCGCGAGCATCGGCAACGTCCAGCGCGCCGACACGCTCGGGCGCGGGAACTACCAGGTCGGGCTCGAGCCGGGGGTTCAGGCCATCGTCACGCAGGCCGGCGCGGCGCCCTACCCGCACCTCGATGCGTCGTTCCGCTACGGCATCACCGACGGCATCGACCTGGGCCTTCGCGGTGGCTGGTCGTTCCTCGAGGCGCAGGGCAAGTTCCTGCTCACGAAGCCGACCGACCCGAAGCTCGCCATCTCGCTCGCGCCGACGGTGGGGGGCATCGCCGTCGGGGCGGCCGGCGCCACGGTGGGGCTGCTCAACTTCTCGGTGCCCCTGCTCATCGGCCTCAAGGGAGAGCCCAGGCAGTTCAGCCGCCTGGGGGGGATGGTCGCGGGCAATGAGCTGGTCATCGGGCCTCGCCTTCAGGGCTACTACCTGTTCGGCAGCTCGGCGGGCTCAGGCTCGGCGGGCGCGCTCGTGCTCGCCCCCGGCGTGACGCTCGGCTACGCGATTCAGGTGAGCGAGACGCTGTGCATCTTGCCGGAGCTCGCCATCGTCGTGCCGGCCTTCGCGACCGCAGGGGCGACCTCGATTCCCGGGCAGAGCGGCTTCGGCATCGGCGGCGCGCTGGTGCAGCTGAAGCTCGGCATCCTCATCGGGAAGGGGCGCACGGTGGCCGAGCCAGACGAAGACCTGACCCCGCCGCCGTTGCCCGAGCGGTAGCGCGCCTCCGAAGTCCGGGCCGTCGGCACCATTCTTCTTCCGCGCCCGGCTGGGAGTAGTGTGTCATCTCGCGCGGGCTCACTTCGGGGGGCACGCGGGAGGAGCGTCGAGGCGCACGTGCAGACCGTTCCCAACCGGCTCGGGCGCTACCACCTGCGCTACCGCATCGCCGTCGGAGGCATGGGTGGCGTGTACCTCGCGAAGGCCACCGGCGCACTTGGCGCGGACAAGGTGGTGGCCGTCAAGCTGCTGCACGAGCACCTGACGACCGACGAGAGCATGGTGACGATGTTCCTCGACGAGGCTCGCATCGCCACGGCCATCAACCACGTCAACGTCTCGACGGTGTTCGACTTTGGCGAGCAGGAGGGCCTCTATTTCCTGGTGATGGAGTACCTCGAGGGGGAGCCGCTCGACCGGGTGCTCAAGAGCATGCTCGCGGGCACCGACCGGCACCCGCTGCACCCCTGGCTGGTGGCGCGGGTGGTGGCGGACGCGGCAGAGGGGCTCCACGCCGCGCACGAGCTGGTGAACGCCGAGGGGCAGCCGCTCGACGTGGTGCACCGCGACGTGTCCCCGCACAACCTCTTCGTCACCTACGACGGCGTGGTGAAGGTGGTGGACTTTGGCATCGCGCGCGCGCGGGAGCGGTCGACGGCCACCGACGCCGGGCAGTTCAAGGGCAAGTTCGAGTACGCGTCACCGGAGCAGCTGCGCGTGAAGAGCGTCGACCGGCGGGCCGACGTCTGGGGCCTGGGCGTCTGTCTGTGGGAGCTGCTGACGTGCCGGCGGCTGTTCCAGCGCGAGGACGCTGCGACGACGGGCCGGGCGGTGATGAGTGACCCCATCGCGCCGCCGTCGTCCGTGGCCGACTTCGTTCCGCCCGGGCTCGACGCCGTCGTGATGAAGGCGCTGGAGCGCTCACCGGCGCGGCGGCATCAGACGACGCGCGAGCTGGGGCGCGCGCTTCGGGAGGCGCTGGCGCAGTCGGGCGAGGTGGTCGACCAGACGGACGTGGGTGAGTGGCTCGAGGCGCTGTTCCCCGGCGACCGAGCCCGCCGCCAGGCGCTGGTGGCGGCGGTGCGGCGGAGCGGGCCCGACGCCCCGCTCGAGAGCGTGCCTGAGGAGCTCCGGGTCAAAGGCACGAACAGCGGCTCGGCTTCGCGGAGCTACCGGAGCAGCTCCAGCTCGGGCCGCAGGACCCTCTCTGAGCGGGGCGCGTCGACGGGCGGCGGTGCCGCGCGCAACGACGAGCCGGCCGCACAGCGAACGCTCGAGGTGGAGCCAGAGGCGCCGCGCTCCCGGCGCCCGCTCGTCGTCGGGCTCGCAGCGGCCAGCGGGGTGCTCGTCGCAGGGGCCATCGTCGTGCTGCTGCGCACACCCGGGGAGCCCCCGTTCGGCCCGGCGGTCGATGGTTCACCGGCGGTCGCGACCGGGGAGACGCCGACGGAGCGCCCCAGCGCAGCGGCCGGGGAACGACGGCGGGACGATGCCGAGGAGCCTGCGCGGCCGGGCCCGGCTGGCGGCGCGCTGGCCATCGCGGCACCGGCAGACCCGCCGCGCCCGACCGAAGGAGACGCCGTCGGCGCGCAGGCCGCCGCGGCACGGGCAGACTCGCCGCGCCCGACCGAAGGAGACGCCGTCGGCGCGCAGGCCGTCGCGGCACGGGCAGACTCGCCGCGCCCAACCGAAGGAGACGCCGTCGGCGCGCAGGCCGTCGCGGCACGGGCAGACTCGATTCGCCCGGTCGAAGGCGACGTCGTCGGCGAGCAGGCCGTCGTCGCAGGACCAGTCACGGCCGGGCCCAGCGCTCCACAGGCAGCCACCGCTCGCCCCGCCGCCGGGCGTGTCAGTCCCACCGCTCGCGTGGCTGGTCAGCCAGCGCCCCCCGGGTCGCCCATCGCCGCTGGTCCCAAGGCTCCCTCTGGAGCCCCTTCGCCGTCCGGCGCAGCGCCCGACACGTCGCCCGCCAGGGGCACCGGCGAGGGGCGCGTGCGCTTCAAGACGCCCGGCGCCACCGCCGAGGTGCTCATCGATGGAAAGGTGCAGGGCACCACGCCTCTGACGCTCGACCTCCCATCCGGGACACATGTCTTCGAGCTGCGGGCGAAGGGCTATGACTTCGGCGGACCGCAACAGCTCAAGGTGTCCGTCGGGCGCGAGTACGACATCGACCTCGACCTTCACTGAGGGGAGCGGCGGCGGCCCTTCGCCGACGACGTCACGCCACGGAGCCTGGAGCAGCCCTCGGCGACGACGACGACGCCCGACCTCGGGCGGCCTGCGCTGCCGGGCTCGGCCCCGGGTCGCTTGCACCAGCGCCGCCCGCCGTGGTGGTCGCCCGAGGGCTTCGCGGAGGCGCCGTCACCGCCGGACGCCACCGCGGAGCCCGCTCCCCGACCGATGGGGGACGAAGCGGGCCGCGCACCGCGCCACCTCTCCGTCGCGCGGGCGCCCGTCATCCGACCGCGCGTGCGGTCTCCATTCCGTGCGGGCGCTCGTCACGTCGTCGGGAGCGCGGCGTCTGCCGGCGGCCCCGCTTCGACCTCATCCCGCGCCGGCAGCACGATTCGCGGCGTGGGCCACGTGTGCCACTGGCCGAGGCGAGGACGGTCTGGCGCGAGCAGTCGCAGGCGCACGGACTCCACCGGCTCTGCGAGGAGCGCCTCCCAGGGCACGACACACAGGTCCTGCGCGCAGCGCCCCCAGCGGAAGAAGCTCCACGCCTCGTACGGCATGGCGAGGAACGCGCGCAGGCCCTCGTGCCGGAGCAACTGCAGCCAGCCCACGAAGAGCGCCACCATCGCCGAGCCGGACGCGTACTGGGACAGCAGCACCGCGAGGAAGCGCAGCTCGTTGCGCAGGTCGGTGCCGAGCCCGACGAGCGCGTGCCAGACGTCGTGCGTGAAGAAGAGCCGGTCGACGAAGTACTCGAGGTCGCTGCGCGGCACCCGCCGTGGCGCGAAGGGGGCGATCCTCCACGCGCGGAACCACTCAGCGAGGAAGCGCCCGAAGGAGCCCTCCGGGTACAGGTCGAGGCGCTCGAGGTCGAGGACGAGCGTCGGGCGACGAGCGAGCAGCTCGCGGCCCGGCGCCGACGCCCCCGCGCGCCGCGCCACCCGCGCGATGCCCCAGCCGTCGAGCGCCCACTGGAAGGCCTGCTGCCCCCACGGGTCGACGACGTTCAAGGCCAGCGCGCGCATGGCCTGAACCGCGAGCCAGAGCTTGCCAGCTGGCCCCAGCCGACTCATCTCGTCCACACCCGGGCGCCGCGACGTCATCGACCGGGCGTGATGCAAGCGCGGCTCCGAGGACGCCGGGCGGAACCTGCCGAGCGCCTCCATGAGGAGACGGCGAGATGTGCCGGGCGGGCGTCATGAAGCCGGCGACGTCGCCGTCAGGCGTCTGGCGCCCGGACGAGGCCTCACCGCTTCAGCGAGGCTGGGTCGCACCCGGCGCTCCAGGCTCTTCCCGGGGCTGCACGACCCTCCGAACCAGGCTCCTCCTCCGATGGCGCTCGACCTCCTGCGCCAGCCTGCACCGCCCATGGCGCTCCACCTTCCGCGCCAGCCTGCACCGCCCACGGCGCTCGACCTTCCGCGCCAGCCTGCACCGCCCATGGCGCTCCACCGTCCGCGCCAGTCAGCTCCGGCCACGGCGCTCCACCATCCGCGCCAGCCTGCACCG
>JADCJJ010000427.1 GCA_020247085.1 Myxococcaceae bacterium | reverse complement strand
CTGCTGCACTCCTCGACGGCCCATCGTCATGTCGCCGACCTACCGGCTCGCTCGATCGCCGTCGATCCCCGCCGCGCGAAAACTTCAACGGGCTGCTATGCTACGGTCGGTGTCCGTTCGGCGAAGGCCGATGGGAAGACGCCGGACGACGGAGCGCAACCGATCATGTCGAAGGTCTCGCCTGGACTCGTGGCAGTCGTCGTCGTCAGCATCAGCGCGTTGTCGGCCTGCCCACCGACGTCCGACCGTGGTCGCCCGTGCGGCATGCGCAAGCGCTCCGACGGCGGCGTCACCGACATCACTGAGCGTGAGGTGCGGGCCCGTGCGGGCACCGGCGCTGCCGCCACGCGCGACTTCCTCGCCTTCGGCTCGCTCGACTGCGACAGCCTGTTGTGCGTGCGCGACGCGACCTACACCTCCGACGCGGGCGATGACGCTCCGGCGCTGGGGTACTGCTCGAACCCGTGCGACCTCGGCGCCGCCTGCCCGAGCTTCGACCAGAAGCTCGACGAGCGCGGCGATACCCGCCTCAACTGTCGGCCGCTGCTCCTCGACGAGCAGACCCTCGAGGCCATCAACCAGGACCCTACCGCGCGCGACATCATCAACGTGCGCTCGCCCTTCTTCTGCGCCCGCGGCTCGGCCCCCGACGCTGGGCGGTAGGTGGGTGAAGGTGCGCGTCCGCCCATCGTGCGGGAGCCCATCGGTCGCTTGACCGTCGGCCTGGAGGCCGAGGGTGCCGGAACGGCGTTGGCAATAGATCGTTCAGGTCGCTGGTTCGTAGAACCGGGGCGGCCTTTCGGTGTCAGGCGCTCGTCCTCGCAGCATCCTGGAGGCTTTCATGAATAGAACCGGCATCTTCCTCGGCGCGGCGGGGTTGCTCGCGCTCGTCGCCCTGGTGGTCGGCCTGCCGCAGTCGGGCGGCGGCTCGCCCGCACTGGTGGTGGCGCCCCCGGCCACGCCGCCCGCGCCGTCGCCCTCGGTGGCGAATGGCAGCCTCTCGCTGTCGACGCGCCTGTCGCATCCGCTGGTGGCCGTCGGCACGAGCGACGTCTTCCTCACCGCCGACGTCAAGGGTGTCGAGGTGCCGGGCCGAGCGCGGAGCGCCGTCAACCTGGCGCTGGTCATCGACCGGTCGGGCTCGATGAGCGGCTTCAAGCTCGACCAGGCCAAGCAGGCGGCGCGACACCTGGTGGCGGCGCTGCGGCCCGATGATCGGCTCACCATCGTGCACTACGGGAGCGACGTGAAGTCGCTCGAGGGGCTCCAGGCGACGCCCGAGAACCGCGGGCGGCTGCTCGCCTACATCGACGGCATCTGGGACGACGGCGGCACCAACATCGGCGCCGGGCTCACCACCGCGAAGGGCCTGCTCGAGGCCAGCCGCGGCCGCTTCCCGGTGAACCGCGTCATCCTCATCAGTGACGGGCAGCCCACCGAGGGCGTCACCGACCACGCCGCGCTGGTCGACATCGCGCGCTCGCTGCGCCAGAGCGGGCTGTCGGTCTCGAGCATCGGCGTCGGAGACGACTTCAACGAGCAGCTCATGGAGTCGCTCGCCGAGGTGGGGGGCGGCGCCTACGCCTACCTGCAGGACGCCTCGCAGCTCGAGCGCATCTTCAAGAAAGACCTCGACGCCGCCGGGACGCAGGTGGCGCGCAACGTGACGCTGACGGTGAAGGTCCCCGCGGGCGGCCTCGTGCGGAGCTTCGGGTACACGCCCATCGCGCGCGCGCAGGCCGGCGCCGACGAGCTCGTCACCTTCGCGCTGCCCGACATCGCCGCCGGCGGCAGCGAGCGGGTCGTGCTGCAGGTGCAGGTGCGGGGCGGCGCCGCGGGCCAGGCCCTCGACGTCGGCGCGCTCACGCTCGGCTACACCGACCTGCTGGCGAGCCAGCCGGTGACGACGAACGCGACGGCGCGGGCCGTGGTGAGCGCCGACCTCGCCGAGGTGCAGGCCAACCAGGACGGCGAGGCGCTCGTCTTCGCCGCGAGGGCCCAGGCCGGCGCCAACACCCAGCAGGCCGTCGACGCCCTCAAGCGCGGCGACCGGGCGAACGCCCGCCGGTTGCTCGAGCTCAACAAGTCGCTCATCGACGCCTCAGGTCGCGCCAAGGGGGCCCCCGCCGTCGACCAGGACCTCGCCGCGCAAGACTTGCTCATCGGCGGCCTCGAGGCGGCGCAGGACGAGGGCGCGGTGAACAGCTACTCGAAGTCGGCCCGGAAGAAGGCCCGCCTCGACTTCGGCCTCTTGAACTCGACCTACTGACCCTCAGGCCCCACCCCGAGCGCGCCCCATGTCCTCGACCGCCGTCGTGCAGTTGCAGCAGCGTGAAGTCTTCGAGCGCAACGTCACCCGGTCGCTCGTGGCCGGCGCGGCGGCGGGGGTCCTGGGCTGGCTCGTGACGCAGCGGAGCGTGCCGGCGGCCTTCTTCCCCCTCGTCGCGGTGGCGCTCGCCTGCGTTCGGGGCAAGCGGCTCGAGCGCGTGCTGCTCATGGGCGCGGCCGTGACGCTGCCGGCGCTGCCCTGGCTCCTCCGCCTGACGCAGGGGTGGACGGTGGCGCTCGCCGGCGCCATCGCGGGGGCACTGGTGGTGAAGGGGCGGCTGGCGGAGACCGGCGACGAGCACAGCGTCGGCGCGTCGCGCCCCGGGCCGTGGCACTGGGTGGCCGCGGCCACCGTGACGGGCGGGCTGGCGGTGGCCGGGCTCACCGTGGCCGAGACGCTCGTGCCGCGGCTGCAGGCCCTCAACACGCCCTCGCCGCTGGTGGCGGCGGTGAGCGGCGCCATCGTCGCGCTCTTCGCCGGGCTCGGCTCGCTCGCCTCGCACGTCGCGCTGAAGGCCGACCCGGTCGAGGCGCGCGGCGATGAAGTGCTGCCCACCCTCGACGGAGAGTTCGCCACCCAGCTCGGCCGCGCCCTCGGCGTGTACCGCCAGTGTGGGCGTCAGCTCGCCGAGCTGCCCCGCGAGGCCGCGCGCGAAGAGCTCGCCCGCACCGTCGGCCGCCTCACGAAGGACGCCATCGATCTCGCCGCCGAGTGGGCCGGCGTCGAGTCGCACCTGCACGACGATGCGCACCGCGACCTCAAGCAGGAGATCGACGAGCTGAAGCAATCGGCGTCGAAGGCCCGGGACGCGGTGGCGAAGCGGCAGCTCGAGCTGGCCGCCGAGTCGTTGCACGAGGAACTCGAGCGGCTGGGCGAGATGCGGCTCAAGCGCGAGCGCGTGCTGGCCAAACTCAAGTCCCAGGTGGCGCTCCTCGAGCGCGCGCGGGTGGCGCTCATCGGCATGCGCAGCTCCCACGCGACGGTGCGCGCCGCCGAGATGTCGGCCGTCGCGCGCAAGCTCAACGCCCTCGCCACGGCCCAGGCCGACGAGGCGAAGCTCGCCCACGCCGTGGCCACCAGCGCCGAGATCGCCGCGCTCGAAGCCCAGAGGTCGGACGCGGCCACCGCGAAGAGCCTCACCGAGGCCCGGGCGACCGACGTCTCCGTCGGCCCGGCGCGCACCGAGGCGCCGGAGCCCGCCCCGTTCCAGCCCGCGCCCGTCACTTCCGTCGCCGCGCCGGCCGACGACGCCGCGCACGCCCCGGGGCAAGACAAGCAGAGCGTGCACTGACGCCACGGTTCGCACGGCCCGCCGTCACGACGCCAGCTCGTCGCTGCGCGCCACGCGCTCACCCCGGCCCGGGTCCCGGCCGCGAGCCCAGCGGCGACACCATGACGCCCCCCGCGGGCCTGCCCCGCTCCCTCACCTCGCCCGCGGCTCCGGACTCGTGCCAGGGACTCCAGCATCGCGACTCGCCTCGCGCGCACCGTCGGCCCGCCGAGCACTGCGCCCTGGCTCCGGACGCGAGCCGGGAATTCCACCGCGTCGTGTCGCCTCGCTCGCGCCATGCGCCCCATCGGCCGGCTATTCGCGCCGCCCTGGCTCCAGGCGCGATCCGGGAGTTCCACCGCGTCGTGTCGCCTCGCTCGCTCCATGCGCGCCATCGGTCGGCTGTTCGCGCCGCCCTGGCTCCGGGCGCGAGCCGGGCACTCCGCCGCGTCGCGTGTGAACTCCGGCGATTCTGACCGGTCTCGTTCACGCGGCGAGGCGCCTCGCGAACCTGGAGCAGCCCCTCACGTCGCCTGGACTCCGGCCTCGACCCAGGAGCGGAGACGCGCCTCGCGCACCAGCCGGCGCCCCTGCCCCGCCTGCCTCAGCGGAAGGTGACGCGCACGAGCCTGCCGTCGGCGAAGCCGGCGCCCGTCGTCCCGGCTGCCAGCACATACAGCGCGCCGGCGTGCGCAGCGAGGGCCACCGGCGACGCGAGGGACTCGGCCACGGTGCTCGCCTGGTCGGCGTCGTGCGCCACGCAGCGCACCCGGCCGTTGGCTTGCGCGCTCGAG
>JADCJJ010000426.1 GCA_020247085.1 Myxococcaceae bacterium | reverse complement strand
GATCGTGGTGCTCCCGCCCGACGGCGGGTTCGTAGCGCGTCTGCCCGTCGCCGAAGTTCCTCGCGTGCGCCAGCCCGCTCTGCGCCAGGAGCTTCATCGTCCGGTAGACGGTGGCCACCGACACCCGGGGCTCGAGCGCGCGTACCCGCGCCCACAGCTGCTCGACCGAGAAGTGACCATCGAGCTGGAAGAACGTGTCGAGGATGAGGCTGCGCTGCCGCGTCGCCTTGAGGCCGCGCTCGGAGATGAAGCGCGCGATGATGGCCTCGCGCTCCGACGGCGAGCTGGTGCCCGTCACGGAAAGCGCTCCGCCCACGGGCCAGGCGCGCGCCCGAGGTCGGCCCCGGCGTTCAGCCGCACCAGCGCCTCATGGGCCGCCTCCCGCACCACGTCCGACGAATCCGACAGGAGCCCCACCAGAGCCGGTGCCTCGGCCCGGGCCTGGCGAAACCCCACCACCTCGGCGGCGAGGGCCCGCACCCGTGGGTCCGCGTCGACCAGCAGGGCCGAGAGCGCCGGCGCCTCGGGACTGGGCGGCTGCCCCAGGTTGGGCAGCAGCAGCAGCATGAAGAACATCGAGGCCACCAACACCTGCGTGAAGGCCTTGAACGGCGAGTACCGCTTCGCCATCACCAGGGCGAGGCGGTACACCGAAAAGCCGACCGCGAACGCCAGGAACGCCCAGGGTGCCGAGCGACTCACTGACGGGGGCGCGGTGGGCGAATACTGCGCCCAGAGCGCCAGCAGGGCCGAGCCCACCAGCAGCCCGTACAGCACCAGCGGCCAGAACGGTCTGACCCGTACGCCGGCGACGGTGGGCTCGGTGGGCTGTGGGGCGAGTGGTTGAGCGCTCATTGACACCCTGCAGGGACTGCTTATAGCCACCCGCGCTCCGAAGAGCAGGCATGAGTGGCTGGAAACGTCAGCGGCACCCGGATGATGTCCCGACGCCCGTAGCGGTGGCGCTCGCGGACTTTTGTCGTCGCGCCCGGGCGCCTGCGTCGCCTGCGCTGGTGCGGGAGGCGCTGTCGGTGCTGGGCCCCACGGACGACGCCGCCGTGCGCCGCCTCACCGACGCGGAGCCCGCCGCGACCCCGCTCGGGCCCTTCGCCGTGGTGGAGGTGGTGCGGGGTACGGCTCCGAAGGTCGCGGCCGAGCGTCAGGCCGCGGGGCAGTACGAGCTGGCGCGGCTGGCGCTCGAGGACGCCGAGGCGCCCGACGACGCGCCTTTGGCGAAGCCCACCCGCACCTCGGCCCCACCGGCCACCCGCGCGCCCGCGGGCGCTGCCGCCAACGAGAAGCGCCCGCGCCGCGGCCGCGCCACGATGAACGACCGCATCGCCCCCCGGAAGCGGGTCGCCGGAGGTGACGCGCCGCGGCCCCGTCCGCACCAGCCGCTCCCGGGCACGGCCTTCCTGCCAAAGCGCAAGCTGCCCGCCCCCAGGGGCCGGTTCACCCGAGTGGACTCGTCGCGCAGCACTTACGAGGCGCTGCTGAAGGCGGACGCGAAGGAGGCGCTGACGACCATCGTCGGCCAGTCGGCGACGCGGTTTCACGTCTTCCGCGCGCTCGAGCCGGGCTACCTGGGCCGGGCCGGCAAACCGCTCTCGGTCGCCGACGTCGAGGGGGCGCTGACGCGGCACCAGCTCTTCCAGGGGCTCAAGACCCGGGAGCGCGACGGGGTGCTGACGGCGCTCGCCACGGCTCGCGGCTCGGCCCCGCTGGCCGCCAAGGAGCTCGGCCGTCGCCCGGGCGAGGTCGACTCGCTCGTCAACGAGCTCTCGCTCTCACGTCAGGCCGGCGAGATTCGTGAGCGCTTCGCGCGCGAGGCGCTCGACCCGGCGAACCTGCCCCTGCGGCTCCAGCTGCTGTTCCGGGAGCGGTACCTCGCAGACCTGAAGATCGAGCGGCGCTTCTCAGACGCGCTCACGCGCGACGTGACGAAGCTGCTCGATGACTGCGCCGAGGCCGCGAAGACGGTGCCCGAGCTCGTCGCCATGGCGGCGAAGAAGCACGCCCTGGTCGAGGAGTTGCTCGCTCGCGCGGTCGAGCGGCTCGGCCTCGCCCGGCGTTACCTGAGGTGAACCCATGCCCATCTACGAATACCGGTGCCAGAAGTGCGGGAACGAACTCGAGGTGATGCAAAAGGTGTCTGACCCGGCGCCCGCCAAGTGCGAGAAGTGCGGCGCTGAGCAGAGCCACGAGCGGCTGATGAGCCGCACCAGCTTTCAGCTCAAGGGCGGCGGCTGGTACTCGGACCTCTATTCTTCGTCGAAGAAGGATTCCGGAGGCGGTGGCAGCTCGGGGCCGTCCGGCGCGTCTGGTTCCTCAAGCGGCGCGGGCGCGTCCAGCTCGTCGGCGTCGTCCACCTCGTCTGGCGCCTCAGGCTCGTCGGGCACGTCCGGATCATCGGGCACGTCCGGGTCGTCGTCGGGCGGAAGCGGCACGGCGAGCGCGGCGTGAGGCTGGCGCTCCTCGCCCTGGCGCTGGCGGGCTGCGCCACCTCGCAGGTCTTCGTTCCGGCCGAGCAGGCGGCGGCGCTTCAGCGCACGCTCGTCGGCGAGGAGCGGGCGCTCCGCCTCGCCTTCCACGTCACGCCCTTCTTCGGCGACGCGACCAAGCGGCTGCTGTCGCCGGTGGCACCGGAGCAACTCCGGCTCCTCACCAACCCCGATGGCACCCCCGTCAACCCCGGCCGGTCAGAGCGGGTGCTCGCGCCCGGCACGACCGTGCGCATCACGAAGGTCGAGTTCCCCTCCGCCTACGTGATGAGTGAGCGCGTGCTCTTCACCCCGAGGTCGCTCGCCTGGGTCTACCTCGACGTCGCCGGGACGCCGCGGCAGAGCCCTCCGTTCATCCTGGTGCTGCGCCCCGGGCTCTCCGACGAAGCCGAGGTGCGCTCCGAGCTCGAGCGGTACCTGTCGCGCGAGAGCCCCGCCGCCCTCCTCGAGGCTCTCCCCGAGTCGGTTCGCGCGGCGGTGCTCGAGAAGCGCGCCGTCATCGACATGCCCGCCGAGGCGCTCGAGATGGCGTGGGGGTACCCGGAGCGGAAGAAGCTCGAGCTCGACGGCACGACGAAGGTCGAGACCTGGTTCTACGCCGACGGGGCCAGGCGCGCGGTGCTCCGCGACGGCAAGGTCACGGAGCTGAAGTGACCGAGGGCGGCGCCCGCGCCGTCGTCGCGACCCTGTCGCTCCTGCTCTCGCTCTTCGCCGGGTGCCGCCGCTCCTTCACCGGCGCCGACCAGGCATTCTTCGCCAACGTCGACGCGGCCCGGACGACGAGCGACGGCGGCCGAGACGGCGAGCTCGCGCTGGCCATCTGCAGCGACGCCCGCCGCGCCGCCCATCGCCGCGCCCCCCTCGTGCGCGTGGCACCGGCCCGCTTCCGCGACTGCGGCGGAACCCAGGCGCCGGCGGCCCTTGGCGAGTCACTGGAGGCGGCGCGCGTCGTGCTGGCCACGTGCTCACCCGGCGGCGAGGAGCTGCTGCTCCGCGGAGACCGGGCTGTCTTCGCCCGCTGGCCCGACGAGCGCCTCGACGCGCTGGCCTGCGTGGGGAAGTGCCGGGGCGGCGTTTGTGCACCGCCGTGCTCCGAGTCGGCGCTCCCGCTGGCCGCCTCGCTCTGCCCTCCAGGCCCGTTCGCGTTCGGCCCCATCGTGCGCGTCGCGCTCGAGGAGCCCTGGCCCGAGCCGTAGCCTCGTTCACGGCGCCAGGGGCGACGGCTCGGCGACGCGGTGACCGACGCGGTGATGTTGGCGACGCTCGACGAGCTGGGAGCCAACGGGCTCTCGAAGCTGTCGGTCGAGTGCATCGCGGCGGCGGCCGAGGTGAACAAGACGACGGTCTACCGGCGCTGGCCGACCCGCGAGGCGCTGGTGGCCGGAGCGCTCGAGTACGTGCTGGTCGACTTCGAGGAAGCGCAGGCCGACACGGGCACGCTGCGGGGCGACCTGCTGGCACTGGGGAGCGCGGTCGCCTCGTTCCTCGCTCAGCCCACGGGGCTGGCCCTCGCGCGCGCGGCGCTGGGCGAGTCGTCACCACCGCTGGCGGACCAAGCGGCGCGGCGGTTCGCCCGGGGCGCTGAGGGGCCAGTGAGCGCGCTCGTGCACCGGGCGGTGGCGCGGGGCGAGTGGCGGCGCGCGGTCGCGCCCGAGGCGGCCATCTCGATGCTCGTGGGGGCCCTGCTCCACCGCGTGCTGCTCGAGCACCAGCCCGTCACCGGGCCCTGGCTCGAGGGCGTCGTCGCCGTGCTCGCCTGCGGCCTGTCGAGCGACGCCTGACGTGCCTCTCACGGGTCGAGGCGTCGCAACGCCGTCCTGGAGCGCCCGAGCGCGTCGCGGCTCAGCGGGGCCAGCGGCGCTTCTTCTTCTTGCGGGCCTGCTCTTCCTGCTTGGCCTCTCCGGGGCGGCGCAGGTGGGGCAAGGCGCCCATCAGCACGGGCACGTAGTCGCGGCCAGACAGCGCCTTCACCAGCTCGGCCTGGGAGTTCACCGGCCGCTTGAAGAGCGTCGCCGCGTAGCCGAGTTCGTCGAGGGAGCCGCGGGCGTCGCTCCCGGCCACCCCGGGGAGCCCCAGACTCTCGCTGGCCTCGAGCGCCAGCTCGTTGGCGCCCATGCGCACCTTCGGGTTGTACACTTCGACGGCCGAAAGCAGCTTCAGCGTCTTGACATAGTCGTTCGCCGGGGTGCCGAACTCCTTGTCGTAGGGCCTGGCGGCGACGATGGCCGCGCCCAGGGCCTTGAGCCGGGGCAGGCACTCGTCCGCGCTCCACGCCTTCTCCCGGTTGCTGCCCCACAGTTGCACCGGCTCGGGCGCCCGCTCGGGCTTCTCGAAGAAGCACAGGTACTGCCCCTTGTCAGTCGCCAGCTCGAGGCCCACGAAGATCTTGAGCTTCGTCGAGCGCTGCAGGTCGAGCAGCTCGTCACAGCCGTCCTGGGTGTTGGTCTCGGTAAAGGCCACGCCGTCGAGCCCGAACGTCTCGGCGCGCGCCAGCACCGCCTTGGGGTCGAGCGGGCAGTCGCGGGAGAGGTAGGAGTGGACGTGAAGGTCGATGAGCACGGAGGAGAGCCCTTGTCCCTGAGCGGAGACGCGTGGGATAAGCAGCGCATGTTCACTGGCGTCAAGGTGTTTTCGGCGACGAAGGCCAAGGAGCGCGAGGAGCTCAGCGAGAACATCAACCGCTGGCTCCGGAGCAACGCCGACCTCGAGATCGTCGACCGCGTCGTCTGCCAATCGAGCGACAACGAGTTCCACTGCTACTCGATGGTGCTCTTCTACAAGCAGAAGGGCAGCTGAACGATCCCGCCCGAAGGGTGTCGCGTCGCGTCAGGCGACTCCCATTGACTCCGTGATGGTTCCTGACGAGAAGCCGCGCCGTTCTTCAGCCTCGGAGGCGCGTCGTGATCGTCGGAGTTCCCAAAGAAATCAAAACCCGTGAGTACCGCGTCGGCATGACGCCGGCCATCGCCAAGGCGTACGTCGCCGCGGGCCACCAGGTGTTCGTCGAGCGTTCGGCCGGAGAAGGGGCTGGGCTGCCTGACGCCGAGTACGAGCGCGTCGGAGCGAAGCTGCTCGCGAGCGCCGACGAGGTGTGGAAGCGAGCCGAGCTGATCGTCAAGGTGAAGGAGCCGATCGAGCCCGAGTACGAGCGCATGCAGGAGGGTCAGATCGTCTACACGTACTTCCACCTGGCGGCGGTGCCCGAGCTCGCCCGGGTGCTGGTGAAGAAGAAGATCGCTGCCGTCGCCTACGAGACGATCCAGCCCGAGGATGGCTCGCTGCCGCTGCTCAAGCCCATGAGCGAGGTGGCCGGCAAGATGGCCATTCAGGTCGGCGCGACGTCGCTCGAGAAGGCGCACGGCGGCAAGGGCATTCTCCTCGGCGGAGTGCCCGGCGTGCGCCCCTGCAAGGTGAGCATCATCGGCGGCGGCGTGGTCGGCACCTGCGCGGCGAAGGTCGCGGTGGGCATGGGCGCCGACGTGACGATCCTCGACGTCAACCTCGACCGGCTCACCTACCTCGACGACATCTTCCAGGGCCGGCTGCGCACCCTGATGAGCGACAGCGAGAACATCGCCCGTTGCGTGCGGGAGTCCGACCTCGTCGTCGGCGCGGTGCTGATCCCCGGCGCCAAGGCCCCGAAGCTCGTGTCAGCCGACCTGGTGAAGGAGATGTCGAAGGGCTCGGTCGTCGTCGACGTGGCGGTCGATCAGGGCGGCTGCATCGAGACGATCAAGGCCACGACGCACGACAACCCCACCTACGAGGTGTCTGGAGTCATCCACTACGGGGTGGCCAACATGCCCGGCGCCGTGCCCATGACGTCGACGTTCGCGCTCACCAACGCCACCCGCCCGTATGGGCGGAAGATCGCCGACCAGGGGCTGTTCGCGGCGATTCGCTCCGACGCGGCCCTGGCGAAGGGGCTCAACACCTTCGGCGGTCACGTCACCTACGAGGCCGTCGCGAAGGATCTCGGCTACCCGTACGTGGCCATCGAGAAGGCCATCGAGGGCCGCTGACGCGCTTGCCAGCCTGACACACCCGCGCACGAGGCGGCCCGCCATCGTGTCACCAGATGCGCACCCGACGCCCGGACCCTTCGTGGTTCCGGGCGTTTGCGTTTCGCGCTCGCCCGGCACCGCGGCTGCATCGCCTGCCTGCGTGGCTCAGCCACCGCACGAAATACCCGCAGGGGCTCGTGCGTTCCACGCAGTTGACGGCGCCAGGTACGCGGGGCGCCCCGGAGACGGGCACATGTTGGGGTTCTCGAAGAGCGACAAGGCGCGGGCGGAGTTCGAGGCGCTCGTCGCGCCGTGGCTCGACGCGCTGTACGCCGGAGCGCTCCGCCTGACGCGGAACGAGCGCGACGCGGAAGACCTGGTGCAGGACACAGTGATGCGGGCCTACCGCTTCTTCGACAAGTTCGAGCGGGGCACCAACTTCCGCGCCTGGCTCTTCAAGATCCTCACCAACACGTTCATCAACGGCTACCGGCGCCAGGTGAAGGAGCGGTCGCTCGGCGACGAGTCGGAGCGCCAGAGCGTCGAGGCCCAGTTCTTCTCGGCCGACACCACCGCTCAGACGCAGAACCCCGAGGAGTACCTGCTCCACCGGGTGATGAGCGAAGACGTTTTGGCGGCCATCGACGCGCTGCCCATCGACTTCCGCCTGGTGGTGATCCTCGCGGATCTCCAGGAGTTCTCGTACAAAGAGATCGCCGACATCCTCGACGTACCGGTGGGCACGGTGATGAGCCGGCTCTTCCGGGGGCGTCGCCAGCTCGAGAAAGTGCTGCGCGATAGGGAGCGCGGTGCCCTCCAGCAACCGCTCGTGGACTTGAACGCGTACCGGGAGCGGAAGAAGCTGGGGTGACTCAGGGTTGAAGCCTCCGGACATGAACTGTCGTGACGTCGAACCGCTCCTGATGCCCTACGTCGACGGCGAGCTCGTCGACGGCGAGCGCGTTCAAGTGGAGCAGCACCTCACCGTGTGCCCCCCCTGCGCCCGGCACGCGGATGTAGCGCGCCACAACCGCACGCTGGTGCGCACGCTGGCGAAGCAGGGAAGCCCCGCCGCGCCCCAGGCGCTCCGCGACCGGGTCCTCAACACGGTGCGCGCGACGGAGCAGCACCGGCGGCAGCGACAGGTGCTCCGGCTGTCAGCGGCCGCGGCAGGGGTCGCGCTCTGCGCCGTCGTCGGCCACGGGCAGTGGCGCTCGTTTCAGCGCCGGCTCTACGCCGAAGACGCGGTGAGGCGTCACGCCCGGCAGTTTCCCCTCGAGGTCCGGATCCCCCAGCCCGAGGCGCTCGAGGCCTGGTTCGACGGAAAGCTCGGCCATCGCGTCGCGGTGCCGCGGTTCCCCAACGCCGTGGCCGAGGGGGCCCGCGTGCTGAACGTGCGCGAGAAGCAGGCGGCCTACATTCGCTACGACGCGCCGGCCGGCGCCTCGGTCAGGCCGCGGCAGGTGGGCCTGTTCGTCTTCGGCGACACCGGCAACGACGTCGACGTCGGCGCTCGGGGTGATGCCGATCTGCGCAACTCGAACGGCTACAACGTAGTCAGTTGGCGCGACGGCGACCTGGTCTACCAGCTCGTCACCGACCTCGACGAAGACGACATTCGAAGCCTGCTCCCGCCAGAGCCCCGGCCCCGCCGCGGTGAGCTGCCCTCGCAGGTTCAACCCCGGCCCCCGCTCGAGGTCCAGCCGGCTGCCTTTCGTCCGTGAACCGTCGAGGCGCGCGCCGGGCTCCAACGAAGCGCGCGCTGGACGTGGCCCTCACCCGAGCGGGTCATTCGTTGACCCCCCCGAACACCGCCGGTAGCCTCGCAGCACATGTCCAAGACCGTTCTCATCGTCGAGAAGGACGTCTCGCTGATGCACGCGATGCGCGACGCGCTGGTTGGCCGGGGCTTCTCCGTTGAAGAGACGACGGACGGCAAGGGCGTGCCGGACCAGGTGAAGAAGAGCCGTCCGGACTGCGTGGTGCTCGCCGTCGATCTCGACGCCGGGCAGAACGGCTACATCCTCTGCAAGAAGCTGAAGAGCGACGACGACACCCGCAACGCCCGCATCGTCATCGTCGGTGACCCCAAGGGCTTCGCGCAGCACCAGAAGCTCAAGACCCGCGCCGAGGACTACCTCGGCAAGCCCTTCGAGGGCCCCGACATCGTCGAGCGCGTCGGGGCGCTCGTCGGCTTCCCGCCCGAGCCAGTCGCCGAAGAGCTGAACGACGCCTTCGACCCCGGCTCGCTGCTCGACGAGGAGCCGCTGGAGGGGGGCTCCACCGCCGAAGCGGCCGCCGAGGGGGGCGAGACCGTCGCCAGCAACGACCCCGACTTCGAGATGGTCGACGCGATGTTTGACGAGAAGCCGCCCGACGAGGCGCCGCCACCAGCCGTCGAAGAGATCTCTCTCGCGCCCGCGAGCTTCGACGAAGAGGAGTTCCCTGCCGAAAAGACGATCGTCGGCTACATGCCCGCCGCGCTCAGGGCCGTGCCGCCCACCCCGCCCCCCGCACCGAACCCGCCCCAGAGGTCGCCGCCCGTCCGCCGCGAGCCCGAGAAGAAGCCAGCCCCCAGCTCGCCGCCGATGTCGGTCGTAGACGCCGCCGAGACCCGGGAGCTGCGCGCCAAGGTGGCCGAGCTGACGGCTGCGCTCGACGACGCGCAGCGCCGGGCCACGGAGTTCGAAGACAAGAGCCGCGACCTCGAAGGCCAGCTCGAGACGAAGGCGACCGAGCTCGAGGCGGCGAAGTCGGGCGGCGGCAAGAGCGACAAGGATCTGTTCGCGCTGCGCGACTCGGTCAACAAGAAGGACAAGGAGATCCTCCGGCTCAAGAACGAGCTCAACGAGAAGGAGCGTGAGATCGTCGAGCTGCGCGAGAAGGAGAACGCCCTCGACCAGCAGGTCTCGGAGTCGTCGGGCGAGCTGGCGCGAAGGGACGCGCAGATCAAGACGCTCCAGACGAAGGCCGATCAGCTCGCCACCGAGCGCAAACGAGTCGAGCAGCAGCTGCTCCAGGCCAGGGAAGAGGCGCGGTCGGCGCAGGCCCGCCTCGCCTCGCTCCAGAGTGACTTCGACGCGCTGCAGCCCGGCGCGCAAGAGATGGAGCGAGAGCTCGAGCAGATGCGCACCGAGAAGTCCGACCTCGAGACGTCCCGCCAGCAGGCCGAGTCAGACCTCGCCGAGGCACGAGGCGAGCTCGAGGCGCTCAAGGCCCAGCTCGACGAGCGCAGCCGCGAGGCCGACGACACCCGCACCCAGCTCGAGCAGAGCCAGGCCGACCTCGAGGCGGCCCGAGGCCAGGCGTCGACCCAGTCGCAGGCCTTCGCCGACGAGATCTCGGGGCTGCGGCAGCGCATCGCCGACCTCGAGACCGACTGCCGGAGGCACGAGGAGCGGGCGTCGCGCCAGACGGTGCGGCTCAAGGCCGTCCTGATGGACGAGGAGCGCGTTCGCGAGGCGCTCGAGCAGGCGCTCGCGCAGCTCAAGCACGACGGCGACGAGAACGACGAGGGCGACGCCGACGAGCTCGCCGAGGCCTGACCGGCCTCACCCCTTCTTGTTCTCGGTCTTGCGCTGAATCATCTTCTTCGCCATCAGCTGGATGGCGCCGGGCACGTTCTTGTCCTTCGAGATGCCCTTCACGTCGGCCTCGGACAGCAGGTTGAGGAAGCGCATGGTGACCTGCGCCGGCACCTTCGGGTTCTTCACCAGCGCCAGCCGTACCGGGTACTTCCGCACCCATTCACGATGCGAATAGATGATGCGCAACACGTCGTCGTGGGCGCCCTTGTTGATGGCCTGTGACATCACCTCCTGATCGGTGATGCGCGGGCTGCGAATGGTCGCCACCGCGACGAGCTTGTTGGCGTCGCGGATCAGGATGCTGCGGACCTCCTTGTTGCCCTTGGTGGCCAGCTTGATCTTCTGGGACACGTTCATTCGCGCGATGCGCTGGGTGAGCGTCAGCTTCTTCTGCTCCTCGAGGCGCACCTCCTTCTCGGCCTGCCGCTGGGCGGCCTCGGCGTCAGGCGGCACCTCGCCCTCGGCCGCCACGCCGAACTCCGACAACACCTCTTCGGCCGTCGGGCCGGCGTCCACCTTCTGCGCGGCGGCCTGGGGCCCGAACAGGCGCACCTTCGCCGCCATCATCTGCGGCACCGCCGGCAGGTCGAGGCCGTTGCGGGTGGCGAAGTCGCAGACGCCATCGATGAGCGCGCCCTGGGCCAGCGGGTTCAGCGCCAACTGCACGATGATGTCTTCGTGCCGGAGCAACCGAAGCTGGTTCTGGCCGATGAGCTCAGCGGTCCGCTGAGAGCACGCCGCCGCGATGGCCGCGACCGCGCTGTCCGGCGTGGCGTCGTTGCTGACGAGCATCTCGGCGTACGCGTCGTTGGCGGCGTACACCTCGAGGAACCAGGCCAAGACGGGCGGTTGAACGCCCTCGTCACGAAACCCCGACGCGGCGATGCGGTCGGGCAGCGTCGAGGCCGTCTTCCCCGCCGCCTCACGGATGGTGGCCTCGGGGTCGTACATCAGCATGAAGAGCGCCCCGAGCATGTCGGGTGGCGCTAGCGGCACGAGCGCCTTGGCCGCCATCATGCGCAGTGGCACGGGCGCCTTCGGGTCCACGTGCTTGCGCATGTTCTCGGGCAGAAAGTCGGCCGAGATGGGGCAGGCGCTGGCGGTCGCCTCGGCGGTGGGCTGAGCATCGTCACTCATGGTCGGTTCCTCTCAGAGATGAGCCGCAGGCCTTCGAGAGTGAGGAACTCGTCGACCTCGTCGATGGCCTTCGACTCGTTGGCGATCAACGGCGCGAGGCCGCCGGTGGCGAACACCTTCGCCGGCGCCCCCAGGTCCTTCTCCATGCGGTCGCAGATGCCGTCGACCAGCGAGACGTAGCCGAACACGAGCCCCGCCTGCATCGAGTGCACGGTATTGCGCCCGATGACAGCGGGCGGCCGGGCGAACTCGACACGGGGCAGCCGGGCGGCGTTGCGGAACAGTGCGTCCATCGCGATGGTGATGCCTGGGCAGATGGCACCGCCCAGGTACTCCCCCTTCGCGCTCACCGCGTCGAAGGTGGTGGCGGTGCCGAAGTCGACGACGATGAGGGCGCCGGCGTGGCGCTCCCGGGCGGCGACGGCGTTGACGATGCGGTCGGCCCCCACCTCACGAGGGTTGTCGTAGAGAATCGGCATGCCCGTCTTGATGCCAGGGCCCACGAAGAGCGGCTTCGTCTTGAAGTACCGCTCGGCCATGCGCTCCAGGTTGAACTGCATGGCCGGCACCACGCTCGACACCACCACGCCGTCCACCTTCGTGGCGTCGAGGCCCTCGTGCGCGAACCACTGCAGCACCAGAATGCCGTACTCGTCAGAGGTGCGGCGGGCCGTCGTCTCGAGCCGCCAGTGCGAGAGCAGCTTCTTCCCCTGGTAGGCGCCGATGACGGTGTTCGTGTTGCCGACGTCGATGGCGAGGAGCATGTCGATTCGGCACCTTACCTCTGGCGCCAGCGGGAGTGGTCGGCCCTTAGCGGGGTCGCAGCTGCTCGACGTCGCCGGCGAGGACCCGCTCGAGGCGGCCATCGACTCGCACCAGCAGGGCGCCGGAGTCGTCGAGATCTGCGGCCACGCCGCGCAGCTCCTTCGCGTCGGCGCGCACCAGCACCTGGTGGCCCAGCAGCGTCGAGCGTCGCTTCCACGCCTGGCGGACCGGCTCGAAGCCACTCGCCTGCCAGGTGTCGAGCCAGTCCTCGAGCCGAGAGAGCAGCGCCGACGTGAAGAGCGCGCGGGGCACCTTCTGCTGCCTGGCCTCGAGCACCGAGGTGGCCAGGGGGCGTACGTCGTCGGGGAAGTCGGCCGGCTCGGCGTTGAGGTTCACGCCCAGCCCCAGCACCACGAAGTGCACGCGCTCGGTGTCGGCCGACAGCTCGGTGAGAATCCCCGCCACCTTCCGGCCGCCCAGCTGCACGTCGTTGGGCCACTTGATGGTTGGCGACGTGCCCGCGCCCTCGAGCGCGTCGGCCAGCGCCACCGCCGCCAGCAACGTCAGCTCTGGCGCGCGGGCCGGAGCGATCTCGGGGCGCAGCACCACCGACAGGGCCAGGTTCTTCCCCTTCGGCGACACCCAGGTGCGCCCGCGACGGCCCTTCCCCGCCGTCTGCGCCTCGGCGACCACCACCTCACCGTGGAGCGCCCCCTCGTGAGCCAGCTCGAAGGCCTTCGCGTTCGTCGAGGGCAGCGTCTCGTAGTGGTGCACCGTTCGCCCGAGCTCTCGCGTCATCAACAGCGGACTCAGCTCGAGCGACGTCAGCCGGTCGGGCACCTGCAGCAGCCGGTAGCCGCGCGCCGGCTGCGCCTCGATCTCGTACCCGAGCCGCCGCAGCGTCTCGACGTGCTTCCAGACGGCGGTGCGCGAGAGGCCCAGCTTGTCCGACAGGGCGGCCCCCGACACGAAGTCCGTCCCGCCTTCGGCCAGGAACCCGAGGATCATCTCTTCGTTCGACAGCTCTGCCTCACCCGCTTCCACGCGCCTTCGGACGTTAGCGCGGAACCCGCAGCCCTGTCCTCAGGGCTCGCCCGCGCCACCCGGAGAACCGGGGTCCCGCCTCGCCGAGGCTCACGCCAGACGCGTCAGGGCACGGGCTTGAAGCGCACCAGCCGCAGCTCGGACTGCGGCACGCGGCGCGCGCCGTCGACGAGGGCGGTGACGACCTTGACGATGCCGACGCCGGGGGCCAGCGTCATCTCGTTCACCAGCGCGCGCTGACCGTCGATGCGGTTGCGGCTCTCGACGACGACGCAGCCGGTGAAGGTGCCAGCTGGGGTCTCGACGGGCTGGTCCACCGCGATGATCTCGTAGGCCTCGACCGACGAGGGCGACACGATGTTCGTCCACTTCGTTCCGGCGACGACCGGGTCGCGCAACAGGTACCGCTTCTGGTCGCGCACCCCGTACGCGTCGGCGAGGAGCCGCGCCCCCGTCGAGTCGATCGCGAAGCCATCTTGCGTCTCGAGCAGCGAGACCGAGAGCGTGCGCTTCTCGCCGAGCATCTGCGCCTCGTACTCCCACCCCGTGCCCACCTTGAGCACGAAGAACCCGGCGGCCCGCGGCGCGGCGGGCGGGGCGGCGGCCACCGGGGCCTGCGCCGTGGCGCAGCCCGCGGCGAAGACGAGGAGCAGGCGAAGGACGAGGGCGTTCATGGGCGGGGTCCCCTGGGCGTCGGGTGTCTGTGCTGGCGCAGCTCTTCGAGCGCCTTCTCGGCCGACGCCTTCAGGAGCGGGTCGTCGGAGCCGGTCGCGACGACGTCGAGGTACGCCTCGGCCTCGTCACCGCCGATGGCCGCCAGGGCGAAGACGACCTCTCGCTGGACGACGGCGCTCCGGGCGCGGCTGGCGTCGATGATGCGCGAGACGGCCGCGGGCTCCTTGAGGTCAACGAGCAGGCCGATGGTGCGGCGCAGGGCCGAGAGATCGTCGCTCTCGAGGCGCTTGAGCAGCACCGGGAGCGCAGCCGGGTTCCGCCGCCTGGCCAAAAGGCGCACCGCCGCGGCGCGCGCCGCGGGATCCTCGGCGCCGATGCTCGCCACCAGCGCGTCGTCGGGCGCCCGCGACAGCACGACCGTCGCGCGCCCCTCGGCGGCGGCCTCGGCGAGCGACAGATCGAGCGCCTTCACGGCGGCGGCCTGCACCGCGTCGAGCTCGTTCGACTCGGCCTTCGCCTGCGCGCCGCCCTCCACCTCGAACCGCTCCGGCTCGCCCTTCTGCTTGAACGAGAGCACCACCATCGCGCTGCCGGGAGCCTCGGCCTGGGGGTCTGGCTCTTCGATACGCGCGCCAACCTCGACCTTCCAGGGCCTGACGTCGCGCGGCGGTGAGTCTCCCGCGCCGAGCACGGTCCAGCCGGCCCGCCGCATCGCTGTCTCGAGCCGGTCGACCAGCTGGCCGGCGTCCCACCCGACGACGTCTCGCCCCTCGAAGGCGTCGACCTCGACCCTCGAGACGACGGGAGCCTCAGCCCGCTGGCACGCGCTGACGATGAGCATCAACCCCAGCGCGCCGAGAGGCCTCACGGAGCGCACCTCACCCGGGGTCTGAGGACCCGGGCGACGCGGCCGGCGGTGGCCCCTCGGGGGCGGCCGGCGCGGCCGGAGGCGGGCTCACGCTGCCAGGGGCCGCATCGGCGGTCTGGGCTGGCTCTCCCTCGGGGCGGCCCGCGCCACCGCGACGACGGCGGCGGCGGCGGCGACGGCGGCGACGTCCACCCTCTCCCTGGGAGGCACCACCCTCGGCAGTCGCCGAGGCCTCGGCCCCCTCCGCGTCACCCTCATCATCGGCCTCGTCGTCACCCTCGTCGTCACCGTCGTCCGTCTCTGCCGCGCCGACGCCCTCGACGGGCAGCGCGTCGGCTGCCGCCGCCGGGCCCGGCGTTTCGCGCACAGGCTCGGGCGAAGACGTGGCTGCGGCACCATTCGGCTCTGCGGCTCCGCCAGCCTCGGCGCTGCCATTCGGCTCGACCGGGCTCGCGTCACGGCGCCCATCGCGCTCCTTGAGGCGCTCCTCCCGGCGCTTGCTGGCCTCGTCGGCGTCGAGCCGCGCCTGCTCGAAGAACGCCTCGTCGAGCTCGAACAGCTCGACCCGCGAGACGCTGACGCCCACCTCACCCTCGAGGAACTTGTCGGCGAGCTGATCTCCGCACCACAGCATCACCAGGGCGCCGCCGCCGGTGCCCTCGCTGCGCGAGTCGCCACGGGCCTCGCCGGGCGTGAGCAGCAGGCCGAGGTTCGCGTTCACCTGACTGACGTCCCGGCGCAGCTCCTGAACGTGCCGGCGCTCGATCGGCTGGTTGCCCCGGAGCATGCGGATCGCGAAGCGCAGCTCGAGGCTTCCATCCTTGCGGCGTGCCGAGAGCAGCGAGCCCTCGCGCGCTCGCCGCGCCACCTTCAGCTCGCGGAACCCGTGCGCGTGGAGCAGCTTGACGCAGGCCTTCTCGAAGGTGCCGGTCTCGAGCTCACCCAGGCGCCGCCGCAGCAGCCGCGCCATGGCCCTGCGCGCCTCCTTGACGGCCGCCTTGCCGGCGCTGACGAGCGCCAGCTCGTCGCCACTCGCCACGGCCGGCGCAGGCGCGGCCTCGTCCCGTCGGCGGTGCGAGCGCGGCACGAAGCGCCCGTTGTCGAACGGCAGGTGCGCCGCCTTGCAGAAGGCCTCCAAGGTCTGGGCCACCGGTGCCACGCCTTCGGCAGGGCCGGCGTCGACGGACAGCTGCAGCTCGTTCGCCTCGGTGCGCAGGGCCGAGAACTGGGGCCTACGACCCTGATCGATCCGCTGCTGGTTGTCGTCGGCGAGCGCCTCGAGCAGCGCGCCGATAGAGAGTTCGTCGACCAGCTCCCTTGCCTTGAGGCGGGCGATGAGCTCGGTGGGCACCAGCGCGCCCGCCTCCTGCAGCACCTCGAAGGCCACCTCCGCGACCGGCGGGTACTTCTTGCGCTTGCCGTCGTCGTCCCGTCGGTCCCGGCGGTTGCGCTCGGCCTGCCGGCCGATGGCGCGCAGGTACTCGGCGCGCGGCTCCGGGTGACGCTCCGTCGGCCGGTACGGCTGCAGCGCTTCTTCGGGGTTGGGCTCGACGACGCCAGTCAACGCGAGCGCGTCGGCGTCCTCGGTCAGCATCCAGTCCGATAGAGCGAAGGTGTCGCGCGCGGTAACGACCAGCTTGCGCTCCCGCGAGCGCTTCGCCTGGGCCGCGAGCCGCGCGAGCATCGTCTGCTCCGGCATCTTGCCGATGTGGCTCAACAGGCCCTTGTCGAGCGAGCGGCGGGTGATCTCCTGGTAGTGCAACGGCGCGCCGGCCTCTTCCAGAACCCGCAGCGCTGCCTCGTAGAAAGTCATTCGGAATTCCCGTTTTTTTTGAAGCGAAATCGGGGGCTTCAAGGTCGCCCACACGAGCTTGAGGGCAAGGTACGCTCGACCCTGCACACAGTCAACGACGTGCAACGGGAAGGTGGAGCGTGCTGACGCTTCGGCTCGGGGACCGCAGGCGGGGCCAGGCGACGCAGCTGCGCGACCGGGTGTCGCTCGAGCTCGAGGGGGTGCCGTTGCTGCCGTCGGTCGACGACGCCGACGTCGTGGCGTGGCTGCACGGGTGGCTCGACGCGCTGCGGGCCCTGGTGGTGGCGCGCGCCCCCACGGCGCAGGTGTCGCTCGACGCGCCGGCGCTCGAGCTGTGCCTGCTGCGACGGCCGGGGCTGACGCTCGAGCTGTCGGTGGTGTGCCTCGACGGCGAGCCGCGCCGAGTGTCTGGGCCGGTGACGATCGACCTGCTCGAGCTCCGGGCCGCGGTCGAGGCGGCGACCCGCGGCGTCCTCCGCGGCGCCGGCGCCCCCGCGCTGCACCTCGAGGGGGCGCTCGCGCTCGAGGAAAAGCTGCGCGAAGCCACCGGGCGCGCCGTCGCGCCGTTTTCACCTCAGCGGCACCCGGCGTGGCGCTTCTTCGAGGCGAGCGAGACCGCCTCGCTCGAGCTCGACGACCGCGACGGGCGAACGATGCTCGTCACGCGGGGCACCGGGAGCCTGGCGGCGCTCCTGACGGCCGGGGCGCTGCGCCTGGGCGGAGCCACATCGAGCCAGCCGCCGTTCCTGGCGTTGATGGGCGCGCTGCGCCGGCAGCCCGGCCGGCCGCTCTGGGAGTTGGGCCTGTCGCTGTGCGCGGCCCTGCACGAGCGCCACCCCGGCTGGGCGACGAACCCGTGGGTCGACGCGCTCTTCGTGCGGTGCACCGAGGGGCTCGCGTCGGTACGCGCGCCGACGCCTGACGCCACCCCCGCACCGCCCCCGCGCCCCCCGGCCCCCTCGTCGCGCGGCTCGCTCGCTGCGGTGGGCTCCCCCCGGCGGGTCACGCTGACGCCCCGGTGGTCACGCCCGGTGGCGCTGGGGGCGCCTCGCGGTCGCCTCACGCTCGGGCCCCGGGTGGTGACGGTTCACGCGAGCCAGGCGGCGCAGCTCTTCACACCCGCCGGACGCGAGCTGCGAAGGGCGTACGCGCCCCGCGGCGTCGCGACCACGAGCGACGGGCTGGTGCTGACGGCGACCGAGGAGCGCCTGTCGTGCTTCGTCCGCGACGAGAGCTCGGCGCGCTGGTCGCGCAACGACGGCACGCTGCGCATCGGCCCCGAGGCGCGGTGGTGCGGCGACGGCCGCTTGCTGTTGCGCCTGGGCTCGCGCGGCGTCGTCGTGCTCGAGGGGCTGACCGGCCGCGAGGCCTACCGCTTCGACCCGCCCCGGGCGCAGCGCTCGGCGTTCACGGCGCTGGGCGCGCGCCTCGTCGTGGGCACGGACGCCGGTGATCTCTTCGGCGTCGACCTGTCGGACGGGCAGGTGCGGTTCCGCATCAAGGGCCCACTCGCCAGCCCCTGGCCTGTCGCGCCGCTCAAGCACGACGCGGTCGTCGTGCTGACACAGGGCACGCAGACGGTGGTGGCGCGCTTCGCCGCGCTCACCAGGGGCCCCGCGGCGCAGGCCGGCGCCGTCGCGTGGACGTGCGCGCTACCGCTCGAGGTGGCCGCTGCGCCGGTGGTCGTGAGGGGCCGCGTCTTCGTCACCGGGCGGCACGATGACCGGGGCGCCGTCGCCTGCCTATCGGCGAGGGGCGAGGTGCTGTGGCAGCGCGCCGTCCCCCTCGACGGCGCGACGAGCGCGCTGGTGGCCTTCGAGCGAGGGGTCATCGCCAGCGACGGGCGCGGCGCGGCGGTGCGGCTGCTCCCCGACGGGACGCCGGCCTGGGTGCTGGGGGGCCTCGGCGAGCCGTTGGCGGCGCGACTGGCCCCGCGCCTCGCCAGGGGAACGGTGCTGGTGCCGGGCGCCTCGGTGCGGCTGCTCGACCCGACCTCGGGGCGCCTGCTGGCCGCGACGCCCGAGGCGCCAGAGGTCGCTGACGTCGCCGTCGGCCGGAGCCTGACCATCTACACCTACGTCGAGGCCGGCACCCTCACCTGCTTCGAGCCCGGCGCGGTGCTGTCGATCGTGGGCTGACCGCCCCGGCCGCTATTTCTTGGCCTGCTTGCTGGGGTCGATCTCTTCCTCGGGGCGAATCGACTCCTGCGCGCCCTTCCACGTCTCGCCGGCGGCGAGCTTCCAGTCGGCGGGGATCTCGCCCTTCCACAGGTACGAGGCGTTGATGTCGCCGCCCGAGGGGCTGCGGGCCGAGATGGTCCAGGTGATCTCGGCGGTCTTCGCCTCTGGGGGCAGCTTGTCGATGTCGTACGAGCCGAACACCACCATCGAGGGGAAGAACTTCATGTAGCGCTCGGGCCAGTCGACGCGGCCGTCGGGCCCGCCCTCGCCGGGGATCTCGGCGATGAGCTTTCCCTTCTCGTCGAAGAGCTTCCAGTTGAACTTGAACGAGCCGTTGACGATGACGCGTCGCACCTTCTTCTCGTCGACGCGCTCTTCGCGCGGCAGGCCCCAGGCCACCACCGGCATGTGAATCTGGTCGCCCTTCGAGTCGGCCGAGAGGATGTCGAGGCGAACGCCGTTCGACGTGCCCGTCCACCAGGCCCCGTACTCGCCGCTCTTCATCAGGTCCCACAGCTTGCGCGTCGCCTCGTAGGCGGCCTTCTTGTCGGCTGAGCGATCCTTCCCCGGGCCGGACTCGTACTCGGTGAACTGGCTCTTCTTCCCGCTCTTCTCTTCGAGCTCGAGCAGGTAGTCGTCGTGGTTCCGGTTCAAGCGGAACTCGTTCACGAGCTCCCCCAGCTCGCGGAAGTACCAGCGCAGGAACGAGTTGACCTCGGTGTTATACGCCTTCTGCTCGGGGATGTTGCGGATCCACGCCACGCGCTCGAGGTACTCCTGCCGCAGCTTGGCAATCGCCAGGTCGCGCTTGGTCTCGGTCGTCTTCTCTTCCCACTTCCGCATGGTGAAGACGATGCCGACGATCACGAAGACGACCGCGACGAGAATGCCGAAATAGCGCTTCATGGGCCTCTGGGCTCCTGGTCAGGGGACGCCGCCTCATAGGTGGTCGTCGGAGTGACCACAAGGGACGTCAGTCGGGCGAGACAGCGGCGCGACAGCGAGTATGGCCGCGGACCATGGCGCTCGTCGTCGGCATCGCCGGTGGAACGGCCTCGGGGAAGACGACGGTCGCGCGCAAGGTGCACGAGGCGCTCGAGTCGACGGGGGTGTCGTTCATCGACCAGGACTCGTACTACCGCGACCTCGCGCACCTGTCGGCCGAGGAGCGGCGCGAGGTGAACTTCGACCACCCCGACGCGTTCGACGTCGATCTGCTGATGGAGCACCTCGAGGCGCTCAAGCGGGGCCAGGCGGTCGACAAGCCGGTCTACGACTTCGTGGCCTCGACGCGCACGGGCCGCACCACCGCGGTGCACCCCGCCGAGCTCATCCTCGTCGAGGGCATTCTGGTGCTGCACATGGAGCGCGTGCGCCAGACGCTCGACGTGCGCATCTTCGTCGAGACCGAAGACGACGTGCGCATCATTCGCCGCCTCACGCGCGACATCAAGGAGCGGGGGCGCGACTTCGACCACGTCGTCGGCCAGTACTTCCGCCACGTCAGGCCAATGCACCTGGCCTTCATCGAGCCGTCGAAGCGGTGGGCCGACATCGTCGTGCCTCACGGCGGGAACAACGACATCGCCATCGACATGCTGGTCGGCGCGCTGAAGTCACGCCTGGTGAAGGGGCGGTGAGGCGGGCGAGGGCCGCTTCAGAACTCGAAGCGCTCGCCCTCTTCGCAGACGTGCACGGGCAGGTCCCTCAGCTCACGCTTGAGCAGGTCCACGAAGGCCGGCTTGAGGTGATAGATGAGCACCTCGCAGCCGCGCCGGTCGAACTTCGACAGCTCGGCGTGCATCGTCTGGGGCGTGAAGTGGCCTGAGACGTCGGCGAGGGCCTGCAGCGCGTTCGGGAAGCTGGTCTCGAGGAGCAGCACCTTCACGTCGTCGCGCGCGTTGAGCACCTTCCAGAAGGCCTCGGTCGGGCCGGTGTCTCCGGACATGGCCATGGCCGACTGCCCGTCGGAGACGACGAAGCCGCAGGACTCGACGGGGTGCGTGACGGGCACCGACTTGATGGTGAAGCGACCAATCTTCACCGTCGCGCCGCTCTTGAAGGAC
Organism: Myxococcaceae bacterium; assembly: GCA_020247085.1. GTDB lineage: Bacteria > Myxococcota > Myxococcia > Myxococcales > Myxococcaceae > Xiheimicrobium > Xiheimicrobium aquaticum. The sequence continues at coordinate 7,296 of JADCJJ010000426.1, read as the reverse complement.
TTCAACCGGAAGACGGGGGCCTTCCTCGAGGGAATGCGCGTGAAGTCGGGCCACAGCACGTCGTTGAACAGGTTCTCGCGCAGCGTCGCGATGCACTCGGCGTTGGCCCAGATCGTCACCGGCGTGTCTCGCCGGCCGACCAGCACGTCCGCGAGCAGCGGCAGGTCCTTCACGTGATCAAAGTGGCTGTGGGTGAGCAGCACGTCGTCGATCTTCACCAGCGCGTCGAGCGGCAGCGTCGACGTGAGCGCGCCGGCGTCGAGGGCGAGCACCCCGTCGACCAGGAAGCAGGTGCTCCGACAGCCCGGCAGCTCCCCGCCATGTGGCCCCAGCACCTCGAGCAGCACGTCAGAGGTCCCCGAACTTGAGCTTCGCCTCGAGGAAGCGCAGGTAGTCGAACAGCCGCGCGGTGTCGCGCACCAGCAGCCGGTCGCCCGACAGCTCGATCAGCCCCGACTTCTCGAGGCGGTGGCACAGGTAGCGAATGGCGGGCTCACCGACGGCGAGCTCACGGGGCAGCTCGCGCACCTGGAAGTCGATCTCGATGCCCTCCTCCAGGGCGCGTCCGCGGGCCTGGCAGGCCTGAAGGATCCAGTTGACGACGCGGCTGTTCGGGTCGGACAGCAGCAGCGTGTCGATCTGCGCGTCGGCCTCGGCGAGTCGCTCCGAGAGCTTCTTGATCATGCGCACGGCGATCTCGCTGTTGTTCCGAATCATCGCCTCGAACGTGCGGGGGTCGATGACGAGCACGCGGGCCGTCTCTTCGACGGTCGCCGAGGCGCTGCGCGGCTTGTTCGAGATGATGGACATCTCGCCGAAGAACTCGCCGGGCCCCAGCGTGGCGAGCACCTTCTCGACGTCGCGCACTTTCTTCCAGATGCGCACCTTCCCGGCCTGAATCACGTACATCTCTTTGCCGGGCTCCCCCTCACGCACGAGCACCGTGCCAGGGGGAATCTCCTTCCCGAACTTCTGGAACAGGGTGTCTTCGGCGCTCATGCGATTGGCTCAACAGACTTGCCGACAATGCCGACAGGGTCAATTTCTCGCGGCGCGTCACTTCGTGGTGAGCGCCGACACGCCGTCCCAGTCGGAGGGGGGCGGCTGCGCCTGGAACACGGCCACCTGCCCGAGGTACCGGCGCGAGGCGGCGTCGCCGGGCCAGACCTCGAGCACCTGCCGGAAGCCCACGGCCGCGCCGTCGAAGTCCTTCGCGACGTAGCGGTCGAGCGCGGCCTCGAAGCGAGCGATCGTCTCGGCCTCGGCGGCCGACGCCCGCCCCAGCCCGCGCACCTCGTAGACGTTGACCGGCAGGCGCTTCCCCTTGACGCGCACGGCGCCGAGCCGTCGCGTCACCACGTCGGTCTTCACCTGCTGCCAGGTGACCTCCGAGATGATGATGCGGGTGTCGTACTCCTTGTTCGTCCCCTCGAGGCGGCTCGCCAGGTTCACCGCGTCACCCAGCACCGTGTAGTCGACGCGCACGTCAGAGCCCATGTTGCCCACCACCATGAGGCCGGAGTTGATGCCGATGCCGATCTCGAGCTCGGGCAGGCCCTGGGCGCGCCAGGCCGGCTTCATCGCGTCGAGCCGCTCGAGCATGCGCACGGCCGCGCGGCAGGCGCGCAGCGCGTGGTCGGGCTGCTCAAGTGGCGCGTTCCAGAAGGCCATCAGCGCGTCACCGATGTACTTGTCGAGCGTGCCCTTCTCTTCGAAGACGATGCCCGTCATCGGCGTCAGGTACGCGTTGATGAAGGCCGCGAGCGCCTCGGGCGACATGCGCTCGGCCAGGCTGGTGAAGCCGCGGATGTCGCTGAACAGCACCGTCATGTCGCGCTTCTCGCCCCGGTTGAGCCGCTCCGGATTCTCGAGCGCGATGGCGATGACGTCGGCGCCGAGGTACCGGCCGAACGTCGAGCGCAGCTTGAGCTTCTCGCGGTCGACGGTGAGGTAGCCGAGGAAGACCATCAGGAACGACACCACGAGCAGGCAGGCCATCGGCACCGCCATCGCCACGTGCACCCCCGATAGAAAGGCGAGCCAGGCCACGGCGAACCAGGCGCCGAGCACGCCCGTCAGCAGCACCGCCTTGAGCGTGAAGCGCAGCCTGGGCACCGCGAGCCCCAGCGCCGCCGACAGCAGCCCCATCAACAACAGCTCGAGCCCGAGCACGCCGGCTGGCCTCCGAAGGCTCCGCCCGTCGAGCAGGTTCGAGACCATCGCTGCGTGGGTGTAGACCCCCGGCTCGAGCTCCTTGAACGGCGTGACACGCTGGTCACCCGAGCTGCCGACGATGGTGACGCCGATGAGCACCGCGCGGCCCTCGAGCTTTCGCTTCTCGACGCGGCCCTCGGCGACGTCGACGATCGAGTACGTCGGGAAGGCGCTCGCCGGCCCGGGGTAGTCGATGAGCGCGAACGGGGCGAAGTCGTCGAAGGGCAGCCGCCGCGGGCTCCCGCCGCCCAGCTCGACGCCGGTGACCTGCCCGTCTTCGAGCAGGGGCCGCCACGTCGCGCCGAGCGCCGTCGCCGCTGTCTGGAGCGACATCGAGGGGAACAGGCCGTCACCCCGGCGGACCCGCACCACCAGCGCCGTCCGGCGGATGGCCCCGTCGAGGTCGATCGCAGCGCCGAAGTGCCCGAAGCCCGTGCCGGCGCCCACGAAGCGCGAGAGCGGGGCCTGGAGCGCGGCGTACGAGAGCAACCCGCTCTTCCCGGGCGAGAGCTGCCGGGTCACCCCGTTCAGGGTGACGCCGCGTAGCAGAAAGGGGTCCATCCGGGCTGCGTAGGCGTCGAGCTGCCCGGGCGGCAGCTCTGCCGCAGAGACGTCGTCGAGGGGCATCACCCCATGAACCAGCTTCGGACCCAGCCGCCGGAAGGCCACCTCGAGCGCGTCGTCGGGCATCGCAGTGAGCACTGCCTCGAGCTCGGCCCGCCAGGCCGCCCCCTCGGCCGACGGCGGCAGCGCCTCGACCCGCGCCAGCGTCTCGCGCACGAGCCGCGCCTCGTCGTCGCGCGCGTCGGTGAAGGTCAGATCGAGCCCCACGGCGGCCACGTTCGCGTCGGCGAGCCTCTCGAGAGCACGGGCGAGGTGGGCGCGCGACCACGGCCACAGGCCCCACCGCTGCGCGCTCGCCTCGTCGATGGCCACCACCGCGACGGCGGGGTTCGGCGCCCGCTGCCCCCGCAGCCGGAACCGCAGGTCCCACAGGCGGCCCTCGACGAGCTGCACCACCCGCTGCACGCCCGAGGGCACCCCGGCTCCGAGCACCACCGGCGCGTGCGTCGCGACGTGGAGCCCGCAGAACGCCACGGCCACCACCAGCGCCACGAGCTCGAACCGGCGCCGGCCGACGAGGGACATTGTCCGAACGATAGCCGACGACGTGCTGTTTCCGTCGGAGGGAAATGGGTATGAGCGCCCGCGTGGGAACCTCGTACAAAGACGCTGGAGTCGACATCGTCGCAGGCGACACGCTGGTGGAGCGCATCAAGCCCCTCGCGGCGCGCACCAGGAGACCCGAGCTGCTGTCGGGCGTGGGCGGCTTCGGTGGCCTCTTCGCCATTCCCCCCGGTAAGTACCGCCAGCCGGTGCTGGTGAGCGGCACCGACGGCGTGGGCACCAAGCTCAAGCTCGCCTTCCAGCTCGGCCGGCACGACACCGTCGGCATCGACCTCGTCGCGATGAGCGTCAACGACGTGCTGACCTGCGGCGCCGAGCCGCTGTTCTTCCTCGACTACTTCGCCACCTCGCGCCTCGACGTCGCACAGGCCGAGCGGGTGATCGCCGGCATCGCCACCGGCTGCGAGCAGGCCGGGTGCACGCTGCTGGGCGGCGAGACGGCCGAACTCCCGGGCTTCTACACGCCCGGCGAGTACGAGCTGGCCGGCTTCTGCGTCGGCATCGTCGAGCGTGAGAAGCTCGTCACCGGCGCCGGCGTGGTGCCCGGCGACCGGGTCATCGGCGTGGCGTCAACGGGCCTCCACTCGAACGGCTACTCGCTCGCCCGCAAGGTGCTCGCCGACGCGGGGCTCGCGCCGGACGCGAAGGTCGACGGCCTCGACCTGGCCGATGCCCTGCTCGCGCCCACGCGCATCTACGTGAAGGACGTGCTCAGCCTGCTCGAGGCGGTGCCGGTGAAGGGGCTCGCGCACATCACCGGGAGCGGGCTGCCGGGCAACCTGCCCCGCTGCCTGCCCGACGGTACGCGGGCGGTGCTGCGCGAGGCGAGCTGGTCGCGGCCGGCCATCTTCGGGCTGTTGCAGCGCCTCGGGCAGGTCGCCCGCGACGAGATGTACAGCACCTTCAACATGGGCCTGGGGCTCACGGTGGTGGTGGCGCCGGCCCACGCAGAGGCGACGGTGGCGCACTTCAGGGCCCGCGGCGTCGACGCCTTTGACGTCGGCGTCATCGAGGCCGGCACCCCCGGCCAGGAAGCCGAGGCGGTCATCCAGTGATGCGCGTCGGCGTGCTCGCCTCGGGCAACGGCTCGACCTTCCAGGCGCTCGTCGACGCGCTCAACGTCGAGGGCTCGCCCGCCACCGTCACCACCCTCGTCTGCAACGTGCCCGGCGCCTACGTGCTCGAGCGGGCGGCGAAGGCCGGCGTCGAGGCGGTAGTGATCGACCATTCCCGCTACACCACCCGCGCCGACTACGACGCCAGGGTCGCCGACGAGCTCGCCAGCCGAGCGACGAACCTCGTCTGCCTCGCCGGCTACATGCGGCTGGTGACGCAGGTGTTCCTCGCGCGCTTCCCCGGAGCGGTGCTCAATGTTCACCCGGCGCTGCTCCCGTCGTTCCCCGGGCTCCATGCGCCGCGGCAGGCCCTGGCGGCCCGCGTCACCATCACCGGGTGCACCGTGCACTACGTCGACGAGGGCACCGACACCGGGCCGATCATCGCGCAGGCCAGCGTACCGGTCCTGCCCGACGACGACGCGGCGTCGTTGACGGCGCGGATCCAGCGAGAGGAGCGCCGGCTGTTCCCCGCCGTCGTCAAGGCGGTGGCGACCGGCCGGGTGACGCTCGAGGGGCGCCGCGTCATCCGCCGAGAGGTCATCGCGTGACGTCGTCGGCGCTCGCCCGTCGCGCCTCGACGCCGGGGCGCCACGTCTACGACGTGATCGTCTTCGGCAGTCAGCTCGCGGGCGTGCTGGTGGCGGGAGTGCTGGCGAAGCGCGGCCTGCAGGTGCTTCTCGTCGACCACGACGGGCTGGGGGCGCCCTACACCCATCAGGACTACGCGCTCCCGCACGCCCCACTCCTTCTGGGGCCGCTCGAGGCGCTCGGCCCGCTCGAGGCGCTCTTGGGCGAGCTGGGCGCCCTGACGCAGGTCAAGCGCCTCCTCCACCACGGGAGCCTGCAGGTCTTCCGGCCCCGCCAGTGGTTCGAGGTGGCGCCCGAACTCGGCGCACGCTCGCGAGAGGCGGCGCGCGCGCTCGACGACGCCGGCGCCGACGCCTTCCTGCAGGCGCTCGACCGGGCCGCGCACCGCCACGCCGCGAGCGACCCCTTCTTCCAGTCGCAGCCCGACCTGCCCGCTGAGGGGTGGTTCCGGCGTTGGAAGCTGCGCCGGCACGTCGCGCGCTTTCCGGGCCTCGACGCCGACACGACGCTCTCGCCCGCGGCGCCGCTCGAGGCGCTGCTGCGCTCGCTCGAGCGCTACGCGGCCCACGCCGACGGCCCTGTCTCCCGGGCCCGCGCCCTCGCCCGGCTCCTGCCGACGCCGTGGACGGTCGACGGCGGTTTCGAGGGCCTGCGGGCGGTGCTGGTCGACCGGGCGCGCGAGCTGGGGGTCGACGTCGTCGACGCGGCGCAGCAGCTCGAGCGGCTCGTCTTCGACGGGCGGACCGCGACGGGCGTGCGGCTGCTGAAGGGCGAGGCGACGTACCTCGGCGGCGCGTTGGTGGCGGCCTGTGACGTGGCGACGCTCGGGCTGCTGCTTCCCGAGGCCCGCCAGAAACCGCTCGCGGCCCTCGCGGTGAAGTTGCCGGTGAGCGGAGCGATCTTCACCACGCACGCGGTGCTGCCCGAGTCCGCCCTTCCACGCGGGCTCGGCCCCCTCGGGCTCGTCGAGGGCACCGACGCCGAGCTGGGCCCGGTGCTCGTCGAGGTGAGCGCCGCGCGCCGCAGCGGACAGGATACCGGTGAGAAAGTGCTGTCCTTCTCGGTCAAGGTGAACGCGCAGCTCCGGGCGGCGGGAGAGCCGGCCGTGCGCGCGCTGGTGGACCGGCTCTGGGCCTCGGTGGTCGACGTCTTCCCCTTCAGCCGGAGGCGGGTGACGCTCCAGTCCGCGCCATGGGTCGATGCGCCGCGGGTGGTGGCCGGCGGCGCCGAGCCCTTCCCCTGCTTCGCGCTCCCCCCCGACGCCACCGCTGGCGTGGCGGGCCTGACGACGGGCTCGCCCTGGCCGCGGCTGTACCTCGCCGGCCGCCAGGTGCTCCCGGGCCTCGGACTCGAGGGCGAGGCGCTGTCGGCGGCGCGGGCCATCGCCGCGGTCGAGAAGCGGCTCGCCTCGAAGAAAGATCCGCTCAAGGCCGCGCGACCGGGTCCTGCCTGACGCCGGCCTGAGGCCCTCGCCAGCCGCCAGGTGCTCCCGGGCCTCGGGCTCGAGGGCGAGGCGCCGTCGGCGGCGCGGGCCATCGCCGCGGTCGACAAGCGGCGCGCCTCGAAAGCGGCTGCGCTCGCGTCCGCGCGCCCGGGCCTGGCCTTCCGGAGTCCTCGCGCGCCCGCCGGCAGCCTGCCCCTTGCCCTGGACCGCCAACGCTCGCCGCCGGCTGGCGTCATCGCCTTCCGGGCGACCTTCCGCCCGCCTGGGCGCGGCGACGCTGGACGCACCTCGCGGAGCGATCACCCGACGGACCGCCCGCCCGCGATCGACGACTGCAGGCTGAAGCGCCGCCGCGCGTGCGCTACGCTGTGACCGCCGTCGGCACCGCCAGCGCGCCCGAACCCCCGTGTCTCTGCCCACCCGCGTCGCCCTCCTCTTCATCGACGGTGTCGGCGTGGGGCGCCGTGACCCGACGTCGAACCCGCTCGCCCGAGAGCCGTTCCTGCTGTCGCAGTTTGACGACGGGAGCGGCACCGCCCTGCCCCACGGCGGGCGGCGGCTCGACGTCGACACCACGTTCGGTCTGCGAGGCCGCCCGCAGTCGGCGTCGAACCAGACGGCCATCTTCACCGGGCTGCCCGCGCCGCGGCTCGTCGGCCGGCACGTACTGGGCTACCCCACCCGGCCGCTCGTCGAGCTGCTGGCGCGCGGCTCCCTCGCGGTGCAGCTCATCGCCCGCGGCCG